>JAYUCP010000051.1:0-6357 GCA_043740245.1 Acidobacteriota bacterium | reverse complement strand
TGGTTTCACTGCGTTCCACCACCGGCTAATGTCCGCTGTGCCTCCGGCACAAAGAACGTGTCAAGTCCAAGATCGACTTTCTTACTGCGTAACATCAGGTAATGAATCTCTGTGCCATCGCGCCCAGGCCGATAAATTTTCCGCCACTCGCCTGGGTAATGCAGCCGGAGTGCCGCCAGCACAACTTGGTTTTTGACTTTTACCTTGCGTAGCCCACGTGCCGGTTTCCAACCGGGCGGTATCTGACCGGATTGCTCAATTGAATCATAAAACTCTTCCGGCAAAATCTTCATGTCCCAATTGCGCGCCGACTTTCAGAATCCTCTCTCTATTCCTGTGGTTCTCCCACCCAACAAATCTGCGTCTTTGCGGCGTTTATCTGTTGCCGATTCCCTTCACCCAACCACAATCTGATGCCGTTCCAACCACTCTTCCAACGTCACCAACACCCACAACCGCGACCACGACACATCGGGCCGGCGCTCTAAAAACCGCTGCCACAACCGCGTCACTTGGGCGGACTGGAAAATTCGCCGCGCGCCAATACGGTCAGGCGCGAGCCGCGTTTCGCAATAGGCGCGCAGTTCGCCGCGCATCCACACATCAAAGGGCAAGGTGAAACCGCGTTTGGGCCGATGAACGATTTCGGGCGGCAACAATTTGCCCAGGCTTTCGACCAGCAAGCGTTTGGGCGTGCCGTTCGAGATTTTGTGTTCATCGGGCAAACCCAGCACGTATTCAACCAGTTTGTGATCGAGCAAGGGCACGCGCACTTCCAAGGCATGGGCCATGCTCATTTGATCGGTATCGCGCAACAGCACATCGTGCATGTAAGTGCGCGCCTCGGCATAGGAAATTTGCGAGATAAACCCGGCGTGGGAGCCCGCAAACGCCGCGTGCAACATTGGCTGATAAGGATCGGCTTCGCCCAGGCCACGCTGCAAAAATTGTTCGGTCAACAACGACTGGCGTTGCGCGGGCGACAACACCTGGCGGATCAATGGATAGATCGTGGCCAGTTGTCCATCGCTGGCCAGTAGCGCAGAGGTTTTGGCCGCCGCAATCGAAGCGCCGCGCAAAAATTCAGTCGTCTGCCCGACCGTCTGGCGCAGCGCCGCAGGCAGATTGCCCCACAGACGCAGATACCGTTTGAGTTTGCCCAAGCGCGCGAACGACGGATAGCCGCCAAACAATTCATCGCCGCCCAAACCCGACAGCGCCACCTTGACCCCGGCGGCCCGCACTGCCTGAGAGACCACGTATGAATTAATGCCGTCACCGGTCGGTTGATCCATCGCCTGCAAAGCCGCCGGCAATTCGGCTAGCAAACGCTGGTCATCCAAACGAATTTCGGTGTGTTCGGCGCGCACAGCCGTCGCCGCCAACCGCGCGTAATGCGCTTCGTCAAAGGCGTGTTCGTCAAAGACAATCGAAAAGGTATGCGGCTGTTGCCCCGCCGCGCGCATCAACGCCACAATCGCCGTCGAATCAATCCCGCCCGAAAGAAAAGCTCCGACGGGCACATCGCTGACCAAATGCAAAGCGACCGCTTCGTGCAGCAATTCGTTGACGCGGCGTTTGCTGGTTTCATAACTTTGCCCCGGTTCAACTGATTCGGCAGCGGCCAGCGCATCCCAATAGCGCGTCTCGGTTACACGCCCGTCAGCCGCAACTTTCAGCCAACTGCCCGGCGGCAACAAACGCACACCCTCAATCAAGGTGCGTGGCGCAGGCACCGATTGATAGGCCAGATATTCAGACAGCGCCACCGCATCCAAACGGCGCGGAACCAACTCTGTGGCCAGCAGCGCGCGCACTTCTGAGGCGAACAGGAACTGCCCATTTTGCGCATAGTAATAAAGCGGCTTGATACCCAGCCGGTCACGCGCCACAAACAATTCCTGGCGCGTGTCATCCCAAATCGCAAAGGCGAACATGCCGCGCAAGTGGGCCAGACAAGCGGCCCCGTCGCGCGCATAAAGTTTCAGAATGATTTCGGTGTCGGATTGCGAAGCGAACTGTTCCCCGTGATCGAGCAGTTGCTGGCGCAACTCACGGAAGTTGTAGATTTCGCCGTTATACGTGATCCAGTAACGGCCATCCGGCGTAGCCATCGGCTGATGCCCGGCGGGCGAAAGATCGAGAATGGAAAGGCGCGTATGGATGAGCGCACAACGACCTTCTGACAAGACCAGCAGGCCGCGATCATCGGGCCCGCGATGATTCAGATGCGGCAATACCCGCGCCGCCACCGCGCCTAAATCGAACCCATTGTTTTCAAATTTGACCAGACCGGCAATACCGCACATTCACATTCCTTCCGGCGCCTCAAGCTATTGCAACGATATTAAACACTGGCCAAGGCATAACACAATAACAGCCAAGCACAGCCAACTTTCATGCTTCCGGCTTACTTTCTTTTTCCATGCGCGTGGTCAGAACCCGCTGCGCCAACAAACATTCAAACACCAAGCGTTCATAGGCATAACGCGCTGCCGCCACACCCGCGAATGGCCCGCCGGCTCTGAAATAGGCATAGGGTCCAATCAGCAACGGCATCAACCCGAGTTGGCGCAAGCGGTCGCGCCAACGCAACTGCCTCTCACTCGAGATGCGTTGCAGTTCTAACGCTGAGTATTTCAACTGGGATGACACCCAACGCTCGAGCGGTTTGCAGTCGTCGTGAATAAGTTTGGCTTTGAATTGATAGAGCGGCCCCGCCGCAGCAAATTCCTGTGTATGCCCAGGCTGAGTTACTTTTACCTCGTGCGGTTTGAACACGCGCAATTGCGCCGGATAGACCGACCCCTTTAACGCCTGGCCCAGGATACGGTATTCAAACGGCGTAATGCCGCCCGCATAATTGCCAGGCAAAAATTGCCGTTCTAATTCCACGACAAAGGCCGGAGGCACCGCCATGTCAGCATCCAGTGCCAGCACATAACCATCAACGATCCCGGTTTGGCGTATGCCGTATTCCCATTGCCGCCCGTGCGCATCAAACGGGCGCACGTGCCAGTCAACATTGGTGAATTGCCGGCAGAGTTGTTCGGTTTGATCGGTCGAACCGGAATCGAGCACGACGACTCGACTGGCCCAGCGTAACGATTCCAGCGTTCGGGCGACATTCGGCGCCTCGTTATAAGTCAAAATCAAAGGCGTAATTTGACTTAACGTTTCGCTTTGCCTCCCCGTGTTCCCTTCTTCCCCGTGGTTTATTTCCATTACCGCTAAAGCCTGGTTCAATTCCGCTGACCACAAATATCGGCGTACAAGCGCGCCAACTGTGCGCCCACCGCAGGCCACCGGTACTGCCGGAGCACCAATTCACGCGCTGCTTGCCCGCGAACCGCGCGTTCAGACGCATCGTTCAGCGCCGTGTGTAAGGCCGTTTCGATTTCCTGTTTATCAAATGAGACAACCCATCCCGCCGTTGCCGCAGTTACTTCGTCGGCGAGATTAACACCTTCTGTAATTAATACCGGCACTCCGCACGCCATCGCTTCGACCACTGAGAGACCAAAATTTTCCTGATACGACGGCAGCGCAAACAAGCTGGCCGCACGCAAGGCCCCCCGCTTTTCCTCTCCTTGTAACCAACCGGCGAATAACACCCGCGCTTCCCCGCCCGCCTCTTTCACCATTTGCTTTAATTGTTCAACATACTCAGGCTCGCCCTCACCGGCGATGACCAATTTCCAGTTATTCAATTCTTGCCTAGCAGTTAATCGCAAAAAGAGTTCGATCAACGTCTCCAAATTCTTTTTGGGATGCAACCGGCAAAGCGTCAGCACATAAGGGCTGTCGGTGAGTGCAGGGTTTTGAATTAGAAAAGAGTTTGTGGCAGGCGCAAGTTGCAGCAAAGCTTCATCCACTCCCAGCGGAATAACCACGCCGCGTTGCAAACCCAAAGCCGCTTCCGCCAATTGTTGTTCTGCCCGCGAGGTGTAATGGATAGCCGCCGCGCCCCGCAACATCTGCTTGACGCCCAGATGCCAAAAGAGTTTTTTGCGCCAGGTTTTTTGCGCCAGGCTCCACGGATCGAGGTTGCCAATCGTTCTGACAATGTATGGCACGCCATGCCGACGGCAGGCGCGCGCAGCCGCAAGACACGCGTGCGAGAAAACCGCGTGAATGTGCACCAGATCGTAGTCAGTCACATTCGTCATCAGCCAATCAGCCAGGCGCCGCGAGTATTTGAACGCCTCACTAACATCCCTTTGAAAAAAGATCGTCGGAATGTTTTGGTAATTTTGGATTTCACCCAGTTGAACAGGTAACACCGCGTTGCCATCCGCATTAGTGGTCGCAATCACTGTTGCGACGCCATTCGCCTGTAAATTGGCACAGATTTGAATAATTGCATGGCTCGGGCCCCCATAACGCGGTGCGACACCGGGAATGACGTGTAAAACATTCACGCCCGCTCGGCCTTCATCGCAAGTGGCCTTTTGAACACCGCGATCATGGATTTTGCCAGCGGCGGAATGCGCCCGGCGCGATAAATCTCAGGTCGCTCAAAACCTGTCTCCAGCAATAATTGTGTCAATGTTGCAGCAGAAAAGAATTTGATATGCCCGCCATCCCCTAACACAGTAAAGTGACTGTCAAGTTTGCCAGTAATTGCCAGGGCCAGGTTTTTCAGGTACCCGTGATAGGGCGTAGAGATAACGCCCAGACCGCCGGGCACCAACAGATCATAAAAGGTTCTGGCATAACAGCGCGGGTCGTAAATGTGTTCAATCACTTCCAAACTCAACACGACAGGAAACTGACCATATTTACCGGCTAAATCATCATAGGCCGAGCCTTCATTTAGATTTAACTCGGGATAAGCCTTTTTTCCTTGTGCAATGCCGCTTTTTGACGAATCAACAGCAGTAACTTCATACCCCATCAGTGTTAATAGGTTGGCTGTAAATCCGTTTCCGCAACCAAGTTCAAATAACCTTCCGGGCGGAGCAGGTAAAACCTCGGCAACCGTTTTCCACAAGTATTCGTTTGTATGCGGAGCCGCCGCTGATTGGTAAGAGTATTCAACATAACCGTCTGTTATCGTCTTCTTCACCGAATCTCCGGTTTCACCTTCCAATTCAATACCCGAGTCAGTTATTCGCACTTGGTCAGCGGGCAGCTTGATCCCAGATAGGAAATCAAATCATCAACCAGCCCATTCGCGATGAGCGGCCAAAGCAGCATCAATAAACCGTTTGGCTCCATTCTGTAAGCTGTGCTCACGTATGCTGTTGCTGGCGTTCTGGGATAACTCAGACAACTGCGTCTTCGGAAGGGCTGCCGCCGCGCACAGCGTTTCGTATAGCGCTTGCTCATCTCCCGCTGGGATTAACCAACCATTTTCTCCCGTCCGAACGAATTCAAGTGCAGCGCCCATCTGGTCTGTCGCGATCACAGGTAACCCTGCCGCCAGCCCCTCGGGCACAACCAATCCCCAGCCGTCATAACGTGATGGCACGCAGAGGACATCGGCTGAGTGATAATAGGTGGGGAGTTCTGACCAGTCTTTGAAGCCTAAAATATCTATTTTATTTCGAGCCGACCCAAATTCTCGCCTAAGCGTGTTATGTAACTCACCACCGCCCATCAGCTTAAGGCGAACATTCGGATAATCTTGAAGCAGCCGCATAAAGGCGCGAGCAAGTATATCAACTCCCTTTCGGTGAATGAGCGAGCCTGAGAAAAGAAACACGCGCTCAGAGTCTGTTTTCACGCTGCCATTGCCTTGCTGAAAGCGTTCAAGGTCAGAAAAATATGGCAGATTGCAATACCTACGCTGTGTGCCAAATTCTTGTTGATACCCTTGGACGGCAAATTGACCGATTCCCCAGATTGGCGCTTTAGAAACGTGCAGGTCAGACAGTGCCCATTGCCGAAATAGTCTTCCTAACCAACCGGGATTCCGGTACCCAGGACGTTCTCCCCAAAAACACCAGGGTTTGTTACTGGCGACGCGTACTTTTAATAAATGACGCGCTGCTCTTTCTATGTAGTAATTAAAGACTACTAGATCAGCCTGGCTGACAACTGCCTTAACTTCCGCAAAAGAATTCGACTCTCCATCCAGATAAAAGGCATGGTGTTGGGG
The DNA here is from genome assembly GCA_043740245.1 of Acidobacteriota bacterium. Classification (GTDB taxonomy): domain Bacteria; phylum Acidobacteriota; class Blastocatellia; order RBC074; family RBC074; genus JACPYM01. The sequence continues at coordinate 254 of JAYUCP010000051.1, read as the reverse complement.
CGGTTTGGCAGTCCAAAGCCGCTCTGGCGACATACGATGTAAATAGACGACCTTTAGTTCAAGTTGCTTAGTGGCGGCAATCGTATTGAAAAGCTCAGCCTGATAAGGCGACACTATATGTGTAACAATAGCAACCTGCATAAATAAAATGGTGCTTAGCTTTTAGGGTAGTGGCTAAATCGAGTGGGACGGCGTGTCAGTAGCCCGCGCGTGAGCAAGGGCTGTCTGCTGCCAGTAAAGCCCTTGCTCACGCG
>JAYUCP010000050.1:0-2606 GCA_043740245.1 Acidobacteriota bacterium | reverse complement strand
GGCAGACACACAGGTCTGCCCCTACGATGGAGATTTGTCCCAAACCGATATTGTCGCTTGCAGGCTCTCAGAATTTTCGACGTTGAGCAGTACGACTTCTTTACTAAGTTCCTTGGCAATCGCTTTGACCATGCCGGTCAGCGCCTTGCCGGGACCGACTTCGACAAAGGTGGTGACGCCTTGCTCCAACAGCAAGGTGATGCTGTCAGTCCAGCGCACTGCCGCTGAAATCTGGCGCACTAGAGCCGCGCGCGCTTGCGCTCCATCGCGTGTCAGCACGGCATCCACGTTATTGACGAGAGGGAATTGCAGTGTGTTGAACGCAGTCACGGCCAGCAGCGGTTGCATCTGTTCTTGCGCGGGCAGCATCAACGCGCAATGAAAAGGCGCGCTGACCTTGAGCAACACTACACGGCGCGCGCCGCGCGCTTTGCATTCTTCGCTGGCGCGTTCGATGGCGGCGGCCTCGCCCGCGATGACGATTTGCGTCGGCGTATTGAAATTCGCAGGCGCGCAAACCTGGCCCTGCGCTGCCGCCGCGCAAGCTTCAGCTACCTTTGCGGCTTCGATCCCCAGGATGGCGGCCATCGCCCCAATGCCGACATGAACGGCCGCTTGCATAAATTCGCCGCGCTGCCGCACCAGCTTGACGGCTACGCTGAGTGGCAACGCGCCCGCCGCCACCAGAGCGGAGTACTCGCCCAAGCTGTGACCAGCCACGAAATCGGGTTGAAATCCTTGTTCCGCTAAAACACGAAAAGCGGCAATTGAAGCAGTCAGAATCGCGGGCTGGGTATTGGCGGTGAGTTGCAAATCCGCCTCAGGCCCCTCGAAACAAAGGTTGCTGAGCGCAAAGCCCAGCGCTTTATCGGCGTCATCAAAGGCTGCTTTGGCAACCGGGAAGGCGTCGGCCAATTCGCGCCCCATGCCTGCGTGTTGCGAACCCTGGCCGGGAAAGATGAATGCTAGTTTGCTCATGCGTACGTTGGTTGCAGGCGGTGCGTTGGTTAGGGATTAGCGGCCGCAACCTTGCTCAGTTCTTCTTCGATACTCTCGTTGAGTTTGCCTTTGTAAAACTCTTTGGCAATGCGGATGGCGTTGCGAATCGCCTTGGGCGTCGAACTGCCGTGACAGATGACGGTCAACTGTTTCGCGCCGAGCAGCGGCGCGCCGCCGAGTTCGGAATAGTCCAGCCGTTTCTTGACGTTTTGAAAGGCCGTGCGCGCCAGCAACGCGCCGGCCTGCGTCAGATAGGTCTGGCCGAGTTCGCCGCGCAGCAAATTCATGATCGCCGCGACCAGGCCTTCGCTGGTTTTGAGAATGACGTTGCCGGTGAAACCATCGCAAACGATCACGTCCACATCGCCGGTGAAGATGTCGCGCCCTTCGACATTGCCGATGAAATTGACCGGCGCGGCGCGCAAGAGGCGCAGCGTCTCTTTGGTCAGATCGTTGCCCTTGATCTCTTCTTCGCCGATGCTCATCAACCCGACCTTCGGATTATCCACACCCAGAATGTTGCGCGAGTAAACCGAACCCATTACCGCGAACTGGTTCAAGTGTTCCGGCTTGCATTCGGCATTCGCGCCCACATCCAGCAGCACCGTGCCGCGCCCTTTCGAGGTAGGGAAGATGCCGGCCAGCGCAGGCCGATCAACGGCGGGCAAGGTGCCCAGCACCAGCTTCGCCGTCATCATCACCGCGCCCGTGTTGCCCGCGCTGACCAGTCCGTGCGCCTGGCCATCGCGCACCAGCTTGGCCGCCACGCGGATCGAAGAGTCGCGTTTGCGGCGCACCGCGTGCGCGACCGAGTCTTCCATGGTGACGACTTCGCTGGCGTGGACGATTTCGATGTGTAAGCGGTGCTGGCGCGGGTTCTCGACCCCTTGCCGGGCCAGTTCCGCGCGGATGATGTCTTCTTTTCCGACCAGCAGAATGCGGACGCGCAGGTCGTGCGCCGCTTGAATTGCGCCTTCGATTTCGATGGCGGGTGCATTGTCCCCGCCCATTGCATCAACGGCGATGGTGGTCAGCATGCGAGTGAAGTTCAGACCGTCCAGCGGACAAGGAAAAAGGATGAAACCCTCGTCTCATCCTTTTTTGGTAGGGTACTTCAACTTAAACTAAACCGCCGCTTTGGCGATTACTTGACGTCCGTCATAGTACCCGCATTTGGCGCAAACGCGATGCGGCAACTTGGGCGCCTGGCAATTCGAGCAGGCGGATGAGCCGACGGCGGTCAGGGCGTCGTGCGTGCGGCGCTTGCGGCCGCGTGATTTCGAGTGGCGTCGTTTCGGATTCGGCATAGTCGTATCTCCAAAGATAAATCGTTAAAAGTTCAGTCTTGCGTTTCGAGTTGCGCTTTCAACTCGGCCAGTTCCTGCCAGCGCGGATCCGTGAGCGGCGGGCAATTGCAAGCCTCAGTATTCAAATCGGCGCCGCATTGGGGACAAAGCCCACGGCATTCCGCCTGGCAGAGCACGCGCACCGGCAGCGCCAGTTCAAGTTGTTCGCGGATCAATTGATCCACGTCCAATTCGTCGTTCTCGTAATAAGAGAGTTCCAGGTCGCCTTCGTGCAACTCTTTCTCGCCTTTGGTCGCGCGC
>JAYUCP010000049.1:0-6379 GCA_043740245.1 Acidobacteriota bacterium | reverse complement strand
GGCGTTCGGTTTCACGTCCGACGATGGGAGCGATGGGACGAGATGGGACTTTATGCGTGATTGGCGTAGCCGCCTTGCTGTCGCGCCCCGTTGCGCTGTCGTTTTGCCGCGCGATCACGCGCAACTCGCGCTCGACCTCAGCCGCTGTCGGGCGCGCGCGCGCTTGCTTTGCCAACATGCGTTGAATGAGCGCATCGAATGCGACGGGCAGTTGCTGATTCAACGTGATGGGCGCGGGCGGCACATCGTTCGTGATCTGTTGCAACGTCGCCAGCAACGTCGTCGCGTTGAACGGATGCCTTCCCGTCGCCAGTTCATAAAACACCAGGCCGAGCGCGAAGATGTCAGTCGCGTGCGTCGCCTTTTCGCCGCGCGCCTGTTCGGGCGACATGTATTTCACCGTGCCCAACAGCATGCCTGATTGCGTATGCGCTTCGGCCACGAGATGACGGCTGTCGTCGAGGCGCGCGAGGCCGAAATCAAGCACCTTGACGTAACCGTCTGCGCGCACCATCAAATTGTCGGGCTTGATGTCACGATGCGTAATGCCCGCCGCGTGCGCCGCGCGCAAGGCCTGCGCCAGTTGCACGCCCCAGCCCAGCAAGTCATCCATTGCAATCGCTTTCACCGCCAATTCGCGCAAGGTTCGCCCCGCAACCAGTTCCATCACGATGAAACGGCCCGCGTCGCTCTCGCCGATTTCGTGAATGGTGATGATGTTCGGATGATTGAGCGCCGAGATGGCTAAGGCTTCCTGTTCGAAGCGGCGCAAGCGTTCGGCTTCGTTGGTGAATTCGGCGGGCAACAATTTCAGCGCGACCTGCCGTTTCAACCGCGTATCTTCGGCGCGCCAGACTTCGCCCATCCCGCCACGCCCCAACATTGAGATGATGCGATATTGATTGATGGTGCGTTGTTCTGAATTCAGCAACGGATTCGGCAACATCGCCGTCGGCTGGTCTTCGATGGAAGCTGAGTCGGCGTTGCGGTTGGCTTGATCGGCTACGGCATTGCCCGCGATGAAGCTGCCCGCTTGCTCATGCGCAGCGAGCAACGATTCGACTTCGCGGCGCAGTGCTTCGTTATCAGCGCAGGCTTCGATAAGAAACGCTCTGCGCGCGTAAGCATCCAGTTCGAGCGCAGAGTAATAAAGCCGCTCGGCTTGCTGAAAGAGTTCAACCGAATTAGGCAAGGCGTTTTTCATCTCAGGCTTTGCTCAGTTCACGAAACAGCCAAGCCTGCGCGAGGCTCCATTCGCGGTTGATCGTCCGCGTAGACACCTGCAACACCGCTGCCGTTTCCTCTACGCTCAAGCCACCGAAATAACGTAACTCAATAATCTTGCTTTTGCGTTCATCCAGCCGCGCGAGGCTTTTGAGCGCGTCGTCGAGCGCGTCGAGATCGGCGCTGCGCTCTTCGACGTGGGCTTCGGCTTCGGCGAGCGAGACGCGCAAGGCTTCACCGCCGCGTTTGCGCGCTTGCTGTTCGCGGTATTCGTCCACCAACACGCGCCGCATCAGTTGCGCGGCCACGGCGAAAAAGTGCGCGCGGTTTTGCCATTGCACGTCCTTCCAATCAATCAAGCGCAGATAGGCTTCGTTAATCAGCGCCGACGTTTGCAACAACTGCCCGGCCTTGGCGCGCGCCAAGTGGCGTTGGGCGATGCGGTGCAATTCTGAATGCACGAGCGGTGCGAGTTGGGCGAGCGCGGCGACATCGCCTTCGCTCCACGCGACGAGCAAGTGCGTGATTTCCGCCGCTGAAAGCGTTTGGTTACTCATAAGACTGAAGCCAGGACATGCCGCGGGCAATGGATAAAGCAGCGCGGAATCTAACACACGGGCGCTCAGGGCTGACAAGAGCAATTTCTGAAAATGCAAAAATAATTTCGGCGCGTGTCGCTTTTCGCCGGCGCATTCCGAATTTATCAGTAGCGCCGGTCATCCACCGTCGTAAGGCGCCGTCGTAAGGCGCCGTCGTAACGCAGAGGCTTGATTCCGTTGTTACGGGAACATTGGAAGCTGAACCGCAAATAAATTTTTCGCGCGGTGATAGCTTTCGCCCGTTGTTATCGCATCAGGTAGTTGAGGGTTGTTACATACACAAAAAGGAGCCGCCATGAAAATCCGTTACCCACTCGCAGGGTTATCGCTGTGTTTTGCCGTCTTCGCACTGTTGCCTTCCGCTTCAGCGCATCGCACGGGGAACGCCATCACGTTCAATAAAGACATTGCGCCCATCTTTTTCAAAAGCTGCGCCGAGTGCCATCGTCCCAGCGAAGCTGCGCCGTTCTCGGTGCTGAGTTACAAAGACGTACGTCCGTGGGCGAAATCCATCAAGGAGAAAGTCGTCAGCCGCGCGATGCCGCCCTGGCACGCCGCTGCGCACGTCGGCGAATGGGCGAACGATCCGCGTTTGTCGCAACCAGAAATTGACGCCATCACCGCTTGGGTAGACGGCGGCGCGCCCGAAGGCGCGGCCAACGACTTGCCGCCCGTGCCGCAATTCACCGCAGGCTGGCGCATCGGCCAACCCGACGTGGTCATCCCGATGCCTGAGACTTTCAAGCTGGCAGCCAAGGGGCCGGACGAATATCAGTACTTTGAAGTTGATCCCGGCTTCAAGCAGGACACCTTTGTGCAACAGGCCGAAGCGCGCCCCGGCAATCGGCGCATCGTCCATCACATCATCGTGTTCATTAAGCCGCCGACCGCCGACGCGGCTGAACCAAAGTTGAGCCAGGCGGAAATAGACAAGCAGGAGCAGGCGAAAATCTCTTATCAGGAAGGCTTCCTTGTGCGCACCAAGGCCGGCGCGCCGGTGCACGATGATGCTTGTTCATTGCCGAATGGCGGCGCGGGTGTACAACACGATGGCAAAGACGATGCAGGCGAAATCGTGTGGCTCGCGGCCTATGCGCCCGGCACGCCGCCTTACCGCTTGCCGGTGGGCACAGCCATCAAAGTGCCCGCCGGGTCAAAGCTGCTGTTTCAAATCCATTACTCAAAAGCGTTGGGCAGCGCACAAACCGACCGTTCCTCAATCGGCTTGGTCTTCGCCAAACAGCCATCTGCCAACCAGCCGGCTGCCAAAGAATTGCTGGTGCGCGCCGTTCACAACGAATACTTCCGCATTCCGGCGGGCGCGGCGGAACATCGCGTGACGGCGTGCTGGACGGTGCCCACAGACATCAGCGTCTTCAGCCTCATGCCGCATATGCACATGCGCGGCAAGTCGCAACGCATCGAAGCCTTTTATCCCGATGGCCGCCGCGCCGTGTTGCTCGACGTGCCGCGTTGGGATTTCGCCTGGCAGACAAATTACGAACCGCGCCGCGCGCTGACGTTGCCCAAAGGGACGCGCGTGCTGGTGACTTCGACCTTCGACAATTCAGCGCGCAACAAATTCAACCCTGACCCCACCAGCGACGTGCGCTGGGGCGAACCGACCTACGACGAAATGCTGATCGCGTTTATCAGCTATACCGGTCTTCATCAAGCTGACAGCCGCAAGGCTGACAATCGCTGACACGACGACTCGACCGACACTCACACCTACAAAGGAGCATCATTATGAAACGGAGTCTTTTCATCTTACGCGGCCCAGGTGCCGAGTGCTTTGCGGGTTTGGACAAGCTGGCCCAGGTGATACGCATTGTGATCCGCGACCAGCAGGATTTCACGCAAGTAGGTGTGACCTGGCCCGTGCGGAAGCTCCGCCGTCAAATCCACCTGCGGATCCAGCGCCAATTGAATGACGGCTTCGAGATCGGCCAGGAACCCGGCAACGGACGCCGCCCACACTTCTTCTGTCAGCGACGCCGTTACGGGCGGCCAATAGCCGGCGGGGAAAGGCGGTGAAATCCATGTGGGGTCGAGCGTGTAGCGCAAGATGTCCTCCTGCGCTAGGCGCAGATGCTCCAACTCTTCCCAAATTGAGTGCCCGCCAGTCGCTGGACGCACGTTGCGCAAGGTTGGGGGCAGCTTTGCCAGCGCTTGTTCTGCCGTGACGTGCGCGTGCCCGCCCCGCAGCACTTCAGCCAAATTTTGACGTAGGATTGAATTGTCCATCTTCCCTCGCGCGGTTCAGTCGCAGTTGCGGCGCGGTATCATTCAAACTGCTTGCGGAACGCGGCGAATTGCTCCTTCAGTTCATTCAGTTCCTGCCGCAACGTGGTGACTTCGGCCTCCAGCTTCGCCGTGCGTTCGTTGTCGGCGCGCACATGCACGACGGCGGGTTCGGGCTTGAGCGTCACGGCGATCTCTTCGATATTGACCGGGCCGCTAAGTTGATGCGCATAGCGGGCCTCTTTAATGCCGGCCACGCGCGGCAATCTCACGACCAGAGCGTCGTCGCGTGTGGCGAGGTTTTGCAGTGTCTCTTCGACCTGCGGCAGGCTATCGAAATTCATCAGGTGCGGCGTGCGCGAACGCAATTCGCCCGGCGTTTGCGGGCCGCGCAGCATCAACACGATCAACACCGCCGTTTCCTGCGGGTTCAAATCGTAAACCTTGGAAAACAACTGGCCGTATTTCGGCACGCGCGCGTCGGAGCCGTGAAAGACATAGGCCAGGTTCTTTTCGCGCAAACTATCGAGCGCGCGCACGACCGTGGCGTCGTCGAAGCTGGTGACCGGGTCGCGGTGGTTTTTCTGGTTACAGGCATTGGTCAACGCGTTGAGCGTCATCGGGTAGTAATCGGGCGTGGCGATGTGTTTTTCGACCAGCGCGCCCAGCACGCGCAATTCGTATTCGTTGAGTATCAGCACGATGTTGACTCCTTATGAGGTGAAACGGGCGGGATTGTACTTGATGGATGGTGAGGCGCAAACCCGGCTCAAGGCGTGGGCGTGAGCACGGCGCTGATGAATTCGCCTTTGCCATAAGAATACTCCACCGAATCGGTCACGCCCGCCGCGATGATCTCGCGTTTGCGTTCGACATACGCCGCCAGCAGCGCCGCATCGTTGCGCAAGCGGTCACGAAAGGCGCGCAGTTCCTCAACCTCCGGCGCGTCCGCCGCGATCACGTGCGCGTGCAGCCGAAAGTGCGTGCCGTCATATTTAACCGCGCCCAAGCGCATCGGGCGCGATTCGGGCCAAGGGTCGCGCGCGCTCTGCCGTTGAAAGCCAAGCCCGTCGAGCACGGCCTTAGCGGCTTCAAGCTGGCCGTCTGGATAAAGCACCATCAGGTCAATCACGCCTTTGCCCGCGCAACCGGGCACAGCGGTGCTGCCGATTTGTTCGACGATCAATTCCGGCAAGTGGTGTTGGATGGCCTCGGCAATACGCTTGGCGACCTGCGGCGCGCGCGGATCATACGGCTCGCAACTCGCGGGCGCTTCCCAATAAGGCAGAATCAGAATCAGCATCTCCATCTTGATTTCAGTCGCCGTTAAACAGCAGCGGCAGCCCTTCAACCGGCTGCCGCTCAGTAAAACATCAGATTCAACGCCGCACTTACCGCCGCGCCGCCCGCAACGTCACCGGAAAGTTCAGCTCAGCCAACTCCAATTGATAAAACGACGCAAAGCCGTTGAAGCGCGCCGCCGCGCCGAGTTCCTCTTCGATGCGCAGCAACTGGTTGTATTTGGCGATGCGGTCGGTGCGCGAGGCCGAGCCGGTTTTGATCTGACCCGCGTTGGTCGCCACGGCCAAGTCGGCGATGAAGGGGTCTTCGGTTTCGCCCGAACGGTGCGAGATGATCGCGGTGTAATTGTTCGTGCGCGCCAGTTCAATCGCGTCGAGCGTTTCGGTCAGCGTGCCGATTTGATTGACCTTGATCAGAATCGAGTTGGCGACGATCTCTTCGATGCCGCGTTCGAGGTAAACCACGTTGGTGACGAAGAGGTCGTCGCCGACCAGTTGCACCGTGTCGCCGATTTCGCCGGTCAGCGCGGCCCAGCCCGCCCAATCGTTTTCCGACAGCCCGTCTTCAATCGAGATGATCGGATACTGCTTTGTCCAGTTGATCCAGTATTCGACCATCTGTTCCGAAGTCAGCACGCGCTGGTCTGACTTTTTGAAGACGTAGCTGCCCTCAATGTAAAACTCCGATGCCGCCGGGTCTAGGGCGATGGCGATCTCTTCGCCGGGTTTGTAGCCGGCCTGCGTGATCGCTTCGAGGATTGATTCGATGGCCTCTTCATTCGATTTCAGGCTGGGCGCGAAACCGCCTTCGTCGCCGACAGCGGTCGAATAGCCTTTCTTTTTCAGCACGCTTTTCAACGTGTGAAAGACTTCGGTGCCCCAGCGCAAGGCTTCGGCGAAGGTGGGCGCACCGGCGGGGACGATCATGAATTCCTGAAAGTCTACGTTGTTGTCGGCGTGCGCGCCGCCGTTGATGATGTTCATCAGTGGCACCGGCAGCGTGCGCGCGTT
>JAYUCP010000048.1:0-15894 GCA_043740245.1 Acidobacteriota bacterium | reverse complement strand
GTTTGCCGATCGGATTGTCAGCGAGAGCGGTGACAACCGCCGCGTCGAGGCCAAAGCAGCGCTTTAACCCGCGGGCGACATTATATTCGCCGCCGCCTTCCCAAACTTCGAACGACCGCGTCGTATGGATCCGCTTGTCACCGGGATCGAGCCGCAGCATGACTTCGCCGAGCGCAACCATGTCCCATTTGCATTGTTCTTTTGCTTTGATCCGCATTTCTTCTGCAATCTGCAATCGTTGTGCGCCCGTTGATAATGATCGCGATGAGCGCGCTTGAAAGTGCGACGATTGTAGCGTCGCCGCGCACCTCCCGACAAGACTGGCGGCGCGCCTTCTGCGGCGAAAATCCGTTACGCAGGCAACCGGCACTTGTGCTAAGCTCCGCGCGCGTTGACGCTGTCCACACGAGAGTTCATCGCATCCCACCTACACGCGGCGCAACGCAATTGAACAGGTTCCATCATTCAGGAGTACCGCAATGCCCCCACCGCTCAAATCCGGCAATTTACGCGAGTGCGTTTCGTGCAAACAGTGTTTCGGTCCGGGCCAACAACTCTGCCCGAATTGTTTTATCGAACTCGTCACCATCGAAGCCATCCCGCATCTGCTCAACGAACGTTACCGGCTGGATCGCGTCGTCACGCGCGGCGCCAGCAATCTGCTTTTCGCGGGCTTCGATGTGGTCGAAGAGCAGCCGGTCGCCATCAAGCTGATTCGCGCCACGGCGATGGTTGATCCGCGCGCGCAGGAACGCTTTCTGCGCGAAGCCGAACTGGCCGCCGGTCTCAAACATCCCGGACTGGCGGAGATTTTCGCGTTCGGGTTGTTGAAAGAAGGAGGCGCGTATGTCGCCTTTGAACAAATGCCCGGCAAACTCTTGCGCAGTGAAATGCGGCGTGTGGGCCGCTTCACAGTCGAACAGGCCGTGCCGTTGTTGTGCGCCATCGCGGGCGTGCTGGATGACGCGCATTGCGCCGGGCTGGTGCATCGCGACTTGAAACCCGAGAACATCATTTTGCTTGAGGTTGATGCGGCAACGGGGCCGCCAGCGGTGAAGTTGGTGGATTTCAGTTTTGGACGCGTGGCGGGCGGGCGAGCCTATCAGCCGGGCAAGACGGCGCGCTTGCAAGACATCGGCCAATTGCCCGCGCGCCCGGCTTATCTCAGCCCCGAACAGTTCCTCGGCGCCGAAGCTGATGCGCGCGCCGACATCTTCAGTCTGGGCGTGATCGCTTATGAAATGCTGGCCGGCCAACCGCCCTTCAAGGCGAGCCGCGTCGGCGAAATGGCGGGCAAGGTGTTGCACGAACGCCCGGCCCCGTTGCGCTCTTTCAATCCCGAAATCAGCATCGTGATCGAAGCCGAGGTGTTGCGCGCGCTGGAAAAAGAACCGCACAACCGCCAGCAACGCGCCGCTGAATTCAAACGCGAATTGCAGAACGCGTTGCATTGGAAATAAATCAACGGCAGAAAGACTAAACGCAAAACGCGCGGGAGACAGTGTTGTCGCCCGCGCGTTTTGCGTTCAGCCCTGGATTTTGCGTTCAGCGCCGCACGCCATAAAGCACGCGCACTTCGCCCGCGTCAGCGCGCGCATTATTGACGCTGGCTGAGCGCGGGATGCCCAGCACCAGACCGGCTACCTCCGCGCCATTCAAATTGCCGAAGGCCAAGCCGCCCGCGCCCAACCGGTCGCCCGGATAAGCGCCATACACGGTCAAATCCGCCGCCTTGGTGGCCAGGTCGTAAGTGCTCGGCAAGGAAGCGCGCGTACCGAGAATGAGATAGGCCGCGCCCAACGGATCGCGTTTGTCGGTGGAGAGATCAGCGCCGGGTGCGCCCAGCACTAAATCGGCAATCCCATCGCCATTGAAATCGCCTGTCGCCAGACTGGCGCCGAGCGCATCGGCAAAGGCATCGCCCGCGCGTCCGACGCCATAAATCAAGGAAGTTTTCGCCTGTACGCCCGCCGCGCCGTAAAAGATCAGCACTTCGCCAGTGTTCTGCCGCGCATTGTTTGGGCCGTCGCCGCCCGGCGCGCCCATGACCAAATCGGCAAAGCCATCGCCATTGATGTCGCCGAGCGCCACAGATGTGCCCAGGTTGTCGCTGTCATTCGTCCCCGAAATAAACAAGCCGACATTCAACACCGTGGCCGTGCGCGTGCCCGCCAGAGTGGCATTCCCCAAAACCAAATAGGCAAACCCTGTGGCCCTGCTAAAGCCATTGGCAAACGGAGCACCGACGGCAAAATCCGCGATGTCATCGCCGTTGAAATCGCCCACTGCGAGCGCACTGCCCAGTTGCCCACTGCCCAGCAAAGGATCGCCGAGCAGCGTGTAAGTGGCATTCACTTTGGCTAGATCGAGTTCTCTGCTGAGCGCTGCCCCGCCGGCGAAAAGATAAACCGCGCCGGCATCCGTAGCGACCTGTTCACCGATCAAATCAACGCCGGGCGCGCCTACCAACAAATCCGGCCCGCCGGTTTTACTGCGCAGCCGTCCGGCGGCCACACTGGCGCCGAACCTGTCGCCCGCTTTCAAACCGTTGATGGTCAAACCCGCAATGCGCGAGATGATGGCAGCTTTGTTGGCGTCCAAGCCATCGGGCGGAAAAGCGCCAAAGAGCGCATAGACCTTGCCGCAATCGCGCCGGTCGGTCGTATCGGCCAAGGGCGCGCCGATAATCAAATCGGCCTTGCCATCGCCGCTGATGTCGCTAATCGCCAGGCTCGCGCCGAATGCATCGTAAGAGCGTTCGCCATACAACGTGACATCAGGCTTCTGTTGCGCCAGATCGAGCGTGCCGCCGAGACTGGCTTTGCCGAAAAACACATAGACGGCGCCGGTGTCGCGGCCTACGTCCTGCGTGCCGTTGTTGGCGAAGGGCGCGCCAATGACGAGATCAGCCAGCCCGTCGCCATTCAGATCGCCAGTCGCCACGCTGGTTCCGGCCGCATCGCCGGCGTCAAGAACGTTGCGCGGCACCGGGCCGTTCGCGCCGTAAACGATGAGATCGCCCGGCTCCTTGCCCAGTTCGCGCTGCGCGTCGTAAACGGTGATGCGCACGTCCTTGCTTTCGCTGGCCCCGTTGGCCGTGCCCCGGAAAGTGACGTTGTAAGCGCCCGCTTGCGTGAAGCTCGGCGTCCATTTGAATTGCCAGACGCCCGCGCTGCCAGCCGTTAGCGTAGCGCCGTCGGGCAAGTTGCCGGCGGTTACGGCGCTGCCGGATTGTCCACCCGGAACCGCCACATCGAAGATCAATGGCTGACCTTCATTGACGGTCTGTGGGCCGGGCACCGAAAGCGTCGGCACGTCTACGATGGTGAGCTTGATTTCCTTGGTGTCGCTCAACGGCGGCGTCCCGTTATCGGCGACGCGAATGGAAATGGTGTAACTCCCCGCCTGGGTGAAGCTGGGCGTCCATTTGAATTGCGAACTGGTCGGCGAAGTGACGGACAAGCTCGCCCCCGCCGGCAGATTCGACCCGGTGAAGGTCAGGGTCTGCCCCTGATCCACATCGGTGGCAATCAGGTTGATCGTCAGCGGTTGTCCCTCGCTGCCGGTCACGGTTGCGGGCGCCGTCAACACCGGCGCATCGTTGACTGGCCTGACCGTAATTTTCACTGTTGCCGTGGCGCTATTCACGCTGCCGTCATTGACCACAAAAGTGAAAATGTCAGAACCGTTGAAATTCGCAATCGGAACGTAAGTCAGGTTCGGCGCGGCGCCACTCAATCCGCCATTCAAAGGCGGCGTGACAATCCGGTAAGTCAGCGGATTGCTATCGGGATCGCTGCCGGTCAATTTGATCGCCAAAGGCGTATCTTCATCGGTCGCCAAATCCTGGCTGTTGGCGGTGGGCGGACGATTTTGATCCGCCACCGAAACATCCAGGTTGTGTACGGCGGTGCCGCCTTGCTTGTCGTCAGCCGTAATCGTCAACCTGAAGGTGCCGCGCGCAGGCGGTGTCAGCCGCAAATTGTAGGCATTGGCATTCACGATGGTGCCGTTCCCCTGCACCTTATTCAGTGAAGCCCAACTCACCCCCATCACCGTCGCGGTGATCTGCTGTCCCGGATCAGGATCGGAAATGACCAAACCAATATCCGATTGTTGCGCGACCGGAATCTCGACCTTGGGCGGCGCCAAAATCACGGGCTCGCGATTGAGGGACTCGCTGGGCAGATAAGCGGGATCTGCTTTGGTGATGCCACCGACGATCACCCGGGCATCGGGGCTTTGCGCCCGCGACACGCGTCCATTGGGCAACCGGTAGGTCACATCCACGGAAATGTTTTCGCCGGAGGCCGCCGGAACATTGCGTAAGATGTAGCTGCCATTTCCATCCGTCTCAGCTTCCTGGCCCCGCGCCTTGACGTTGACCTTGCCAACCGGTTCGGCGTGATTGCCAACCACCTGGCCGTTCTCGTTCACACAACACAAAACGCGCCCTTGCACGGTCGTCGAAGCGCCGGGGACCGGACTCGCCGAAGCCAGCGCCGCGAAGTAAATACTCGTTTCCTTTATGTCATTCGGCCCGGTTTCGATCAGCTTGCCATCGCCTGAAACCGTAACCCTCGCCCCTTCGACTTCCGTAAACCGGCCCACGCTGTTGTCATAGCGATAAAGTCTCAGATTCGCGCCCACGGGACGACCGTCATTGGGCAAGACCAATTTGGCGCCTTCCGGAATCTTGGTATCGAAAGGCGTGATCTGCACGATGCTGGTACTGTAAACACCCATCGGCAATTCGACGGGCGTACGGCCATTCTGCACCGGCGTCAAATAAATCTTCCCGCTGCCGCTGCCATCGGGGAAAAGGGGTTTGGCATTCGCGGCAACCTGCAGGCTGAAATTGCCGGTTTGGATATTGGTGGTCGGCGGTTGCGGAGTCGGCTGTTGTTGTTGTGCCGCACTCGCCACGCGCAAATTGTTACCACTCCCAGCCGCCGCTGGCGCGGAACCGATGGTGCCGCTCGACCCGGTGGCCTGTTGCAACGAAATCGGACTGGCAAATTTGTTGTCGCGATTGGGCGCGGCGACAATCTTCATCGTCAATTTCGGATAGGGCGGTTGCGTGGGGATCAGATCACCGTCAATGAATACGGAATGGGCAGCGGCCGGCACATTGGCCAAAACGAAGGTTCCCTCAGCAGAGGTCGTAACAGGAGCGCCGCCGCTCGACAAACGCACATTGACCCCGGCCAGCGGTTGGCGGTTGGTGTTCTCAACGATGCCGCTGATCGAAGTCACGATGGGAACGGGGTTGGCACTGACGCCCTCGCCATTGGGCGTGGCGACTTTAACCGTGCCAGTCTCGACGCCGAAGGGCACAACCACTTCCAACTGGGTTGGCGACGCCGTCATGACTTGCGCTTCGGTAGCGCCAGGGCCAATGTAAACCTTGTTGGCAGTCTTGTCCGCTGAAAATCCCGAGCCGGTAATGATGAGGCTGCGCCCGGCGACGGCTTTATTGTCAATGCCCTGCTGTGGCGTAAGGCTCACGATCTGCGGCGCGGTTGGCCCACTGCCAGTACCGGCAATCTCAATCTCGACCAAATTCGACGAACTATACCCCGTAGCCGAAGCTGACACGCTCACCACGCCTCGTCCAATGAGGGGCACGCGCGGTATGCGCACATTGATTTGGTCAACCCCTACTAAGCCTGACTGTGGGCCGACATATTGCGGTTTAACCTGCTCGCCGCCGATCAGAATATTGAAGTTGTCTTCCGCTGGCACATCGGCATTCCGCAAGCCGGTCGCAAACAGGACGAGATAGACCGCGTCGGTAATTGGCCCTAAATCTACCGGTTTCGTGATAAACCGGCTGGACACGGGATTGAATTGCGTTGCCGGTTCATAAATTAGCTGCCCATTCCCTTTCACCCGTAAGAACACAGCGGCAGCCGCACTCCGGCCGTTGCCATTCGCCGAAAAGATGCCCGGTGCCACTTGCACAATCTGGATTGTCCCATTTGAAACTGTGCCGTCACCGGAACGAATCACTACATTGGCCGTCCCCAACGCTGTCGTCGCAGGAATCACATAGTTCACTTGCTGGGCCGAAACAAAGAACAAGCCCGCCCGCGTTCCATTGACTTCAACAGTTGTACCAGCAAGTTGAGTTGGCAATGGCGTCGTAGGAGCCGAGAGCGTTTGCGTAGCCAGTCCTTGCCCAAAGGAAGCCACAATGGAGTCCGGCGCAGCCCCGGCTTCAAAACTAGCCGCAGACACGGTCGCTACGGCATTCGCGTTAATATCACGTGCCGCCAGCGCAGGCCTACCTGCATGGGCAGCCAAGTTGTTGGTTGCTTGAACGAGAGTCTTTTTTGTATTGCTAATCTGTTGGCCGAGCGGACTGTTTAATGAAGCTTTAGCGGCTGCGCTCAAGCCAACAGCCAAGGCGGCGAGCGACATAATCACAAAGCCGAAAATGATTGCCTTAGGCGCACTACGCGCTTGGCAATTCAGCACGGCGGCATATAGCTGTCGAACCAAAGCTGACTCAAAGCGCACTAAACGCATAGGGACCTCCCAATGACGATTCATAAAAACCTGATAAAAAATGAAAAGGAACTGCGGAGCTGACTCTCGGACTAGCGCCTATGGGGGAAAACCGGTGCAACCAACTTGCATCTTTTAGCGTTGGGTGGCAACGCCTGGGTGGCAACACAAAAATGAGCGACCGTTCGGGGGGAAACAGGGCTGCCGCCAGATCAACCTTAACCTTCACCTAATTGAATTACAAAAGCGAGGTTATTGGTTGTCTGGTGCGCGTCAGAGAGTATCGCGGAGCGGCTCTTCGATGCAACTAATAAGCGTTGAGTTGGCAAGTCTTAAGAAATGTTATGGTGGGCTGCAAAAAATTTGGGGCCAGCCCGCCAGGCCAGCCCCCTTCAAACAATGCTTCAGGCTGTGTGAGAAAAACGTTGTGTGGCAACTGGCTTAACTCTTGAGCAGCCCTTTGAAACTGGCTTGATTGACCTGATAGCCCGGAAAAATCGCATTCAGGTTGGTCGCGCCCAAATGCAACTTGGCCACTTCGGCAAACACGTCGCGGAAGTCCGTCGTCACCGCCAAATCGCGGCCTTCATACAACTGTTCCGTCTTCAAGCCCGGCCACTTGCCATAGACCTTGCCGCCTTTGACATTGCCGCCGAGCACAAACATCGCACTGGCGTGGCCGTGGTCGGTGCCGCGATTGCCATTCTCTTTGGCGGTGCGACCGAATTCGGTCATGGTCAGAATGACGACTTCGTCAGCGCGGTCTTTCAGGTCGGCGTAAAGCGCCGCGATGCCCTGCCCAAACTCGGTCAAACGTCCGGCCAGTTGGCCCTGCGCCGCGCCTTCGTTCACGTGTGTATCCCAGCCGCCGATGTCTGCAAACGCAACCTCCAAACCGATGTCCGATTTGACGAGTTGCGCGACCTGCTTCAACCGGTCGCCGTATTGGCCGCGCGGATAAAGCGCGCCCGGCGCTTCTTTGTACTGGCTCGGATTGACCTGCTTGAGCAGTTTGACCGCCTCGAAGGTTTCGCGCCCGGTGCCGCGCAAAGCTTCACTGGCAGCTTGCGCGTACATCGCCTCGAACCCGCCTTGCATAGCCTTGGCATCGCCGTTCCCCGTGCGAATGCCGAAGTCGTTCAGGTTGTTGATCGCCAGCGAGGGCGCTTTGCCTTGCATCGTGCGCGGCATGTTTGCGCCCATCGCCACCGCACGGAACGGCGTCGCTTGCGCATTGGCCGTGCTTTGCAAATAGCGGTTGAGCCAGCCATCGGTGGTGCTCTTTACGCCCGGCGTGCCCGACTCCATATAATCCTGCGCGTCGAAATGCGAGCGCGTCGTGTCAGGCGAACCAACGGCGTGCACGATAGCCAACTGCCCCGCGTCGTAAATCGGTTTGAAAGGCGCGAGCATCGGATGCAAACCGAATTGCCCATCCAAATCGAGCGCCGCACTTGTGTCACCGCTCTTAGGACGCGGCACGGCGATGGTTGGACGCAGGTTGTAATACTCCTGCTCGGCGTAGGGGATGACAACGTTCAACCCATCCATCGCGCCGCGTTGAAAGAGCGCAATCAGAATTTTGCGCTTCCCTTTCGCAGCCGTCTGCGCCAGCGTGCGCGTCAGGAACGAAGGTGAATTGACCGCCACGCCAAAACTCGCCAAAGCGACGCCGCTGCTTTTCAGGAAAAATCTTCTGTTCATTGCTCTGTGCTCCTTTCATCCAATTTGGCAAAGCTATTGCCGTTGAAACTCCGGCGAACCCAGCAGTAAGCCGACGATTTTTGCCGCATCCGGCTTGGTATTCAGCGCCAGTTGGCCTTCGCTCAAGCTCTTGTCAATCGTCGCGCGCGTCTGCGGCGAGACCTCGCCACGCAAGAGCACTTTCGCGTAATGCTCTACAAGTTGCGCGGTTGAATTGAGCGGCACGCTCGGCGCTAACTTGCTCAGATCGGCGCGCGTGCCAACGATACGATTGCTGCTCAGCGCCAGTGCGAAGTTCATGCGTTCGAGCAGCGCGCCTGTGTTGACCCAGTTCTCCGACGTGTCGGGGTAGCCGGTCGGCGGTTGCATCAAAAACAGCCCTTCGCCCATCTGCGCGAGCCAGCGATGGAATTGCGGATTGCCGTTGGTGTCGGCACCCAATGCGCGCACGGCGCTGACGGTCATCTCAAACGGCGTTTTGATCTTCGCGCGATAGACTTCCGGCGCCCAGAATTCGGGGGCGTTAAACATCGTCTTCAACACTTCGCGGATGTCGCCTTCGGTCTTCTGAAAGGTCTGCGCCATTTTGTTGACCAACACTGGTGACGGGTTGTCGGCTACGAATTTGCGCGCCAGCTTGGTCGAGATGAACTTGGCCGTCGCGGGATGCGTCGCCAGCATGTGAATGACAGCGTAGCCGTCCTGGATTCCACCACCGGCGGGAATCTTTTTGCCCAGCACGGTCTTCTCGCCATCGTCGTGCATGAACTTGCCGAAGAAGAATTCAGCCCCAGCGCGCGGATTGCGCAGCGTCCAGCCGGTAAAACAGCGCGCCACTTCCTGCACGTCCTTCTGCGTGTAGCCGCCATCCACGCCGAGCGTATGCAATTCCATGATCTCGCGCGCGTAATTTTCATTGATCCCGCGCGGCATACGCTTGGGTTGCGGTTGCTGATTGGCCTGTGGATTCTGTGGATTCTGCGCGTTGCGCTGCGCCATCATTTCGCGCATCTGTTTCAGCCGCTGCCGGTCAAATTTGGTCAGGTCTTGATTGTTCCTGAGTTGGCGGAGTTCGTTGCGGTTGTTGAACGCGGGCATTTTCGGATTCGGCGTCGCGCTCTGCCAGTTGTCCAAATACCAGAGCATCGCCGGGCTTTCCGCCGTCGCCTTGAGCAAGTCTTCGAACTTGCCGAACACACGCGGGCGGATCGTGTCGCGTTCGTAGGCGGTCGTGAGCACACGGTCAGCGCCTTTTTGCATGTAGACATTGAAGTGATTGAACCAGAAATCAGTCATCACTTCCTGCAATTGCCGCGCGCTGTATACGGCGCGCTGAATCTTGGCCGCTTGCGTTTCAGCAATCAATTGCTGGCCCGGCTTGTAACCCGCCTCTGCCAACACACGGCGTGCCTCGCGGCGGCGCGCGTCGTCATCTTTGGCCTGATCTTTTGCCTTGTCGTCCTTTGCCTTGTCGGGTGCCATCTGATCGGCATTCGCTTGCCCGCCTTTCATATCGGCGATGTCCAGGCCACGCGCTTTCAACGCGGCGGCCAATACTTGTTGCGGCGGGTAATAGGTGCGCGCCAGTTCGCTGTTGCTCAGGCGCTGACTTTCAATGTTTTTGAGTTTTTGTTCCAAGGCCTGGTCGTCAATGCGTTCGGGGTTCAACTGCTCATCCAGATATTTCTGCCAGCCCGTTTTCAGCACGCGTTCGACCTCGCCAGGGCGCGGCCCAAAGCTGGTGCGGTCGAGCAAGTGAAGCACTCTTTGCTCATCCGTCAAACTTTTAGCAATTACCTTGGCAGTTTTGCCCTTGCCTTTCTGCTTCATCTCTTGCGCCAGGCCCAATGAAGGCCCAAACGTAAGCAACACGGCGAGCAGACAGGCAAAATATTTTTTCAGATCAATGATTCCTCTCGGCATATTTCCCTCCACTGTTCCAAATGTAGACGGCAAGGTACCGCTACTTACCCTGATACACAATCTTTTGCGAATGACGAACTGTTAGAGGGCTGTGTTTCTGGTTTAGTCGGGAAAGTTTCTGCGGCGGCAGTGAATGCGGCGGGCAAGGAAAACCAAGTGCACCATGTTAAGAACGGCTGCCTAAACTCGTAAGGCCTCCCCCAAGAACCATACGAACTAAGACAGCCGTTCTAACTCGTCTACGGCATCAGTGCCAGCTATCCAGCCAGCGCTCTGTTGTCCCCCAACATTATCCGTAGATAAGAGCATTACGTATTCTGAAGCATTGCTTGTCGGGCAGCTACAGTGCAACGTCCATACCACTCGCCAAAAGCAGCCAGATATTTTTACCAGCGAAACCTAACTCGCTGCTTTCACAAGAGTAATTCTTTGGATGGAAAAATCGCTCCAGTTATCCTCTAGTCACAAGCAGACACACCCTGCAATAAAACGCTACACTAAAACCAGCCGCCTGCACTTTTTCTGTTCAGTTGGTATCTCATAGGTCAAAGGAAGGCTTGTCCATACTGGCAATGCACAATCAAACAGCATTGTTCACACTGTGGATTGCGCGGATGGCAAACGCGCCGCCCGTGCAAAATCATATTGATATGCAGCGCATAATGCTTGCCGCTTGGTACCAGTTGTTCCATTCGCCGATGCGCCTGTTCATCATTGCCTTTCTCAGGGATCAATCCAAGCCGTCGGGCAATGCGAAAAATATGCGTGTCCATCGGAAAGACCGCTTGTTTACAGGCAAATAACAAGACACAGGCGGCGGTTTTTGGCCCCACTCCTGGTAAGGATGTCAAAAATTCCCTGGCCTCTTCGACCGGTGCGGTGTGTAAAAACGACAGGCTCAGATTTCCAAGCCGCGTGTGAATCTCGTTCAGCAATTTTTTGATCACGACCGATTTGACTTGGGCCAAGCCGCCCAACTTGATCGCCGCTTCGATCTTTACGGGACGAGCGCGCCGCACGGCCTCCCAATCTTTGAAGCTGGCTTTCAAATTGGCGAAGGTGCGCTGGCTATTCTGGTTGGTAGTGGCCTGGGAAAGGATCGTTCCGATCAGTTCAGCCAGCGGATCGTCGGTGCTGTCGTTGGCGGGAATACCATAAGCGGCTTCCAGGTTTTGCGTGACGTACTTGAGTTGCTGGCGTTTCTCTGCAAGTTCTGCCGGTGTGAACGCTGCCGTGGCTTTCATGTAAGTTCAATTCTTTAGTGCAATGACCATTTGCCCAATCGGACGCATCATTTCGACGCCAGGTAAGCAAACACCAGCAGCACCAGCAACGCCAGCAACACCAGCGGCACCGCGCGTGCCAGCCGGCGATGTTGCGGATTCGGTTCGCCAGGCGCAGACGGCATCAGCCATTGGGTGAAAAAGGGCTTCCCGGTGGCGCTGCGTTGTAACTCAACCGTGGAGAGATCAATTGCGGGGGTGGTTTCGTCCGGCAGCGCTTCCTCGACCTGCGTCACGGCGTGCGAGATGACACCATAGCTTTGTTTCGGTGTAGCCTCAGGCGCGGCGCTCACAGTCCGCCGTTCACCTTGCTGTTCGGATACGTTGGTGATTGCGCCCGGCGGAGTGCCGGTAAAATCGGTCATCTTTTCGCCAACCGCCACGGCCGCCCCCGATTCGCCCGCAGTGGATTTGGCGGGCGGCTGACGTTCGGTCTCGCGCTGGGCAATTTGATCGGTTCTAGGCTTGGGCTTCAGTTCCGGCGTCGTCGGAGCCGAATCGGCCGCTTGCTCGGCTGTTTGTCCCGGCTTCAATTCGTGCGTAGCCGTTTGCTGCCTAGCCAATTGCGCGCTGCCGAACCGTTCGTGCACCGGCTTGCCACAGTGATTGCAGAAATGTGCGGTGGGGCGGAGTTTTACGCCACAAGTTTGACAGAACATGGTGGGGGTTATTTCTCTTCGATTAATTTGGCGACGCGTTGCGTCAGTTTGCGGTAATTGCCGCCGCCGCGTTGCAATTCGCGCACGTTGCCGCGCCGGTCAATCAGGATCGTCGTGGGCAAGCCGGTGACGCCATAGCGTTCGTCGTTGGTCACATCATCCATTTTGCCGACGGCGCAAGGATACGCCAATTGATACTTGCGTTTGAACGCCTGCAAGGCTTGCCATTCCTGCTCGCGGTTCAAATCTTCCTTCTCGTCGGAGCGGCCATAAAAACGCGTCACGCCGACAAGCTCGAAACCTTTGCCCGCGTATTTGCTTTGCCATTCGCGGAAATGCGGAAAAGCCGCGACGCAGGGGGCGCACCACATCGCCCAAAAATCCACCAGCACGACCTTGCCGCGCAAATCGCTCAGCTTGACCGGCTGTCCGTCGAGCCAGCGCGCAGCGAGCACCTCGGGCGCGGGCTTGCCAATCAAACGCGCGGCGGTCAACTCGGCTTGATAAGCGTCACGCCATTGCGATTGCGGGTCGAAATCCGCCTTGAGCACTTGCTGGTTGAACTCGCCCGCTTCTTTTTGTTTGCCCGTCTGTTCCAGCAAGGCCACGATCAGCGCCGCCAAATTGGGGCGCAGCGGATCAACCAATTCGCGCCAGCGCGGATTCATCGCCAGCGTGGTTTTGGTGAAGCCATAGGCTTCGCGCGCAACCTGCAAGCCAACATCCAACTGTCCGCGCTCGCGCAAAGCGACGGCCAAGTCCTTATACAAACTGACACGCGGCGGGATGCCTTCGTTGAAATTGCCGAGAAAATCTATCTTGGTTTCGCCCAGGACTTTGAGCGCGTCGTCAATTTGATCTGTCTCAATCAGCGCGCGCAGCAAGCCAATCCGCGCGCTGGCGACAGTGTTCAGATTGCGCAATTCTTTCAGGTAGAGCCGGTAGGCTTCGACGGCTGGGGCATATTGTTCGCTGATCTCATAGAGCCGAATCAAGGCCAACAACTCGTCGCCCTTCCAATCCGCCGCTTTGAAAGGCGCAGCACGTTCGGCGGCCATTTGCCGCAGCGCTGCTTGAATGGCTTCACGCTGGTTAGGGTCTTGCGGCTTCTCTTGCTGCGCGCTGCGCAAAACCTCGGCCATTTGCTTGCGCTGTTGATTTGCCACCTGCGTCAACGCGTCAGTAGGTTTCTTGTCTTTCTGCACCAGAGGCTGCACCAGAGGCTGCACCGCACGCACCGGCGACGCTGCATACGCCCAGCCCAACAACAAACAAGCAATCAACCAAGACAGCCGGACAAGGAAAAACTCTTTTTTCATAAGTGCTCGAAATTCGTGAACCGTTGCATTCCCAATCACGCCGCGCATTTTATGCGCACCGCCAAAGCCTCACAAGCCGTCCAATCCCATTGCTGGACAATCATGAACCGATGTTGTACAAACGCTGCCTAGCTTCCCACCATCCGTGCAAAGGACGCTGCACTCAATGAAATTCGGCGTGGTTATCTTTCCCGGCTCGAATTGCGATCACGACGCCTATCACGTTATCAGCAAGGTCATCGGCCAACCGGTAGATTTCATCTGGCACAAAGACACTGAGGTTGACTCGTTCGACGCGATCATTCTGCCCGGCGGATTTTCCTACGGCGATTATCTGCGCACGGGCGCGATTGCGCGCTTTTCGCCGGTGATGAATTCGATCAAGCAATTCGCCAATGATGGCGGCCTCGTCATCGGCATCTGCAACGGCTTTCAAATCCTGTGCGAAGCGGGCTTGCTGCCCGGCGCGCTGTTGCGCAACCGCAGCCTGAAATACATCTGCGAACACGTCAACATCCGCACCGAACAGACCAACACGCCCTTCACTGCCGGTTGCAGCGCGGGCCAAATCCTGAGCGTGCCGATTGCGCACGGCGAAGGCAATTACTTCTGCGACGCGGCCACGCTGGCCGAATTGGAAGGCGCGGGCCGCGTGATCTTTCGGTATTGCGACACGGCTGGCAACGTCACCGACGCGGCCAATCCGAACGGCTCGCTCAACAACATCGCCGGCATCTGCAACCGCGAACGCAACGTGCTGGGCATGATGCCGCACCCCGAACGCGCCTCTGAAAGTGCGCTCGGCTGCAACGATGGCCGCGTGCTCTTCCGTTCGCTGGCCGACAGCTTGCGCGAAATGTTGAAGCAGCGCGCCTAATCAAAAGGATGAAGGATGAGGGATGAGGGATGAAATTATTGGCTTCATCCGTCCTCTTTCATCCTTCATCCCTCATCCTTCATCCCTCATCCTTCATCCTTTTGGCATCCTTATGACAATCACGCCGGAACTGCTCGACCAGCACAACATCACGCCCGACGAATACGAACGCCTCAAACAACTGCTGGGCCGCGTGCCCTCGTTCACCGAACTGGGCATCTTTTCGGTGATGTGGTCGGAGCACTGTTCCTACAAATCCTCGCGCGTGCACCTGAAACGCCTGCCCGTCGAAGGCGACTGTCTGGTGCAAGGCCCCGGCGAAAACGCGGGCATCGTAGACATCGGCGATGGCTGGTGCGCCGCCTTCAAGATCGAATCGCACAATCACCCTTCCTTCATCGAACCGTACCAAGGCGCGGCCACCGGCGTCGGCGGCATCCTGCGCGACATCTTCACCATGGGCGCGCGGCCCGTCGCGGCGCTCAACAGCCTGCGCTTCGGCCCGATTCAAGATGCCGAGATTGACGAAACACGCGAACAGACTTCGGCGGCCAGCATCGCGCGCAATCGCCGCATCGTGGCCGGCGTAGTCAAAGGCATCGGCGATTATGGCAACGCGTTCGGCGTGCCCACCATCGGCGGCGAAGTCTATTTCGCCGACTGTTATTCGCTCAATCCGCTCGTCAATGCCTTTGCGCTCGGCCTGGTGCGGCGCGAGCAAATCTTTTACGGCAAGGCCGAAGGCGTCGGCAACGCGGTCATTTATGTCGGCGCGAAAACCGGGCGCGACGGCATTCACGGCGCGACGATGGCCTCGGCGGAATTCGACGAGAGCGCGCTCGAAAAACGCCCAACTGTGCAAGTCGGCGATCCCTTCTCTGAAAAGCTGTTGCTCGAAGCCTGTCTGGAAGCGATGCGCGCGGGCGCGATCATCGGCATTCAAGACATGGGCGCGGCGGGTCTGACTTCGTCTGCGTGCGAGATGGGCGCGCGCGCAGGCAACGGCGTCGAACTGAATCTCGATCACGTGCCGCAGCGCGAGCTGAATATGACGGCCTACGAAATGATGCTGTCGGAATCGCAAGAGCGCATGCTGATCGTCGCCAAGCCCGGCCACGAAAATCAGGTCGTAGACATCTTCCGCAAATGGGATCTGGATGTGGCGACGATTGGCAAAGTGATCGCCGAACCGCGCCTGCGCGTGTGGCACAAAGGCGAACTGGTCGCCGACATTCCGAACCTGGCGCTCACCGACGAAGCGCCGCGTTACCAACGCCCCATGGCCGCGCCCGTTTCAGTCTCAATTGAAGATGTCACGCCTCGGCTGGTCACGAATCTCAAATCTCAAATCTCAAATCTCAAATCCGAGACCGCCGCCTTCACCGACATCTTGCGTCGCCTGCTCGCCACGCCCAACCTCGCGTCGAAACAATGGGTCTATCGCCAATACGATCACATGGTGCGCACCAACACGGTCGTGCTGCCCGGCTCCGACGCCGCCGTGATCCGCGTGAAAGAGACGCGCCGCAGCTTGGCGATGTCGCTGGATGGCAACGGACGTTATTGCCAATTGAGCCCGCGCGCAGGCGCAATGCTGGCTGTGGCCGAAGCCGCGCGCA
>JAYUCP010000047.1:0-6385 GCA_043740245.1 Acidobacteriota bacterium | reverse complement strand
ACCAACGATCATCCCGGCGACTACCGCTCCAGCGGGTGCTCCGCCTGCCACGTCGTCTATGCCAACGACCGCTCACCCACGCATTCCGGCTGGTACAGCAAGTACGGCCATCAGGGCCTGAGCTTCAGCCGCGACCCCTCGATCTCGAAGAAAGAGCGCGGCCATCCCATCGAGCACAAGTTCACGCGCTCCATCCCCTCCAGCCAGTGCATCGTTTGTCACGTGCATCCCGGCACGAATGTGTTGATGACGTACTACGGCACGACCTGGTGGGATTTGGAAACCGACTCCGGCGATATGTACGACCCGAAGAAGCTCAGCCCGGAACAGGAGCAGCAGATTCTGTTGCGCAATCCTGAAGAGTCGTCGCTGCGCGGCAAATGGCGCGACGTGAGCTTTCTGGAAAACCTGGACAAGCTCAACAGCAGCCCGCACCGCAAGAACACGCAGTTCGGCGATTTCGCCGGCCACGGCTGGATTTTCCGCGACGTGTTCAAACGTGACCGCAAGGGCAATCTGCTGGATGCGACCGGCAACCTGATTGACCAAAACAAAGTCACGCCGGAATTGTTGCAACGCGCGACCAAAGAGACAACTGATAAACCTGAAGCGCGCGAGGGCGTGCCGGTGCACCTCAAAGACATACACCTCGAAAAAGGCATGCATTGCGTGGATTGCCATTTCAAACAGGACAGCCACGGCAACGGCAAGCTGTATGGCGAGGTGCGCGCGGCCATCGAAATTGATTGCACGAATTGCCACGGCACCGTCTTTGAGCGTGCTGACCCGACTTCGCCCAAAGCGCTCACCACGGCGGCGGCCGGCGGCAATCGCATGCTCGATTACCGCATGACGCCCTTCAATCAGGACCGTTTCTTCTGGAAAGGCGGACAACTCTATCAACGTTCCGCCGTCGAGAAAGGCAAGGAATGGCCGGTCGTGCAGGTCAAAGACACGATTGATCCGGCCAACAGCCATTACAACGAGAAAGCCGCACTGGCCAAGACGATTCAAAAGGATGGCAAGACCTGGGGCGCGCCGCAAACGGGCGACACGCTGGCGCACAGCAATCAGAGCATGACTTGCTACACCTGCCATCTTTCGTGGACGCCGAGTTGTTTCGGTTGCCATTTGAAGATGGAGGCCAACGAGCAGAAGCCGATGCTGCACAACGAGGGCGAGCCGGAGTTGCGCAACTGGACTTCGTATAACTTCCAGACGCTGCGCGATGATGTGTTCATGCTGGGCAAGGACGGCACGGTCACGGGCAAACGTGTTGCGCCCGTGCGCTCAGCTTGCGCCGTGCTGGTCAGTTCGCAGAACGCACTGCGCGAATGGATTTATTCGCAACAGCAGACCATTTCGCAGGAAGGTTACAGTGGGCAATCCTTCTCATCGCATTTCCCGCACACGGTGCGCACCAAAGAAACCAAAGGTTGCAGCGATTGCCATCTGTCTGAAAAGAACGACAACAACGCCTGGCTGGCGATGGCGACGATGCAGGGGACGAATTTTTATAACTGGATCGGGCGGTTCGTTTACGTGGCCACTGGTCATCACGGCTTCGAAGCCGTCGTGGCGACCGAACGCGAAGAACCGCAGGCCGTCATCGGCAGCTATCTGCACAAGGTCGCTTTCCCCGAAGAGTTCAAGAAACACGAAGCGGCGCACCAGGAATTGCATGAGGTCTACGAGCATCCTGGCAATGACATTGGCGACAGCTTGCGCTTCAAACGCGACACCGAAGTGCTGAGCGTGCAATTGCGCGGCGAGTATCTCTACGCCGCGTGTGGTAAGGGCGGCTTCCGCATCTACGACGCGGCGAACATTGATCAGAAGGGTTTTTCCGAACGGATTACAACTGCGCCCTTTTCACCGCTAGGGCAGAAGTTTTACATCAAATCGAAATACGCGACGGCGCTGGCTTCGCCTTCGACACTGGCAGTTGACCCGTCGGCCACGGTGGACGCGGTGATGAAGATTCCGCAACGGCGGCGCTATCGCCCCGAAAACGAAGAGGGCATTTACCGTGACGACAAACAACCGATTCATCCGCTGTACGCTTTCCTGTACGGCACTGACCGTGAAGAGGGCCTGGTCGTCATCGGCAATCCGCTGGATGAAAAAGACAACGGGCCGGGCGTTGCGACATTGTTGGATGGCGATCCGAACAACAACTTCATCAAACGCGCGCTGGCCTGGAACCCGAACGGCTTGCTCAAAGGCGCGAACAACATCGTCATCGCGGGCACGCATGCTTACATTACCTGCGATAAAGGGCTGGTCATTGTGGACATCAATGATCCGCTCAAACCGCAAGCCGTCGCGACAATCCCGCTGCGTGGCGCGCGGGCAGTGCAGGTGCAATTCCGCTATGCCTTCGTGTGCGATGCCGAGGGCGTCAAGGTGCTGGACGTGATTGATCCGGCGCAGGTGCGCTTGATTCCCGGCGCGGCGGTCAGAGTCGAAGACGCGCACAATCTTTATCTGGTACGCACGTATGCCTACGTCGCGGCAGGCAAGCAGGGGCTGGTGATTCTGGACATCGAGAATCCAGAGAAGCCGCGCTTGGATCAAACCTTCAATGCCAATGGCGTGATCAACGATGTGCACGATGTCAAAGTCGGGATGACGAATGTCAGCCTCTTCGCGTATATCGCTGACGGACATAACGGTTTGCGCATCGTGCAACTGACTTCGCCCGAAGAGACGCCGGGTCATTACGGCTTCAGCCCGCGCCCGACGCCGCGCTTGATCGCCACCGGTCACACGGTTGGGCCGGCGCTGGCGGTTTCTGAAGGCATTGACCGTGACCGCGCGATTGATGAGAGCGGCAATCAGTTGGCGGTCTTTGGACGGCGCGGCGCACGGCCATTCAATTACGACGAGATGATGCGGCTGTTTGCCTGGAAGAAAGGCGAGCAATGGGAACTGTTCACAGTGCCCGAGATCAGTGATAAAAACGTCGAGACGGTCAACGGCGTCAAGCAGTACCGCGATATTCGCAACAAGTATGGCGCGCCGCGTAAAGGCGCGGGGACAACGGCGTTGGTAAAATGAAGGGGCGATGCGGCTGAAACTCATCATAATCGGGTTATTCGGTTTGGCGTTTACGGTTGCTTGGGCAGCCTTGGCGCAGTCTGCCCGCCTGCAAACGGATGGTTCGATCATCATGCTCAACGTGCGCGGCACGCGCGAACGCGGCGCAGTGCGTTTCGATCATCAAGCGCATCAGGGACGGCTCAACCCTGATCCGAATGCGCCGTTCAAAGCCAGCGCGACGGCGTCCTGCACGGGTTGCCATCATTCGACCAATGAAACCGGTGTGCCGCAATTGTGGAAGTGCACCGTCTGTCATCAAACGGAAGGTAGGGCCGAAGGCAAAGGCGCGGGCCAATACGTCAACAAACGTTGCGGCCAGCAATGCGAAACGGCGGGCAATCCGAAAAATTGCCAGTGCGACGAATTGTATTTCGAGCGCGCTTTTCACGACAGTTGTATCGGCTGTCATCGTGCCAACAATGAGCAACCGCGCGTCAAGCCCGCTCCGACAACTTGTAGCGGTTGTCACGCGGCGCGGCAGTGACCCAATCGGATCAACGCATGGATTTGCGAAGACTAAAACGTGGCCTCTTGGTAAGTATCTGCGGCTTGACTGTCGGCGGCTACTTGGTCGCGCGCGTATACAATGCTGAATTCGCAGTCAGCGCCAAAGACATGCAAATGCCTATGAAAGGCGGCAAGTTCCCGCACGGGCAAGCAGGCAAGCAAGACCTCAAGGGGCATCGCGATCTGAGTTGTGCTGATTGCCATTTGATTGGTCCGCAACCGCCGTATGCAGTGACTGGCAAACCAAGTCCAAATGTAAACCCCGTCGCGGCGACAGCCTTCCCCGGTCACGCCAGTTGCGTGGCGTGTCACAACTTCGCGCTGATGTCGTTTGCCAAACCGGCGTTTTGCGGCGTCTGCCACGAACGCAACGCCGAATCGCCCACGCAACCGGGCGTGTTTGATAAGTTTCAGACGGCGCGCAATGCCAGCGATTTTGGCATCGGCTTTTCGCATGTGGCGCATCGGCAGTCATTGCCGAATGGCTTAACGCTTGCTCCTGCTGCTGACCGTACAAATTCACTGGCCAAGGCCCTAATACAAACAGGCGCCGCGCCGCTGTGTACGGATTGTCATCTGCAATTGCAAACGAGCTTTGCGCAATTCAATCCGGCTGTACCGGAAATCGCAGTTGAGACCGGCCACCCGGCTTGCTTCACTTGCCATCTGGAAAAACCTGTGGGCCACACGCCGCAATCCGGCAAGCAGTTCCCCGCTCGCAATGACTGCCAAGGTTGCCATTCGTTATCAGATGCTGGTGGTCAGAAACAGCGAGCGCCGGGTTTGTTCGCACATTTCAAGGTCGCCGAGTTCCGCCATTTGGATCACGAGTTGGATACGCGGTCGGTCAAGAAGAGCGAGGCGCGCGCGGTCAAAGCGCGGGATTATTTGTGCGCCGAATGTCACAGCGCGGTGACGCGCGCGCTTCAACTGAACGACATTCAAGCGCCGGGGCAAGGCTCTTGCACGGCCTGCCACAATGACAAACGCAGGCCCGGTTTGCCCGAACCATTGAGCGCGGCGGTGTTGCGCACACTCAGGAACAATGATTGAAGCGCACGGCGGAAGAGCGTTATGAGAAGCACGAGGAAATACAAAGTAAGTGCGTTGGGCTGTGTGGCGCTGGCGATGCTGGCGGGGTTGTTTGCTTGCCGCAGTTCGCAACGCACGGCGGCACCGGTTGTTCAAGACAGCGCACCGGCTGTTGCGCAAGCTACTCCCAAACCCGCGCAAGCCGCTGGCACTGAGGCCAAGGTCGTCACCGAACGGCGCAAAGGATTCTTCGATCACCTGCGCAAAGAACATCGCGTGAAGCCGAATGGCCCGTTGGAAAGCTGTGCGACTTGTCATACGCGCGATAAAGAGCAAGCGCTGGATGCCAAGTTGAAACAACCGGGGCGGCGCACCGCGACCTGGCTGCCCTTTCACGATGCTTGCACGCAATGCCACGCGGCGGAGGCCTTTCAACAGACAGCGCCAGAAACGTTGCAGAAGAGCCCCATGTGCGCATCCTGTCACCGCGGCGGGATCACCCAAAACAATCAGGCGCTGCTGGCCGCATATCCGGGCCGCTTGAATGAATTTGGGCTGCTGGGCATCGCGGGCGAAACCAAAGGCTTCTCGCACAAAACGCATATGGATGCGAAGAAGCTGGGCGAGGAGGCGGACAAGGCCAAATGCGCAACCTGTCATCGCTTCGATGGGCAGGGTGTGCAGGCTACGTTTCCGCACCATCAGGAATGCTTTTCCTGTCACGTGCATCAGGCTGAACAAAAGCTGGGTGATTGCAGCGTCTGCCATATCAACACGGCGCTCGCGGTCGGGTTTAATCGCGGGCCTGAAATCGCTTTCAAGGCGTTCCGGTTTCGTCACAGTCCCGCGCATTTGAAGGCGGCATCATGTGACCGCTGCCATCGCACGCAAGAGCCT
The DNA here is from genome assembly GCA_043740245.1 of Acidobacteriota bacterium. Classification (GTDB taxonomy): domain Bacteria; phylum Acidobacteriota; class Blastocatellia; order RBC074; family RBC074; genus JACPYM01. The sequence goes on along the minus strand of JAYUCP010000047.1, from coordinate 847 downwards.
GTGAGCACGAGCCGCGTGGACATTTTGAAAATCAGCACGGGCCAGGGGCAGCGTCACACCTCTGCGTGCTGGACGTGTCACCAACAGGCGAAGGAGCCTGTCTGCACGAAATGCCATACGGCGGCGCCGCCGGCGATTCGTGCAAATACTTTTTGAAACGCTCGAACGATTACCAAAACAACCATACGCATTGCATCTTTGTCCGTGCGCATATTGCTGTTGACCCCCTATGCCGACTGAACAAACGAGCCGCCGCGAAGTCATCAACGCCATCCAAAGCGTTCCTTCCATCGCTTCCCTGCTAGACCAGCACGACGGTCATTACGATTACGAACTCGATCTGGAAGTCGTCGTGTATGGGCGCAACTACAACGGCAAAAAAGTCGGGCCGTATGTGCGCCTGCTCGATTATCAGCCCGGTGAAACCATCGTCACCCAGGGCGAATGGGGCGGCAACACCTTTCATATCGTCGTGAGCGGACAGCCTGATGTCGTCGTCGGGCAAACGACCGTCGCGGCGCTGCAACCCGGCACGATGTTCGGCCAGATGTCTTTGCTGGCCGGTGTCCCGCGCAACGCTTCGGTCAAAGCGCCAGCCGATAAAACCGTGCAGGTATTGGAAGTGCAGCGCCCGGCCTTGCGCTTATTGCGCAAGCTGACCAAGTTCGCTGAAGAATTGGATGAGGACTATCGCGTGCACGGCCGCGATGCGATGGTCGAAGAGTTGAAGGCGCGCTTCAACCTCTCAGCGGAATTAGCCAATGAACTCAAGGCCATCGCGCGCTTCCGCACCTTCTCAAAGAATCACGTCCTGACCCGCAAGGGGTCGCCGGTCTCGCGCATTTAC
>JAYUCP010000046.1:0-6385 GCA_043740245.1 Acidobacteriota bacterium | reverse complement strand
ATTGGAACAAACGCACGGCGGAGGGGCTGGACAAGGCCATCGCCTATTTTCAGGAGGCGTTGCGGCTCGCGCCCGATTACGCGCTGGCCTACGCCGGGCTGGCCGATTCCTACCACCTGCTGACGCCCTACCGCAATTTGCCGGCGGCTGAGTCCTATCCCAAATCGAAGGAGGCCGCGTTGCGCGCGCTCGAACTCGACCCGGCGCTGGGCGCGGCTTACGCCTCGCTGGCGGTGGTCAAACACGAATACGACTGGGATTGGCCGGGGGCCGAGCAGGATTTCAAACGCGCCATCCAATTGAATCCGAACTACGCCTCGGCGCATCAGTGGTACGCCGAGTTGTTGACGCGCCTGGGCCGCGTGGACGAAGCGCGCGCCGAGATCGAACGCGCCCACGACCTGGACCCGCTCTCGCTGATCGTCAATTCGGTCAGTGGCTGGGTTTACCTGAATGCGCGCCAGCCCGAACGCGCCGTCGAGCAATTGCAGAAAACCATTGAGATGGATGCGCGCTTCACGCCCGCGCACGGCTACCTGGGGCTGGCTTACCAACAGCAGGGCCGCTATCCGCAAGCCCTCGCCGAATTCCGCCGCGCGCTCGAATTGTCGGGCGGCAGCCCGCGCTATCTGGCAAACCTCGGCGTGGCCCAGGCGCTCGCCGGGCAGCAACGCGCGGCGCGCCAAACGCTGGCCGAGTTGCTGCGCATCAACACGCAACAGCACGTCCAACCCTTCCATCTGGCGAGCGTCTACACCGCCCTCGACGAGCGTGAACAGGCCTTCGCCTGGCTGGAAAAAGCCTATCAGGAACGCGGCGTGTGGCTGCTCTTTCTGCACCTCGATCCGCTTTTTGACCGCCTGCGCCCGGACGCGCGCTTTGCGAATTTGCTCTTCCGCCTGGGGCTGCCGGGCTAATTCGTGAGGTGCGCGCGCTCCGGCAACACCCGGTCGCCACCGCTGGTTGCGCTTATCAGCTTTACCTGCAAGGCCGGTATCACTGGAACAAATGCTGCGCCGCAGGTTTGCAGAGCGCGGCCTCGAACAGTTCCAGCTTGACGGAGTACTAGCGCCTTGACCTATCAAATAGCGTTCACGCCGTCAGCCGCAGAAATGCTCGAGGAATTCAAGACCGGCGCATTCGCGCCAAAATCATCGAGCGCATTGACGGGCTGATGAACGAGCCTGAAAAGCAAGGGAAAGAGTTGGCCGCCGAGTTGGCAGGCTACCGCAGCCTGCGGGCTCTCGGACAACGCTACCGCGTCAGCTACCGCATTGACGGCGACAAGGTGGTCGTCGTTGTCGTGGCTGTCGGGATTCGCAAGGAAGGCGCCAAGAAAGACAGCTACACCTTGGCCAAGAAGCTGATTCAGGCACGCCTGCTTGAGCCTCCGGCAGAACGCGAGCCGGAGCAGTCTGCGGAAGAAGAACCTCAGTAGTGTTCTGCAATTCAGGCAACGACCGCAGCGGTTTTCAAACCGGCGGCCAACTTTGTTTGGCCCGAGCTTTCAACGTCTCGTGTTTCGGCAGTACACTGCGCCCGCTTGCTCATTCCCAACAATCAAAGGTAATCACCGCTATGCGAAATCTGACGCGCAGTTCCCTGCTCTGCCTGCTGGCCGCCACGCTCTGTTTGTTGCTGTCACAACACGCCACGACCAGTGCGCCCGACTACGATCTGGTCATCAACAATGGCCGCGTGCTTGACCCCGCAACCAAGCTCGATGCCGTGCGCAACATCGGCATTCGCGGCAAAACCATCGCCGCCATTTCAACCAAACCGCTGACTGGCAAGACCGTGATTGACGCCAAGGGCCTGGTCGTCGCGCCCGGCTTCATTGATCTGCATTCGCACGGCCAGACGGATGAGAATTACCGCTACAAAGCAATGGACGGCGTGACGACGGCGCTTGAAATGGAGGTCGGCGCGTCGCCCGTTGCGCCCTGGTACGCCGCACGCGCGGGCCAGGCGCTCATCAATTACGGCGCAACCGTCGGCCACATTCCCGCGAAAATGGCGGTGATGAAAGACAGCGGCACCTTCCTGCCGCGCGACAACGCCGTCACCAAACGCTCGACGCCCGACGAAATCCGCCAGGTCGCCGAACTCATCAAACGCGGCCTGGATGAAGGCGCGCTCGGCATCGGCTTCGGCATCAACTACGTGCCGACGGCGACGCGCGCGGAAATCTTCGATCTGTTTCAATTGGCGGCTGAACGCAAAGTCGCAACCTACGTGCACATGCGCCACGCGGGCGGCGTCGAACCGGGCAGTGCCATCGAAGCCTTGCAGGAAGTCATCGCCAATGCCGCCGCCAGCGGGGCCGCGCTGCACGTCGTGCACATCACCAGCACCTGTTTGCGCAACACGGCCAAATGCCTGCAAATGATCGAAGGCGCGCGCCAACGCGGCCTGGACATCACGACCGAAGCTTATCCTTACACCGCCACGCAAACGCTGCTTGAATCGGCCATCTACGACGAAGGCTGGCAGGAGCGGCTGGGGATGACCTTCAAAGATTTGCAATGGGTCGCCACCGGCGAACGGCTGACGGCCGAGACCTTCGCGCGCTACCGTAAATCCGGCGGTTCCGTCATCGGCCATTCCATCCCCGAAGAGATCGCCCGCCTCGCTGTCGGCCACCCGCTGGTGATGATCGCCAGCGACGGACTGATCACCGACAGCAAAGGCCACCCGCGCGGCGCAGGCACGTTTGCGCGCGTGCTGGGCCGCTATGCGCGCGATCAGCAGGCGCTCTCGCTGATGGACGCCATTCGCAAGATGAGTTTGATGCCCGCCCAACGGTTGGAAAAGGCCGTGCCGATGATGCGCAACAAAGGCCGCATAAAGGTTGGCGCCGACGCGGACCTGGCCGTTTTCGATCCCGCCAAAGTGAGCGATCAGGCCACGTTTGAGAATCCGGCGCAGTATTCATCAGGCATCAATTATGTGTTGGTGAATGGCGTGCTGGTGGTGAAGGCGGGCAAGCTGGTAGAAGGCGTTAAACCGGGCACAGCGATTCGGCGCTGATTGAGTCAGTGCCCTCAGCCCGCGAAGGCGGGCGGCAGCACAAAGCCCAGGATGAAGCGCAGCGGAATCCTGGGTCGCGGCAATGCGAACATCCAAGCCCGCGAAGCCGGGCGACAGCGCAAGGTCTGTCGCCCGTTTCACGGGCTTCTGCGCTTTCCCGGCGTTACCCAGGTCTCACGACCTGGGCTTTATGCCGCCGCCCGCCTTCGCGGGCTGAGATCAACATTGTCTCGTTTATCCGCAACCCGAAATCTTCCTGGCCTCGTGCAGCACGCAACCGTTGCCGGATTCACCGGCTGCCCCTACAATCCCGCCGCGCCTCGACTCAGTGCGAATCAAACCCAACGCAGAGAGGACAGAGATGGAAAGCTCCCCCAAGATTTTTATCAGCTACAGTCATCAAGACGAAGAATGGAAAGACCGGCTGTTGCCCCACCTCGGCGTCGCGCAACAGCAAGGTTTGCTGACGCTCTGGCACGACCGTTTGATCGGCGGTGGCGCGGACTGGGAAGCTGAAATCCAAGCCGCGATGAATGCCGCCAGCGTAGCCGTCTTGCTCGTCTCGGCCAATTCACTTACCTCCGAATTCATCCTGCGCGAAGAAGTCAGCCGCCTGTTGCAACGGCGCGCCCAAGACGGCTTGCACATTTTCCCCGTCATCATCAAGCCGTGCGATTGGGAAGCGGTGGATTGGTTACGACGAATGAATTTGCGACCCACCGATGGCAAACCGTTGTCGGGCGGCAACGAATACCAGATTGACGAGGCGTTGACCGCACTGGCCAAAGAGATTCGCAAATTCGTTACTGCGCCAGCCAGTCCCCAATCCGCAGTCCGCCATCCGCAACCTGCAATCAAAATCACCTTGCCGCCGCCGCTCACGCCTCATCTCTTCGGGCGCGATGACGAATTGCAATTGCTTGACGCGGCGTGGGCCAATCCAGCAACCAACATCGTCGTCTTTCACGCGCTGGGCGGCGCGGGCAAGTCGGCGCTGGTCAGCAAGTGGCTGGCCCAAATGGCGGCGAAAAATTATGACGGGGCGCGGAGCGTTTTCGGCTGGTCATTCTTCAGTCAGGGTTCCAGCGAAAACCGCAGCGACTCTTCGGAAGCGTTTATTGACAGCGCGCTTGAGTTCTTCGGCGTCACGGTCGAAGGCGATTACTTTCGCAAGGCCGACCGGTTGGCCGAAGCGTTGCGCGCCGAACGCGCGGTGCTGGTGCTGGACGGCGTCGAACCGTTGCAATATCCGCCCAACACGGCGGGCTTGCCGGAAGGCGGCCTCAAAGACCGCGCGTTGCAAACCATCCTGACGCAGTTGGCCGCGCAACAGCCGGGGCTGTGCATCATCACTTCGCGCGAACGGCTGAGCGATCTGAATGGCTATGACGAAGCGACGGTCATCCAACGTCCGCTCAATCATTTGCCTTACACGACCGCGACGGGCGAGCAACCCTGCGCCCAGCTTTTGCGCGCGCTGGGAGTGACGGGCGATGACGCGGAAATGCTGGCGGCGGCGCGGGAATTCCAAGGGCATGCCTACGGGCTGACGTTGCTGGGCAGCTACGTGGCCGAAGTGCTGGGCGGCGACCTGCGGCGGCGCAAAGACATTGCCAATCTCTTCGACGATGACCGCTTCGGCAACCAGGCCGACCGGATGATTGCGGCGTATGAAACCTGGCTGGGCGCGGGCGTAGAAGTCGCCATCCTGCGCCTGCTGGGGCTGTTTGATCGTCCCGCCGAAGCCGCTTCGCTTGCGGCCTTGCGCGCCACGCCCGCCATCGCGGGGCTGACTGAAACGCTGCAAGGATTGAGCGAAGTGAAATGGCAACAAGCCTTGGCAAAGTTGCGCCGCCTCAACCTGCTCAGCCCCGCCAATGCGCACGCGCCGGGCGAACTGGATGCGCATCCGCTGGTGCGCGAACATTTCCGGCAACAACTCAAAACGCACGCGCCGGATGCTTGGCGGGCGGGCAACCTGCGTCTTTATGAACACCTGACGCGCGCGGCCAAAGAATTTCCCGACACCCTCGCCGAGATGCAACCGCTCTTTGCCGCTGTGACGCACGGATGCGCAGGTGGCAAGTATCAAGAGGCGTTGGAAAATGTCTATTGGCGGCGAATTCAGCGGGGGAAGGAGCATTTCAATTGGCATAAGCTTGGTGCATTCGGGGCCGACCTTGCGGCGCTGGCCGGTTTTTTTGAAACTCTCTGGCGGTGTCCTGTTGCTGGACTCACCGAAGATGCTCAAGCTTTTGCTCTGAATGAGGCAGGCTATGATCTACGCGCGCTGGGACGCTTACAGGAGGCGATTGTGCCAATGCAGGAGGGATTGCAAGCTCGAATTTCTCAAGAAGGGGGGAAGAACGCCGCTCAATCCGCGACCAATCTCAGCGAACTTTACCTGACCATTGGCGACTTGCCACAGGCGCTCAAATTTGCCTATCAGAGTGTAGAACTGGCTGATCGAAGCGATGGGGACGCATTTTGGCGAATGGCGTTTCGGGCAACACTGGCTTGTGCTCTGCATCAAGCTGGCAAGTTAAATGAGGCAGAAATCGCATTCCGCCAATTCGAAGAAATGCAAAAAAGGATTTTGCCCGAATACCCGGTCCTTACTTCGGTGCAGGGATTTCTGTATTGCGATCTACTGCTGGATCAGGGTAAACACCAAGAGGTGAAAGAACGCGCCACCCAAACGATTGAAGTTGCCGACCACAATCACTGGTTAGTTGACATCGCCCTCGACCAGCTTACGTTGGGACGCGCGCACCTGGGGCTAGCGCAGCAGGCGCACGGCAATGCAACGGGCGCGCCCGCGCAGTATCTGGCGCAAGCAGCGGACTGGTTGCAACGCGCCGTGGACGGGTTGCGGCAGGCCGGAGATCAGCCGCGCCTCCCGCTCGGCTTGCTGGCGCGCGCGGCATGGGCGCGGGTGGCGCAGCAATTCGACCGGGCGCACCGCGATCTGGCCGAAGCCCGCTCCATCGCCGAACGCGGCGAGATGCGCTTGCACCTGACCGATTACCATCTGGAGTCCGCCCGCCTCGCGCTGGCGCTGCACGACGCCACGCAAGCGCGCGCACATTACGACGCGGCGCGGAAGCTGATTGACGAGACGGGCTACCACCGGCGCGATGGCGAGTTGGCGGCGCTCAGGGCTGAACTCGAAAGGTTGAAGGCTATTTGAGAATGGCGATGACCATTTGAGCTTCCACCAAGGCAATGGGAAGCAATTTAGGCAAGTCAATCACTGCGTCGGCGTAATCACACTGGTTGCGCATCTTTCGCAATTTATCCAGCTTGAGCGCAACGCCTTGCGCGCGGCGGGTCCTGAAGTGATTTTTCACCAAAG
>JAYUCP010000045.1:0-39006 GCA_043740245.1 Acidobacteriota bacterium | reverse complement strand
GCAACAATAATAATTAAACGTCCCACGACTCTTTCTAATCAACCGTTTTGTGCAGACCGCCGCCGATTTGTGCAAGTCGGGCGCTTTGTGCAAAGCCGCGGTGCGCACCCAGGGTGTGGCCTTTCATGATTTGTCCGGCACATTTACAGGAACACCATGTCAATCCAGCTTGAGCAAAATGGGGCGGTAACGATCATCAGTCTGAACCGCCCGCACGCCCGCAATGCCGTAGACCGCGCGACCGCAGCAGCGTTGGCCGACGCCTTCCGCGCTTTCGACGCCGATGAAACGGCGGCGGTCGGTGTGTTGTGCGGCGACCACGGCACGTTTTGCGCCGGGGCCGATTTGAAAGCCATCGCCGCCGGTCAGGGCAATCGCGTCGAACCCGAGGGCGATGGGCCGATGGGGCCTTCGCGGTTGTTGCTCAGCAAACCGGTCATCGCGGCCATCAGCGGTCACGCCGTCGCGGGCGGGTTGGAATTGGCGCTCTGGTGCGATCTGCGCGTGGCCGAAGCAGATGCGGTGCTGGGCGTGTTTTGCCGCCGCTGGGGCGTGCCGCTGATTGATGGCGGGACGGTGCGGCTGCCACGTTTGATCGGGTTGAGCCGCGCGCTCGATTTGATTCTGACCGGCAGGCCGGTGGGCGCGGAAGAGGCCTTGCAGATGGGCCTGGTCAATCGTGTCGTGCCGAAAGGGCAGGCGCGCGCGGCGGCAATCGAGTTGGCGCAAGAACTGGCGCGCTTGCCGCAAGTTTGTTTGCGCAATGACCGGCTGTCGGCTTACGAGCAATTCGATTTGAGTTTGGATGCGGCGCTGGCAAATGAATTCAAACACGGGCTGACTTCGCTGGCAGCGGGCGCACAGGCGGGCGCGGCGCGCTTTGCGGGCGGCGCGGGGCGTCACGGCAGTTTCCAAGAATGAAAAAGGAGCGACGATGAAACGCACGATCATTTTGGCAGTACTTTGTTTGTTCGCCGGTTTGAGTTGGCAGCCAGCGGCACACACCGCGGCACAAGAGCGCAAACTGCGCATCATCAGTTTTGGCGCGCATCCCGACGATGCCGAGATCGGTTCGTCAGGCACGGCGGCGCTGTGGGCCGCCAAAGGGCACGCCGTCAAACTCGTCGCCGTCACCAACGGCGACATCGGGCATTGGAAAGAAGCTGGTGGCGAGTTGTATCGCCGCCGCCGCGCCGAAGTCGAACGCGCGGCCAAGCTGCTGGGCTACACCGTCGAATTGCTCGACAACCACGATGGCGAACTCGAACCGACGCTGGAAAACCGCAAGAAGGTCACGCGGCTCATTCGTTCGTGGCAGGCCGACATCGTCATCAGCCATCGGCCCAACGATTATCACCCCGACCACCGCTACACCGGCGTGCTGGTGCAGGATGCGGCGTATATGGTGACGGTGCCGAATTTCTGCCCCGAAGTGCCCGCGCTCAAAAACAACCCGGTGTTTTTGTATTCGTGGGATCGCTTCGACAAACCCAACCCGTTCACGGCTGACGTAGTCGTTGACGTAGACAGCGTGATGGAAAAGAAACTCGACGGCCTGCTCGGTATGGTTTCGCAGTTTTACGAGGGCGGCGCGAACGGCGACGAATCGTTGCTGAACAAAGACCCGCAATTCGTCAAACAACGCTGGCAAACGGTGCGCGACCGCTTCGTCAATCGCCAAAAGAGCATCGCCGACAAATATCGCGCGCAACTGATCGAATGGTACGGCGCGGCGCGTGGCGGCAAGGTGCAGCACGCCGAAGCCTTCGAGATTTGCGAATACGGGCGGCGGCCCGACAAGGCGGAGTTGAAAAAGCTGTTTCCGTTTTACGACTGATGACCATACGCCAAGAACAACCTGAAGATGTCGTCGCGATTCGGCAAGTTGTAGAAGCTGCGTTTGGCCAGGCGGCTGAAGCCGATTTGGTGGATAAGTTGCGCGCGCGCGGCAAGTGTGTGCTGTCGCTGGTCGCTGAAGACGCTGGGCAGATTGTCGGGCACATCCTGTTCAGCGACGTGACGCTGGCGGCGAACGCGCAAGCGAATCGCGTTATCGGTTTGGCCCCGCTGGCTGTGGCTCCAGCTTTTCAAAAAAGCGGTGTTGGTTCGCAACTGACGCGCACTGGATTGGATTGGTGCAGGGAAGCGGGCTACGGCGCGGCGATTGTGTTGGGACATCCTGACTACTATCCGCGCTTTGGTTTTGCCCCAGCTAGCCGCTTCGGCATCCACAGCGAATACAACGTGCGCGACGAAGTGTTTATGGCAATGGAACTGCGCGCAGGCGCGTTGGCCGGTTGTTCCGGCCTGGCGCAATATCAATCCGAATTCAACGAGGTGTGAGATGGCTACTGACAGTTCAGAGCAGATCAGTTGGTTCCCCGTGCCCGCCGAAGACGAAGTGCACGAGAGCCTGCGCGGCCTCTTTCGCAAGGCCAAAGAGCGGCTCGGCTTCGTGCCGAACGTTTTTCGCGTCTACAGCTACCGCCCCGAACGGCTGATCGCCTGGTTTGGGCACTACAAACAATTGCACGAGCCGACCGCGCACTTGAACGCCGCCGAACGCGAGATGATCGCGGTGGCGGTCTCGATGGCGAATGGCTGTCTGTATTGCCTGGTCGCGCACGGCGCGGCCCTGCGCGAGGCGTTGGGCGATGCGGTCAAGGCCGACCGCATCACGCTGGATTACAAACGCGCGGGGCTGGACGCGAAGATGGAGGCCGTGCTCGATTACGCGACAAAGCTGACACTGTCGCCGCTGGAATGTTTGCAGGAAGACCTGGAACATTTGCAAAGCTTTGGGCTGACGCAGGAAGAAGTTTGGGACGTGATCGAGATCGCGGCGATGTACAACTTCACGAATCGGATGGCAGCGGCGACGGGGATGCTTCCGAATCGGGAGTATCACGCGTTGGCGCGCTAACAACCAGCTTGGCATCGGAATTGAAAAATCGCCGCCGGGCGCACTACTATGCGCCGCGTCAAACCAATTCGTGAATGGAGGGCCTGCCGATGGTTGCCGAACGCTTGCTGGAAAAAATCGAAACCCTGCCGCCGGAGCGGCGCGCGGAAGTCGAAGCCTTTGTGGACTTCCTGCGCGCGCGCGAAGAGCGCCGGTTAGTGCTGGAAGGCACGCGGGCCTCAGAGCCGGCTTTCGCCAAGGTGTGGGACAACCCGCTGGATGCCGCTTATGACGAGCTATAAGTTCGGCGATCTTGCGCTGATGCCCTTTCCGTTCCTGAACATTTGCCATTTTCCATTTGTAATTTGAGATTTGAGATTTGCCATTGTCCAACGGGCCGAGGCGGGCCAATGCCCAATCAACGCCGCGCAATTTCCGGGCGATGGCAAATCTCAAATCTCAAATTACAAATGGAAAATGGCAAATGTTCTTCCTCGCTGATTTCGAGACCGATTGATGAGCGGGTTGATTAACCCGGATTCCAATTTCGTGAGGCAAGGATGGCAATCAAAGACAACCTGGCGCATTGGGAAGCCGAAGCCTTCGGCATTGACTTGATCGAACTGACGCTCGGCGGCTTGCTGGATCAGCGCGCGGCGGAACTACCGGACAAAGAGGCGCTGGTTTATCACTATCCCGAAATCGGCTTGGAGTTGCGGTTGAGTTACCGCCAGTACCGCGATGCGGTGAACCGCGTGGCGAAGGGCCTACTGGCGCTGGGTATCGAACGCGGCGATCACGTGGCGGTGTGGGCGCCGAATGTGCCGGAGTGGATTCTGTTGCAAATGGCGCTGGCAAAAATCGGCGGCGTGATCGTGACGGTCAACACCAATTACCGCGCGGCGGAAGTGGAATACGTGCTGCAACAGGGCGACATCAAGCTGCTCTGTCTGACCGAAGAGTTGCGCGGCAATCCGTATCTGGAATCGGTTTACGGCAGCGCGCCGGAATTGAAAGAACTGGACGATCCGCTTAACCAGAAGTTGCACTGCGCGCGCTTGCCGAAGCTGGAACGTGTCGTGCTGTTGGGCAAAGATGCGCGGCCCGGCGTGCTGTTGTTCGATCAATTGTTGGCGCTGGCCGATTCAGTTTCGGATGAAGCGTTGGCCGTGCGGCAGGCCAGCGTGCAACCGCACGATGTGGCGATGATGCAATACACCAGCGGCACGACGGGCTTTCCGAAGGGCGTGATGCTGACGCATCACAGTCTGATCAATCAGGCGCGCGTTGCCTGTACGCGCGGCGATTTAAGCGAATCCGAACGCTACGTGACAGCGATGCCGCTCTTTCACATTGCGGGCAGTTTGGGCGGGACGATCTATTGCCTCTATCTGGGTTGCACGCTGATTCCGCTGATCGCCTTCGACCCGCTCAAGCAGTTGGAGTTGTTTGCGCGGGAACGCGGCACCTTCACCTTCGCCGTGCCGACGATGCTGATTGCGCTGTTGCAGCAGCCGCGCTTTGCCGAATTCGATCTGTCGGCGCTGCGCAGCGTCTTCACCGGCGCGACGCCCGTGCCGGTGGTATTGATGGAGCAGGTAAAAGAGCGCATCGGCGCGGATTGTTCGATTGTGTTTGGCATGACCGAGACTTGCGGCGCGGTGACACAATCCTTTGCCAGCGACAGTTTTGAATTGAAAGCCGCCACGGTCGGGCTGCCGATCCCGCACACTTCGATCAAGGTCGTAGACCTGGCGACGGGCGCGACCGTCGCGTGCGGCGCATCGGGCGAACTGTGGACGAAGGGCTTCTCGAATATGAAGGGCTACTACAACATGCCTGACAAGACCGCCGAGACGCTGGATGACGCGGGCTGGCTGCATTCGGGCGATCTGGCGGCGATGCGGCCCGACGGGTACATCAACATCATCGGACGCGTCTAAAGACATGATCATTCGCGGCGGCGAAAACATTTACCCCGCCGAGATCGAGGCGTTTTTGATGCGCCATCCCGCCGTGGCCGAAGCGCAACTCATCGGCCTGCCCGATCAATTCATGGGCGAAGAAGTCGCGGCGGTCATCAAGCTGAAACCCGGCGCGGCGGCGACCGAAGACGAATTGCGCGCGTATTGCAAAGCCAACATCAGCCGCCACAAAGTGCCGAAGTATTTCCGCTATGTCACAGCCTATCCGCTGACGATGAGCGGCAAAGTGCAAAAGTTCGTGTTGCGTGAGCAGTTGATAAAAGAGTTGGGTTTGGAAGAGGCGGCGGAATTGAAGACGGCTTGAGCGAGATGCGCTAGACTGCGCGCGACACTTTGCTCGCCATTTATGAAAGAGGTACGAAAGGGGGTTGAAATGAGTCCACAAACAGTATTGTCACCAACCGAGACGCCGCAGCGCATTGCGCAAGGTTGGGTTGCCGCCATGCCGAAAGAGATTGCCGAGGGCCTGTTCGGCCTGCCCGCAGACTCGCTGGTGACATTCTTTGTGCAGCCGGGCGAGATCACTGCCTTGATGAATCTGGCTTTGCAGACAGAAGAAGCGCGCCAGCGTGAGCCAGGCTGGATTCTCGCCATGCCGCCGGATATTGCCGCCGCGAGCGGTAGCGCGGAAGGTTCGCTGATGGTCGTCTATGCCAAAGCCGGGGCATTGCGGGTTGAGATCGTGGCTCCGCGGCCGGCGGCCCGCGCAGCGGCGCGTCGTTACTTTGAGAAATACTGTGCTGATGCCGGGGAATAGGGAGCGTCAAGATGGCGACAGCGGTCGTTTACCTGGATTTTGCAGACGCCCTGATGCTGCACTTTGAATTGATGTGGCTCTATGGTGAAACGCGCTTTGGCGTTTTCGCTGAAGACTTGATTGAATCTGCCTTGGCACGGCCACAGCACGCCGCCGTCTACGAAAGCGCCGGCTTGGTTCGTCAAGCCGCGACACTCTGTTTTGGTTTCATCAAAAATCATCCCTGGACAGGCGGAAATAAGCGGACGGCAACAGCTTTGACAGAAGAGTTTTTGCGGCGCAACGGATGGCAGGTGCAGGCGGCGCTTACTGAAATAATCGCGCTCTCATTGGCTATTGAGGCTGACCGCTTTGGCGTTGACGAAATCGAAGCTTGGTACCGCCAGCACACAACTCCCATGTTCACCCCAACTGAACGCTAAAGAACCCACTATTCGAGGTAAATCGCATGCAGACAAATCGCCGAGAGTTTTTACAACAATCCGCCGCGCTGGCCTTGGCCGCCACGAGCACGGCGTTGCTGAGTGAAGAACCGGCCGGCGCGCAGACCAAACTGCGCACTTCGGCGCTGGCTGGATACGATGCGACCGGCTTGGCCGAACTGATTCGCAAGCAACAGATCACGCCCTTGGAATTGGTCGAAGACACCTTGCGGCGCATCGAGCAGATCAACCCGCAACTCAACCTCGTGCTGACCAAAAACTTCGATGTCGAAAAGGCGCGGGCGCGCGCCAAGGCAACCCTGGGCGACGGCCCCTTTGCCGGCGTGCCGATCCTGCTGAAGAACATCGTCGAATACAAAGACGCCGACATTGATTTCGGTTCGCGGTTGTATGCGCAAAGCATTGCCAAAAACGGGCGCCTGCACAAAGCCAGTTCGCCGTTTATTCAAGCCGTCGAGCAAGCCGGGTTCATCGTCGTGGGCATCACCAACGCGCCTGAATTCGGTTTGATCGAAACGACCGAACCGACCTTGCACGGCGCGGCGCACAATCCCTGGAATTCGGCCTACACCACGGGCGGTTCCAGCGGCGGTTCGGCGGCGTCAGTGGCGGCGGGCCTGGTGCCGCTGGCGCACGCCAATGACGGCGGTGGCTCAATACGCATTCCCGCTTGCCAGTGCGGCGTGTTCGGCTTGAAGCCGACGCGCAAGCGCGAATTGACGGCGTTCACCGTGGGCGGGCTGGCGAATGATGTGGCGGGCATCAACAGCGATCTTTGCGTCAGCCGCACGGTGCGCGATACGGCGGCCTATTTGAATGTCGTCGAAAACAAGCACAACGACAAATTGCCGCCAGTCGGCATGATCAGCGGCCCTTCGCCCAAACGGCTGAAGATTGCCCTCGTGCTGGAAGGCGTGAATGGCAAGCGGCCCGACCCCGAAGTCGAACAGGCGATTCGCGCTTCGGCCAAATTGTGCGAGTTGCTCAAACACAAGGTCGAAGCGGTGAAGCTGCCGATCAATGGCGCGGAATTGACTGACGCTTTTCTAGGCTACTGGTCGGCAGGCACAGTTGGCTTGGATGTCGAGATCGAACAGATGCTGGGCCAGGGCGTCAAGCGCGAAGACGTGCTGGAACCGTGGACGATTGGCTTGATGGAACTGGGCCGCAAGCGCGGGCTGTTCCAAGCCGTCGGACGCGCTAACAAAGCGTTCACCGAAGCGGCGGCGGCGCTGGAAGTTTTTTTCAAAAACTACGATGTGATTCTCTCGCCGGTCTTGCGCATTCCGCCCTATAAGCTGGGCTATCACGACCCGCGCATGAATTTCGACACGCTGCTGGCGCGTGTGCTGGACGAGGTCGCGTATACGCCGTTGCACAACGCCTGTGGCACACCGGCCATGTCGGCGCCGCTTTATTGGACGAAGAGCGGCTTGCCCATCGGCAGCCAGTTTGCGGCGTGGCGGGGCGGGGAAGCGACACTGTTGCAACTGGCGTATGAGTTGGAAGCCGCGCGGCCGTGGGCGAAAAAGCGTCCGGCGATTTTTGCGGCGTGAGCGGCGGCAAGTACAATGGCTGCGCCGCAGAAAGTAAGGAGGTAAAGCAGATGACACCACAAGCGAAAATCTTGCCGATGGATGTGCTACAAAAGACCGAGAATGGCTGGGCGATTGCCATGCCGAAAGAGATCGCCGAAAAGCTGTTCGGCCTGCCGGAAGGCGCGCTGGTGATCTTTCAGGTGCAAGCCGGCGGCATCACCGCGCAACTCAATCTCAACGCACAGACTGCCGAAGCGCGGCAACGGGATCCGGGCTGGTTTCTGAAAATGCCGGCGGCGATGGCGCAAGCTACGGGCGTGGCCGAAGGCTCTACGCTGGCGCTTTACACCAAGCTGGGGCAGACATCAGTCGAAATCATTCCACCACCAACACCGGAGTTTCGTGCGTGTATTCAGCGGATTTTAGAAAAAGACCGCGAGGTTTTTGAGGAGTTGAAACGACTTGGCGACTGAGGCGGTCAACTATCTTTCCTTTTTCGACGCCCTCGTCATCCACTTCGACACGATGGATTCTTTCGGTGAGGAACGGTACGGCGTCTTTAGCCGTGCCTTGATCGAGTCCGCCTTGGGGCGTCCGCGCCATGCCGCGACGTATGAGAATGCCGGCTTGATTCGTCAGGCGGCGACGCTCTGTTTCGGGCTGATCAAAAATCATCCGTGGAATGGCGGCAACAAACGCACGGCGACGGCCATCACCGCCGCCTTCCTGGATGCCAATGGCTGGCAGACGACCTATACGCCAACGGATGCCGTTGAATTGGTGCTTGCCGTCGAAGCCAACCGGTATGGCGTTGATGAGATTGAGGCGTGGTACCGCCAACATGTTCAACCGATCAATTGAATTGCTATGAAAACCATTCGCATTGCCAACGGACAAGGCTTCTGGGGCGACTGGCTCGACGCGCCCTTGCAACTGGTCGAGCGCGGCCCGATTGACTATCTGACGCTCGACTATCTGGCCGAGATCACGATGTCCATTCTGCAAAAGCAGAAGTCGCGCGATCCAAACGCCGGTTATGCGCGCGACTTTCTTTACGTCGTCAGCCGCGTGCTGAAAACGTGTCTGGCAAACAACATCAAGATCATTGCCAACGCGGGCGGCGTCAATCCGCAGGCCTGTGTAGCCGGACTGGCGGGCGTCGTCAACAAGCTGGGCCTAACCGGACAAGTCAAAGTGGGAGTCGTGACCGGCGACGACATTATGGACAACCTCGACGGTTTGCTGGCGCAAGGCATCGAATTGAAAAACATGGAATCGGGCGAATCTCTCTCAACCATCCGCGACCGGGTCAAAAGCGCGAATGTCTATTTCGGCGCGGCCCCGATGGCCGAGGTGCTGGCGCAGGGCGCGCACATCGTCGTGACCGGGCGTTGCACCGACACCGGCCTGGCGCTCGCGCCGCTGATTCACGAGTTCGGCTGGTCGCTCAGCGATTGGGACAAAATGGCGGCGGGCACGGTGGCCGGGCACATTATCGAATGCGGCGCGCAAACCACCGGTGGCAATTGCCAGGTGGATTGGCAGACGATCCCCGATTTTTGGGACATCGGCTATCCGATTGTCGAAGCCAATGCGGACGGCACATTCGTCGTGACCAAACACGCGGGCACGGGCGGGCGCATCACGGTGGCGGGCGTGACCGAACAGTTGATGTATGAGATGGGTGATCCGCACAATTACATCACACCGGATGTGGTCGCTGATTTCACGACGATTCAATTGGCGCAGGATGGCGCGAGCCGTGTGCGTGTCAGCGGCGTGCAGGGCAAGGCCGCGACTGATTCATACAAAGTCTCGATCAGTTTTGCCGATGGGTTCAAAGCCGCAGGCGGTTTGATTTATGCCTGGCCCGTTGCGTATGCCAAGGCCAAGGCGGCGGACGCGATGTTGCGCAAGCGGCTGGATGTGCTGGGGCTGAAGTTTGATGAGATTCGCTCGCAATACATCGGCGTCAACGCTACGCACGAAGGCTTGGGCGGCGAACCTTCGCCTGACATTGCCGAGGTGATGTTGCGCGTGGGTGTGCGTGGACAGGATCAAGCGGCCATTCAGCGCTTCACGACGGAATTGGCGCCGCTGGCGTTGGCGGGGCCGCCGACGGTGACGGGCTTTGGCGGCGGGCGTCCGAAGGTGGAAGAAGTGGTGGCGTATTGGCCGGCGCTGCTGCCGAAGACGGCGGTGACACCGCGCGTTGAAGTCATCACGATTTGAAGAGGCATTGATGGAGATCAAAACTGTATTGACGGAAAACGCGCCTGCGCCCGGCGGACATTATTCGCAGGCCATCGTTCACAACGGCCTCGTTTACGTCGCCGGACAATTGCCAATTAAGCCGGGCAGCACGGAAAAGATCGTCGGCCCGATTGAAGCGCAAGCCGAGCAGGCGCTGACCAATCTGTGCGAGATTTTGCGCGCGGCGGGCAGCGATTTGAATCGCTTGTTGAAAGTCACGGTTTACATTTCAGACATCGGACTGTGGGGAAAGGTGAATGAGGTTTACACGCGCATGCTGGGTGAGCATCGTCCGGCGCGCGCCATCGTGCCGTGCCAGGAGTTGCACTATGGCTTCCAGATCGAGATCGAAGCCATCGCCGCGCTCAATGAAAAATAGTGCTGTAACGTAGGTTGTCCAACCTGCGGAGCACCGTGGCGGCAAAGCGCGTGGCGGCCCCTGAGCGATTCGCACCCAAGTGCTCCGCAGGTTGGACAACCTACGTTACTTTTTCCAAGGAAAACTTTATGCCCCTCAATTACCGCAACCTTTCGCTGGCTGAAATCACTGTGGAGGCCGAAGCCGTCACCCACGCTGCACAGACGGCCTTCGGACAACTCAGCGCCGCACAACTCAACTGGAAACCGAGCGCCGAAGCGTGGAGCGTCGGCCAATGCCTGGAACATCTGATGGCCGTCAACCGCGCGATGTTTCCGGCCTTCGATGAAGTCATCGAGGGCCGCAAACAAATGACGTTGTGGGAACGGATGCCGCTCCTGCCCGGCTTATTAGGCGGCTTGATGGTCAAAGCGGTGTCACCCGAGGCTAAGCAGAAACTCAAAGCGCCACCTGCCGCGCAGCCTGCAACCAACGCGAGTGACGCGCTGATCGTCAGCCACTTTGTCGCGCACCAGCGCGAAGTGCTGGGCCGGTTGCAAGACATGGAAAAATACGAGGCGGACAAGATTGTTATGACCTCGCCGTTTCTAGCCGTGGTCACCTACAACATGCTGGACGCCTGCCGCCTGATCGTCGCGCACGAGCGCAGGCACTTGCAGCAGGCGCAGCGCGTGACGCAAACGCCAGGCTTTCCGCAATAATTGTCCAAGCGAAAGTTGAGCCAGCCGAAGAGCACGCAGCCCTGGCCGACGTTGCCGGGCGGACGTGCTCTTTTCGTTTGCAGGAGCAGGAGCAGATGGATTCAACGATTGAACTGAAAACAGAGGCGACGGGTTTCTGGGCCACGCTGCGCCAGTCTGTGAATGGCAGCGAACAGGATTTCACCTCGGGCAGCATCGGGCGCGCGATCTTTTTGCTCTCGGTGCCGATGGTGTTGGAGATGCTGATGGAATCGCTCTTTGGCATCGTCAACGTCTTTTGGGTCTCGCGGTTGGGCGCGGAGGCGATTGCGATTGTCGGTACGACCGAGGCGCTGTTGGTGCTGGTCTTCGGCATTGCGATGGGTTTGAGCATGGCGACGACGGCGCTGGTGGCTCGGCGCGTGGGCGAAGGCAATCCGCAAGCGGCTGGGCGCGCCGGGGCGCAGGCGATTTTGCTGGGCACGGCGATTTCGCTGGTGCTGGGCGTGATTGCGTTTTTCGGCACGTCGTTGCTGTTCAAGACGTTGGGGGCCGCGCCGGAAGTGTTGGCGGGCGGGCGGCGCTACGGGCAAATCATCCTGGGCACGAACGGCATCATCATGCTGCTCTTCCTGAATAACGCCGTCTTTCGCGGCGCGGGGGATGCGGCCTTTGCGATGCGCGCGTTGTGGATTGGCAATGCTATCAACCTGGTGCTCGACCCGTGTTTTATCTTCGGTTGGGGGCCGTTCCCCGAAATGGGCGTGACCGGTTCGGCGGTGGCGACAACCATTGGGCGCGGCGCGGCGGTGCTTTATCAACTGTCGTTGCTCTTCCGGCAAAGCGGGCGCATACACATCACGCGCGCGGAGTGGCGGCCCGATTTCACGCTGCTGCGCGAGATCGTCGCCATCTCCATCGGCGGCGTCTTTCAATACCTGATCGCCACGGCCAGTTGGATGTGGCTGGTGCGCATCGTGGCGTATTTCGGCGCGCCAGCAGTGGCGGCCTATACTGTGGCGATGCGCATCATCGTCGTCACGATCCTGCCGTCGTGGGGGATGGCGAACGCGGCGGCCACGCTGGTCGGGCAGAACCTGGGCGCGGGCAAACCGGAGCGCGCCGAAAAATCGGTGTGGATTGCGGGCTTTGCCAATGCGGCGTTTCTGGGCTTGGTGACGATTGTCTTTTTGATCTTTGCCGAACCGCTGATCCGGTTTTTTACCGACGATGCAGTCGTGGTGCGCGCGGGCGTGGCGTGTTTGCAGATCGTCAGTTACGGCTATGTGTTTTACGCCTTCGGGATGGTGATGACGCAATCCTTCAACGGCGCGGGCGATACGCTGACGCCGACGTGGATCAACCTGGCGTGTTATTGGGCGTTTCAATTACCGCTGGCTTACGCGCTGTCGTTGTGGGCGCGGTGGGGTGCGAACGGCGCGTTCTGGGCGATCACGATTGCGGAGTCTACGCTGGCGGTGGTGGCGGTGTGGGCGTTTCGCCGGGGGAAGTGGAAAGAGGTTAAGGTGTAAGTCGCGCGAACCCGCCCCGCTGTTTGCGCGTATGTCGAGTCGAACCCGGATCAATTCACGAACTAAGGAGCACAAATGCATTGTCCAAATTGCGGAACTCAGGCTTCGACGGCGCAACGCTTTTGCCGCACGTGCGGCTTGGAGTTGCAAGCCATTCAACAGATCGTGGAGCGCCAATTATCTGGGTTCAAACCTGCCCAGAACCTAGCGTCACAACGGGCGCGGTTGGCTTGGCAACTTTTTTTCGGGGTGTTTGTCATGTTTGCTGGCGCGGGTCTGCTGGCCTTGGATAAAAGGCACGTTCTCGGCGCGCCGGCTGGCTTGATTGGCCTGTTGTTGACGATGGGCGGTCCATTGCTGGCCTTGCATGCAGTCCTCGCGCCGCTGCTTTACCCACAAAAGTCAACTCGTCAAAGGCCGCAACCAGCCGAACAGCTTGCCGCTGACACAACTTCCAAGTTGGCACTCACGCCCGGCGCTGAATCGGTGGCGAGCGTAACCGAGCATACGACGCGCACGCTCGAACCGGTGGCGGCCAAGTCGGGTGACCTGATGTGAAGCTCAACCGCTCAGCCGCATCCCCCGCAACAATTCCTGAAAGCGCGGCTCGTCGCGCAACCAATCGAACATCGGATCACTCTTCAGCCAAACCATCCAGCTATAGCGTTCTTCAAATGCCTGCTCCAACCAATGCAATGTTTGCTCGCGGTCGTGCAAGCCACAGTGAATCAGCGCCAGATGGAAGGGCGAGACATCACGGTTGAGCGGATAGGTTTGAAATTGATCCAACAAAGCTTGTGCTTCGGCGCGCCGCCCGGCGGCGGCATACGCGTGGCCGAGGATGGCTTGAATCAAGGCGCCGCGTCCGCCCGCCAGTGCCAGCGCGTGTTGCGCGGCGGCGATGGCCTCGTCGTATTTTGCCTGCGCGACGTATGTGATGCTCATGTAAAACCAGGTCAGCGGGAATTGATCGTCGAGTTCGAGCGCCCGTTTGTAGTATTCAACGGCCTCGTCGTAACGGCGCGCGTTGTAGCAAATAAAGCCGGGATGCAGGTTGTAAATCAGCGTGAAGGGCTCCAATTCCAACGCGCGCAACTCGGCGGCCAGGGCTTCGTCGTGGCGGCCCGTCGCCGACAGCAGCACCGAGCCATACCAGTGCCAGGCGATGGAATAGTTGGGATTGAGTTCGAGCGCGCGTTTGAAAGCCAGTTCCGCCGTCTGCCAATCCCAGTCGTACCAGGCCAGCGAGACGGCCAGCGAGGTGTGCGCCTCGGCCAGGCTTTCGTCCAGTTGCAGGGCTTTCAGCGCGGCGGCCTTTGATTTTGGCATCATTGCGCGCGGCGGCGCGGCGCCGTAGATGCTGACCAAGCCGTAACAATCCGCCAGACCGGCGTAAGCCAGCGCGTAATCCTGATCCAGTTCGATGGCTTGTTGAAAGCTCTCGATGGCTTTGCGCAGGGCTTGGGCGTTGCGCTGTTTCCAGTAATGGCGGCCACGCAAATAGGCTTGATAGGCCTCGTGATTGTCGGTGTAGCGTTTGACCAACCGGACGCGCTCTTCGCTATCCAAACGCACGCGCAGCTTGTCGCAGATGTCGCGCGCGATTTCTTCTTCCAGCGTGAAGACGTCGGCGAGCTTGCGCTGATACTGTTCGCCCCAGAGTTGCGCGCCGTCCAGCGTGTCCACGAGTTCGGTTTTGATGACGAGGTTGTCGCCGAATTGGTAAAGCCGTCCGGCCAGCACGGCGCGCACGCCCAGTTCGCGCCCGATGGCAAGCGGGTCGTCCTGCTTGTTTTGATAGCGCGCGACGGTGCTCCACGCCATCACGCGCAAGGCCCCGAGTCGAGCCAGATTGACGATCAGGCTTTCAGCGATGCCTTCGCATAAATAGCCGGCATTGGCGTCCTGGCTATGATTGGCGAGAGGCAGCACGGCCAGCGAATCAAACGGCTGAGTCATACGCCGTTCCGTCGAACGCACACGTCCGGATTCGCTCAGGATGCCGCCGGAATCGCCCGCAGAATTTGATGACGCTGCCAGGCTGCCGCTGCGTTCGCCGGGCGCGACGTTCGCCTCGTACTGCAAGCGCCGTTGCAGCCGTTTCAAATCGTTGAGCAAACTCTTGACGTTCTGATAACGCTCGTCGCGGTCTTTCGCCAGCGCCTTGCCGGTGATCCATTCCAGTTCGTCGGGTGTTTGCGCGGCGAAGCGTTGCAGCGGCGGCGGCTGGCGGTCGAGGATTTCGACGATCATGTCGCCCGTGGTTTTGGCCTGAAATGGCGGGCGTCCGGCGATCATTTCATAGAGCACCGCGCCGAGACTGAAAATATCGGTGCGATGATCCACGCGCAAACCGCGCGCCTGTTCGGGCGACATATAGGCCAGCGTGCCCAGGATCATGCCGGGCGTAGTGCGCGCTTGCTGGCGCGCGTCGGCGGTGGCGAACCACTCGTCGTGCCGCCCGGTGGCGGTTTCGGCGTGCGTCACACCGGGGTCGAGTGCTTCGCGCGGGTTGAGATCGTCACCTTGTGGGCTGGGCTGGCCTGCTGGCGCGGCTTCGGTGAGTTTGGCGAGGCCGAAATCCAGCACCTTGACGATGCCGTCCGGGCGTAGCATCACGTTTTCGGGTTTGATGTCGCGGTGCGTGATGCCCGCGCCGTGCGCGGCGGTCAACGCGGCGGCGATTTGAAAGGCGGCGTCCAGCGCGGTGTCCAGTCCCAGCCTGCCACTATGAAACCGGTCGCGCAGCGTTTCGCCTTCGATGTATTCCGTGACGATGAAATGGCGTCCGCCCTCTTCCGGCGCGGTGCAGCCGATTTCGTAAATCGTGATGATGTTGGGATGGCTCAGCGAACTGGCGGCGTAGGCTTCCTGTTCAAAGCGGCGCACGCGCTCGGCGTCCTGCGTGTGGCGTTCGGGCAGCAGTTTCAGCGCGACGCGGCGGCCCAGCCGTAGGTCTTCGGCCAGAAACACCTCGCCCATTCCGCCGGAGCCGAGCTTGGAAAGGATGCGATAGTGCGAGACTTGTTCGAGCGCCACGCCGTGTTACCTGCTGATTGCGAAAGAAGAGTGAAGTTGAGATGAAGCAGAATTGCCCGTCTGGATTGGCCGCTAAACGGTGCGTCAACCGAGCATCCGGCGGCGGGGTGCATCATAACGCAGTTCCAAGGCAAAGTCTGCACTGGCCGTTGCCCGTCAAAGGTTGGCACAAAAGAGCAACGTCGGCCGAGGCCCTTGAATGACCGCTCAGCCACTTTCAGGGAGTATTTCCAGTTAGGGCGCAAACGTCCATGCATTTCCGGGCATTTCCGGACGATAAATCGCATTTCTCAACCAACTGCGTCCAATTTATTTGAAGCCTTTGCGTAAAAGAAATGCCTACAAAGTAGAGGAAATAGGTACGCGGATGACGCGGATGCAGCGGATCAGCGCAGCTCAACCCGAAAATGAATCTGCGGAAATCCGCTGCATCCGCGTCATCCGCGTAGCTATTCGCTGGTCGAATTACGCACACTCTTCAATTTATTTGCCCAGCCCAGTCTGGTTACCTATACTCCCCGCGTTTTCGTGGTTTCAACGGAACATAGCGTTGCCGCCGACATCTCCTGAATTCCTTCTACGGCTGAACCACAACACCTGAAACGCACTGGCTGCTGCTCGTTGCAGCACGCGCGGCCAGCGGGCTGACCAACAGTTACCAGACCATCCATGCCCGCCCCAACCAGCGGGAACATTTGAGGACACGCATATGTTGAAATCGTCGTACCTGTGCTATCAACGCCAATTTTGTTTGCTGCTTGCACTCTGGCTCTTGCTGGCCTGCGCAGCCTTTGCGCAAACCACCGCCTTCACCTATCAAGGCCGCTTGACTGATGGCGGCAGTCCGGCGAACGGGTCGTATGACCTGCAATTCATGAATTCGTTCAACCACTACGCCATCGGCGCGGTCGGCGAATGGATGGATCGCGTGATCTTGGGCATCAATCAAGATGACGCCAAACCGGCGTATGAACACTTCGTCATTCACCCTTATCCCGGCGGCGGGCTGACGTGGGCGAAGGGTTCATACAATTCGATGCGCGGCAAGATTGAATCGAGTTGGAGCGTGGAAGGCGGCGGATTCAAACTGGACGTGACGATTCCGGCCAACACTTCGGCGACGGTTTATGTGCCCGCCAAAAATGCAGAGAGTGTGCTGGAAAGCGGCAAGCCAGCGAGTCAGGCGGCGGGCGTGCAATTCGCGCGGATGGAAGGCGGCGCGGCTGTGGTTGAAGTGCAGGCGGGCCGCTATCGTTTTGCCGCGCCGTAAAAACGTCATGCCACATCAACTCAGCCTACGGCGGCAAGAAGGGCAAGCTTGGCGGGCTGATGCATGAGATAAGAAAGTTTAGGTTCAGCCGTAATTGCCGCGTTCGGGCTTGACAGTTTTTGCAGTCTGGCACAAAGTACGCCCGCTTTGCAGAAACAATAATCACAGGCGGTCATTCGCAACGCCTGGCACCCCATTCAATCAATAAAGTTTCGCTGGGACATTCCCGTTCATCGAATATTTCCAATTAAGGTAAGGCAAGCTCGCCTGACGCTAGTGCGCAAGATGTTTCTATGCGTCCGGACGAGCCGCAATACCAAGCAGGCGGCCAAACCAAAGCTCACTTGAGCGCGCGGTCACTGTTTCGTCAAAGGCTTCACCGAGGCAGAAGCAGGACTAGCTGGTACGACCAACTGTCATTTCTACAAACTCTCTCGGAGGTTATTCAATGCGTTTACGAATGCTGTCAATGTTGCTCTTGCTCTTGCTGTTGGTGCTGGGCGCCGGAGCAGGTTTTGCACAAACAACCAGCGGCTCGATTGCAGGGAACGTGGCTGACCCGAACGGGGCGGCCGTGGCGAATGCGACGGTCATCGTTACTGACGAAGCCAGAGGCTTCTCACAAACTGCGACCACCGATGCCGAAGGGCGTTTTGTCTTCCCCGCCTTGGGGCCGTCTACTTACAAACTGACGATCGAAGCCAAGGGCTTCAAGAAAATGGAGCGCACCGGCCTGCTGCTGGTGGCGAACGACAAACTCAGCCTGGGCGATTTGCGCGTCGAAGTCGGCCAGGCCAGCGAGACCGTCACGATCACTGCCGAAGCGACGCTCGTCCAGGCCGAGAGCGCCGAACGCTCCATGGCAATTCAAGGCGAGGCTTTGCGCAGCATCGCGGTCAACGGGCGCGGGTTCACGCCGCTGGCTTCGCTGGTTCCCGGCATCATCTTCAACACCAACAATGGTTCGAGCGATGCCATCACCAATATCTTTGCCAACGGGCTGCGCGCCAATAACAACAACCTGACCCTCGACGGCGTTTCGATTGTGGACACCGGCAATAACGGCACCTTGCTGAGCCTGAACCTCGACTCCGTTTCGGAATTCAAGGTGCTGACTTCGAATTATCAGGCCGAATACGGACGTTCGGCGGGCGCGCAAATCAGCGCCGTGACGCGCAGCGGGTCGCGCGATTTCCACGGTTCGTTCTACACTTTCCGCCGTCACGACGGGCTGAACGCCAACACCTGGATCAACAACCGTGACAAGTCTTTTGCGGCGGACGGCACGACCATCCTCAATAAACCGCGCCTCGATCAGCGCGACATCGGCTTCACCATCGGCGGGCCAGTCTACATCCCGAAGGTCTTCAATAAGGACAGGCAGAAACTCTTCTTCTTCTACAGTGAAGAGCATCAGAAGCGGCTTGTCCCGCCCAGCGCGCCCACGCGTGTGACGGTGCCGACGGCGTTGGAACGTACCGGAGATTTCTCCCAGACCCGTGACAACTCGAACAATCTGTACCCGTACATTCGCGACTACACGCTCGCCAATGCCACCAATCTCTGTCAGGCGACGCCGGCCACGCCTGTGGCAGGCATCAATTACCAAGGCGCTTGTTTCCGGGACGGCGGCGTGCTGGGCAAGATTCCGGCGAATCGTCTTTACAGTTTGGGTCTCAACATTCTGAAGATTTATCCGTTGCCCAACATCGCCCAGGGGACAGGCTTCAATTACCAGACCGAACTACCGGCCAACCAGCCGCAGCGTCAGGACCTCGTGCGCATTGATTACAACCTGACCAGCGCCTGGCGCGTTTACGGGCGTTACGTCAAAGTCGCGAACACCCAAACGCTGCCCTACGGTTCGTTCGTGCTGGGCACCAACCTGCCCGATTACAATGTCATCTTCCCGAACCCGCGCAACACCTACGCCGTGACCGTGAACGGCTCGCTCAGCGCGACGACGATTCTGGAAGCGACCATCGGCGGCAGTCACAACTCGATTGACATCAATCCGGCCAACTCGAAGTTCAATCGGGCCGGACTGGGACTGACCGGCCTGCCGGTGATCTATCCCGGCGCGGTGCAGATTGATTCGCCGCCGCAGTTCGTC
This sequence comes from Acidobacteriota bacterium, assembly GCA_043740245.1. Taxonomy (GTDB): domain Bacteria; phylum Acidobacteriota; class Blastocatellia; order RBC074; family RBC074; genus JACPYM01. Next base: position 20,115 of record JAYUCP010000045.1, on the reverse strand, counting down.
TTTGGCGGACGCATCGCCAACGGCCCGAATATCGGCTCGAACAATTCACCGTTCTACAACTTCAACACGACCCGCGACTGGTCGGTGAGCCTCTCCAAGATTTTGCGACAGCACACCATCAAGGCGGGGGCCTTCTGGCAAAACAGCTTCAAACCGCAAAGCAGCTTTGCCAATAACAACGGGCAGTACAATTTCTCCGACAACACCTCGAACCCGCTCGATTCACAGTTTGGCTTTGCCAATGCGGCGCTGGGCATCTACAACCAATTCACCCAGGCGTCCGCCTACATCATCGGCAAGTACCGCTACAACAACATCGAGTGGTTCGCGCAGGACAACTGGAAGGTGACGAGCCGCCTGACGCTGGATTACGGCATGCGTTTCTACTGGATTCAGCCGCAATTCGACGAAGATTTGCAGACGGCGAACTTCCTGCCCAACCGCTTCAATGCGGCGGACGCGCCGCGTCTCTATCGCCCAATATGCATTGGCGGCGGGACCTGCGCGGCCGGCTCCGCCACGCGGCGCTCGGTGGATCCGGCGTTGTTGGTGTCAGGCTTTGTGGCGACAGCGGCCAACACCATTGATGGCGCTTATGTCGGTCGTCTCGTGCCCAACACTGGGAAACTATTGAACGGTGTCGTGCAGGCCGGCCAAGGGATCGAAAAGGGCGTCTTCAAGAATCGCGGCGTGCACTTCGCGCCACGCTTCGGCTTTGCCTACGACGTCATGGGCAATCAACGGATGGTGGTGCGCGGTGGCGGCGGCATGTTCTACGACCGTCCGCAAGGCAATGTGGTCTTTGACCTGGTGGGCAACCCGCCGACGACGCTCTCACCGACCTTCTTCTTCGGACAGATACAGTCCGTCAATACCGGGCAGGTGCTGCTGGCGCCGCCGGCCTTGACGGCCTACGACCACGAGGGTCTGTCGCCGACGACTTATTCCTTTAACATCGGCGTGCAGTACAAGCTGCCGCTGGATTCCGTGCTGGATGTCTCTTACGTCGGCACCACCGCCTCGCACCTGCTGCAACGGCGCAACATCAACGCGCCGAATTACGGCGCGGCCTACCTGGCGGCGAATCAAGACCCGACGCAGGCCGCCAGCACGACAGGCTCCGCGGCACTGCCGGTGGATTTCCTGCGCCCGTATCAGGGCTTCGGCAACATCTCGTATTTCGAATCGGCCTCCAGTTCGAATTACCATTCGCTGCAAAGCTCGGTCAACCGCCGCTTCTCGAAGGGGCTGCTCCTGGGCGTCACCTACACCTGGAGCAAGGCGCTTGGGACGCAGGCCAATGACACCTCGAGCATCAACGGCTTTGGCGCGCCGCGCATTGACAACAATCAACGCCGCGCCAATTACGCGCCGCAGGATTTTGACCGGCGGCACAACTTCAACGTCAACTGGGTCTATGAACTGCCCAAAGCGACCAGCCACCGCGGGCTGGGCTACCTCGCCAACGATTGGCAGATTTCCGGTATCTATCGCTACCAGACGGGCGCGCCCTACAACATCGGGTTCAACATTCCCGGTCTGTCGGGCTATGGCGTGACCGGCACGCAGCAAATCGAAGGCGGGCGCATCGTGCTCGTGGGCGCTCCGGGCAGCGGCGCGAGCACTGATCCTTATCACCAGTTCAATGTGGCGGCCTTCACCACGCCGGGGCTGGGCAGCACGGGCATTGAATCGGGCCGCAATTTCCTTTACCGCAACCCGATCAATGCCTGGGATATGTCGTTGTCGAAGGAATTCAAGATCAAGGAGCAGGTGAAGTTCGAGCTTCGTCTGGACGCCTTCAATGCGCTGAATCACACGCAATTCGACGGCATCAACACGACGCTCAACGTGACCAGCTTGACCAACTCGACGCCGACCAACCTGGCTGACAGCAAGGTCATCGTGAACGCCAACGGCTCGATCAACCGCGCGCCGTTGACCGGCTTCGGCGCCGTCACCTCGGTGCGGCCGCCGCGCATCATGCAACTCTCGGCACGCTTCCAGTTCTAAGGCCTGCCGCATAATCACCAAGGCCGGATTCTTTGTCGCCAAAGAGTCCGGCCTTTTTTTCAACCACGCTGGGAGGTTCCAATATGCCTAACCGCCAGAGTTCACAAATTGCAGGAGCGCTCCTGCTCACCTGCATTGCATTCACGCTTGCGTTCGCCCAACAACCGCCGCGCCAACCCACGCCCAACGACACGCTGAAATCGCCCGAAGTGCTCGCCGATGGCCGCGTCGTCTTTCGCATCTACGCACCCAAAGCCGGCGAAGTGACCGTCGGCGGCGATTGGATTTCGCAAGGGCTGGGCACGGGCGGCAAACTCGCCAGAGACGAACAAGGCGTCTGGGCCATCACCGTCGGCCCATTGCCCGCCGACTTTTACAGCTACGCATTCACGGTGGACGGCGTGCGCACGCTCGATCCCAAGAACGCGATGATCAAGCAAGGCGTCACCAGTCTGGACAACATGTTCCTGGTGCCCGGCGCGGGCGCGGCGTTTGAAGACACGCAAGCCGTCCCGCACGGCGAACTGCGCAAGGTCTGGTACAACTCGACCACGCTGAATGACCAGCGCCGCCTGCACATTTACTTCCCGCCCGGTTATGACAGCAGCAAGGCCAAGTATCCGGTGTTCTATCTGCTGCATGGCGGGGGCGATGAGGATTCGGGTTGGAGCAGCATCGGACGCGCAGGCTTTATCCTCGACAACCTGATCGCGGCGAAGAAGGCCAAGCCGATGATCGTCGTCATGCCCAACGGTAGCCTGCCACGGCCGCCAGTTGTGCCCGGCGCGCCGCCTGATCCGGCAGCGAATGCGGCCTTTCAGGATCGTTTCGTCAGCGAATTGCTGAAAGACGTCGTGCCCTTTGTCGAGAAGAGCTACCGCGTGTTGCCTGGCAGCGCCAATCGCGCGTTGGCGGGCCTCTCGATGGGCGGCGGGCAAACGCTGCGCACGGTGGCGACGAACCCGGATCAATTCGCTTACGTCGCTGTGTGGAGCGCGGGCGTGAATCCGCCGGTCGCCGCCGATTTCGAAAAGCGCAACGCGGCGTTTCTGGAAAACAGTGGCAAGGTCAACCAGCAAATCAAGCTCTTCGCGATCCGTTGCGGCGAGAAAGATCCGCTGGCCTTTGCCGGATCAAAGAATCTCGCCGAGTTGCTGACCAAACGCGGCTTCAAGCACGACGTGCAATTTTCCAGCGGCGCGCACACCTGGATTAATTGGCGCATCTACCTAAACGAATACGCGCAAAAGCTGTTTCGGTAGTCCTCTCCTGGGAGCGCGGGCATCATTACTGTTGTTGGCCAAATCGGCAGGGCGTTTTTCTAAGCCCTGAAAGGGCGTGATTCAATAGCCGTGGGCAACGCCCACGGAAAGCGTGAGAGCAGTTTCCGGCCCTGACAGGGCCGCATTTGAAGTCGGATGCGACCCTTTCAGGGTCGGGAAATCATACGCGATCTTCCGTGGGCGATGCCCACGGCTATTGAATCACGCCCTTTCAGGGCATAAAACCGGGCCCAGCAAATTCGCCAACAACATCATCATTGCTGGCGCTCCCAGAGAAAAGCGGCTCAATCAACCACAAGGAATTCCAGCACGGATGCGTTTCATCATCACACTCGCCTTGCTCATCTGCGGTTGCGCTTTCGCCCGCGTGCAATTCGCGCAAGAACACACGCAACAAAATGAAAAGAACCCGCTGGCTGGCAATGTCACGGCCATTGCAGCGGGCCAGCGCGTTTACGAACAAGCCTGCCAAACCTGTCACGGCGGCGAAGGCCGTGGCAGCGAACGCGGCCCCGCGTTGGCGGCGGGTGTGTTCAAACACGGCGATAAGGATGGCGAAATCTTCTTGAACATTCGCAACGGCATCGCCAGCACGCAGATGCCGCCGTTCAAACGTTTGTCCACCGAACAAGTCTGGCAAGTGGTCAGTTACTTGCGCAGCTTGAGCGGCGCGCCGGTCGCCACCAACACGCCGCGTGCAGCGGGCAATCTGGCGCTGGGCGAACAACTCTTTTTCGGCAAAGCAAATTGCGCCGCCTGCCACGAAGTGCACGGGCGCGGCGCCGTCACCGGCCCCGACCTCTCGACTGCCGGGCGCTTATCGGCTGAACAACTCAAGCAAAAAATTCTCGATCCCAACACGCGCACAAATCCGCCTGCGCGTGGACGCAGGCGCAGCCCGAGCAGCACCAACGTCGCCGTCATCAAAACCAAAAGCGGCCAGCAACTGCGCGGCATGGTGCGCAACGAGGACACCTACACGCTGCTGCTGACCGATACCGCAGGCCAGTTGCACCGGTTGGATAAGCAAGCAATCGCCGAGGTGAAGTACGAAACGCAATCGCTGATGCCGGCGGATTACGGCCAACGCTTGTCCGCTGACGAACTGCAAAACCTCGTGGCGTTTCTGCAAGACTGCAACGGGCGCGATTTCAGCAAGACGATTGTGACGGACTTGCCGGGCGGCTTGAGTTACGAACGCATTCGCAACGCGCAGGCTGAACCGCAGAACTGGATGACCTATTGGGGCGATTATCAAGGCCGTCATTATTCGGCGCTCAAGCAGATCAACGCCGCCAACGCCGCCCAATTGCAAGCGCGCTGGGCCGTGCAAATGCCGGGCGATACGCTGCTCGAAGCGACGCCGCTCGTGATTGACGGCGTGCTGTATACCAGCGGCATGCCCGGCCAGGTCTTTGCGCTTGATGCCAAAAGCGGCCTGCAAATCTGGAAGTACGAACGCAAGCAAAAGATCGTCAACGCGTATGAGAGCAACCGCTTCAATCGCGGCGTCGCGGTGCTGGGCCAGCGCGTTTTCGTCGGCACGCTGGATGCCGCGTTGATTGCGCTCGACGCGCGCACGGGTTTGCCGCTGTGGGAAGTGCAGGTCGCCGATACAATGGAAGGTTACAGCATCACCTCGCCGCCGCTTGCGCTCAAAGACAAGATCATCGTCGGCGTGGCGGGTGGCGAGTACGGCATTCGCGGCTTCCTGGATGCTTATGACGTGAAGACCGGCAAGCGGCTCTGGCGTTTCAACACGGTGCCAGGGCCGGGCGAATTCGGCCACGACACTTGGAAGGGCGAGAGTTGGAAGCTGGGCGGTTCACCGACGTGGCTGACTGGCAGCTACGATGCTGAGTTGGACACGCTGTATTGGACGGTCGGCAATCCCGGCCCCGATATGAACGCCGAGGTGCGCCGGGGCGACAACCTGTTCTCGTGCTCGGTCGTCGCGCTCGACCCGAATACGGGCCGGCGCAAATGGCATTATCAATTCACGCCGAACGACGATCACGACTGGGACGCCAATCAGGACGTGATTCTGGTTGACCGCGTCTGGCAAGGCCAAGCGCGCAAACTGCTGATCCAGGCCAACCGCAACGGTTTCCTTTACGTGCTGGATCGCACGAACGGCAAGCTATTGCAGGCGACGCCTTACGTGCGGCAAACGTGGAACGCGGGTTTCGAGGCGAACGGACGGCCCAAATTCCAGCCGAACGCGAACGCCACGCCCGAAGGCGCTGAGGTCTTCCCTTCGCTGGTCGGCGGCACGAATTGGCAAGCGCCGTCTTATGACGCGGCTTCGCACTGGCTCTATCTGGTCTTTGCCGAAGCGGGCAATCGCTACGTGCGCGACAGTGCGCCGTATGAACCGGGCAAAGGCTACTGGGGCGGACGCACGCTGCCGGCGGGCGAAAACAATTACGCGGGCATTCGCGCGTTGGACACGACGACGGGCGCGCAGCAATGGGAATACAAAATCTCGCAAGGCTCGCTGACGGCGGGCGTGCTGGCCACGGCGGGCGGTGTGCTGTTCGCGGCGACGCGCGAAGGCAATCTGATTGCGCTTGAAATGAAAACCGGCAAGCCGTTATGGCGCTTTCAAACCGGCGGGACGATTGCGTCAGCGCCGATCAGTTATGCCGTGGATGGCAAGCAGTTCATTGCAATGGCGGCGGGCGGTGTGTTGTATAGCTTTGCGTTGCCGGAATAATGAAACACCCGTGTCGGTAGCCCGTGCGTGAGCAAGGGCTTGCTTGGACACCATCCCGGCATTGTTGCAGATCACGACCAAGCCTTTGCTCACGCGCGGGCTACCGACATGGCGTCTATTGTTCAGTTTTGACCCCAGAGGACCACCTTATGACAACCAAAACCAACTTCACCAAATTCGTTTTCTGTTTGTTTGTTACCGCGCTCTCGTTTGTCGCGGCCCACGCGCAAGCGCCCGCGCAGCCAGCAGGCCAACGCGGCACGCCGCCGCCGCAAGTCACTTCACCCGAAGTGCAAGCCGACCGGCGCATCACCTATCGCCTCTTTGCACCGCAAGCGACCGCCGTGCGCCTGACCGGCGGCGATATGCCCGGCATTGGGCAAGGCAAAGACATGACCAAGGGCGAGAACGGCGTGTGGGAAGTCACCGTCGGGCCGTTTGAAGCGGGCGCGTACCGCTACAACTTCAACGTGAATGGCGTGACGGTGATTGATCCGCGCAACCCGTCCGTCAGCGAATCGAATACGAATGTGTGGAGCCTGGTGGTCGTGCCCGGCTCTGACGCGTTTGACACCAAAAACGTGCCGCACGGCGCGGTGGCGGCTGTGACGTATTACTCAACCGCCTTGAGCCGCTTTCGCCGCCTGCACATTTACACGCCGCCGGGTTATGAGTCGGGCAAGGGCAAGTATCCGATCTTTTACCTGCTGCACGGCGCGGGCGATTGCGATGATTCATGGACTTCGGTCGGACGCGCGGGCTTCATCCTCGACAACCTGATCGCCACCGGCAAGGCCAAACCGATGGTCGTGGTCATGCCCGCCGGACACACGACACGCGCGCCCAATCGTCCACCCACACCGCCCGCCGCCGGAGCCGCGCCGCCCCCCGATGAATTCGTGCAGGATTTTGTGACCGACATCATGCCCTATGTCGAAAAGAACTATCGCGTGTTGACCGACCGCGCCAATCGGGCGATTGCGGGCCTCTCGATGGGCGGCAGTCAGACGCTCAACATCGCGCTGCCGCATCTGGAAAAGTTCGCCTACGTCGGCGTGTATAGCTCCGGCTTGCTCAATGCTTTCACACGCAATGCGCCTGGCGCCACGACGCCGCTGCCGCTTGGCCAAATTCCGCCGCTATCTCCGGCGGGCGAAGCCTGGCTCAAACAACATCAAGCCAAGCTGGCCGATGCGAATTTGAAAAAAGGCCTGAGGCTATTCTGGTTCGCCACCGGCAAAGAAGACGGCCTGCTGGGCACCACCAAAGGGACGCTTGAGTTGCTCAAGAAGCAGGGCTTCAATCCGACTTTTCAAGAAAGCGCGGGCGGGCATACCTGGCTCAACTGGCGCAACTATCTGACTGAGTTTGCGCCGCAACTGTTCCGTTGAACCGGCGCAACTGCGTTTGCGCAGGCCGTATGTTGATTAACCGTAACTCGACTAATCGTTGACACGAGCGGGCCCGCCCCGTAACATCACGCCCGGTTGGTTCTCGGATCGCATTGCTATACCAAGCTACGCGTTTTAGTTTTCACGCTGCCCCAAAGGCTTCATACAATGTCTACGGTTATGAACACACAAACTGCCCCAGCAGACATCCCCGATAAGCTGTATTTCAAAATCGGCGAGGTCTGCGATCTGGTGGGTGTGCAAGCCCACGTGCTGCGTTACTGGGAATCCGAATTCCCTTCGCTGGCGCCGCAAAAGAATCGCGCCGGGCAGCGCACCTATCGGCGCAAAGATGTCGAAATGGCGCTGCGCATCAAAGAACTGCTTTACGGCGAAGGCTTCACCATCGCGGGCGCCAAACGCAAACTGCTGAGCGAAGGCCGCGGGGCCACGGCACGTTTCAAAGTCGTCCCGCCCACCACGCAGTATGTACAACCCAGCCTTGAACCGACGCAGTACAACGACGATTACGCAGACCACATGCTTTCGTCCATGTCGGCCACACGTCCGCTGTCGCGCGACACCCTGCAACGGTTGCGGCTGATGCTGGAGGATATGTTGACAACCCTCAACCGCAATGTGTTAGATTAGCCGCGCTGTGGCAGCAGCTTTGAAAACTTTACGGGACGTGGCGCAGCCTGGTAGCGCGCTTGCTTGGGGTGCAAGAGGTCGCAAGTTCAAATCTTGTCGTCCCGACTTTTAGATTCATAAACAAAAACGGGCATCCTGGTGGTGCCCGTTTTTATTTGCAGGCAAGCTTCGCGCAGCGGGCCAAGGCATGGCTGAAGCCGGTTAAGCGGTATTGGGATTTTATGAATTGGAATGGCTGGCGTTGTGCCATCTGATAAAAGCCGGAGGCGATCAATGTTTTACTACCAGAATGCGCTACGGGTCATTTTCTTTTGCGGCCTCTTGCTCTGCTTTGGGCCGACAGCAAGCAGTCAGAAAACGCCGCCCAAGCAACCTGAAAAAGGCTGCGACTGTGAGGGTAGATTCAAAATGTGCCAGCGCTTTGCCAAAAATAAAGAGGCCAGGAAAACCTGCGAAGAAGACCGCCGGAAATGTAAAGAGTCCTGTCTGTGATAACCGACAGCACTTCACCTCAGTTCATTGCTGCAAAACTTCTGCATACCAATCAAGGTAAGCCGCCACTTGCCGCGCAAGGCTGAAGTGGTCGCGCGCATGCTGTGCGGCAGCTTCGCGTATGCGTTGGCGCAACGCCGCGTCGTCAAACAATTGAATGGCACGAGCAGCCATTGCCTCGCTATCCGCAAGTGGAACGAGAAAGCCGGTGACGCCTTCGTTGATCTGTTCAGGGATGCCGCCGACGGCGGTGGCGACGACGGGCGTGCCGCAGGCCAAGGCTTCCAGGATCGTGCAGGGGAAATTTTCGGCGCGTGCGGCGTGCAAGTAAACATCCGCCGCTTGATAGAACCGCGCGACCTGTTGCGCATCCCGTTGATAGCCGACAAAGCGTATGGTCACGTTGCCGAGACGTTGCTCTGTGCCCGCTTCACCCAGGTTGACGAAAACTGTTTCGCGTTGAGGCCGGTTGGCGGCGAGGCGCGCGATGGCGGCTTCGAGCGTGGCGTAATCTTTGAACGGATTGCTGACGGTGCTGTTGGCGACAAACAGCGCGATGTCGGCGTCCTGTGGCAGTTGCAACGCGGCGCGCGCCGCCTGTTTATCGCCCGGATGAAAGGTTTCGAGCGCGACGCCGTTGGGGATATGGCGCGCCTCGACGATGGCCGGTTGCAGGATCGAAGCGCGCGCTTCGTCAAGCAACCAGCGGCTGGGCGCGGCGACATACAGTTTGGACTGTTGATAGATGCGCTGTTTGCGCCGCCAGTTTTGTGCGGTGGTGTTGCGTTGCAACGCCGGGTGAACGTCCAAATCGGGACAATCCACACAACCCGTGCGCCAACGCCCGCTGCCAAACGAATGCGCGCAATGGCCGGTGAACAGCCATTCGTCGTGCAGCGTGACAAACACGGGCAGCGTCCGGCTCAGGCGCGGCAGCGCGCGCACATCAAAATAGTCGCCGTGCAGGTTGTGCGCGTGCACAACCTGCGGCGGTTGCGGCGGCAATGCCAGCAAGTGATGCGCGCCGGGGAAATCGAAATTCTCCAGCCCGCGTTGCCGCTCCCACCACGCGCGCGGTTCGGCTACATCAGCCAGCCAACCGGCGATGACCGGCGCGACGTGAATTTGTTTTTGCGAGAGCGTGTGTTGTTGCGAGCGCCAGAAGCGCGCCCAGGCCGGGCGATGGATTGAATGCTGAATGGCGATGACGCTGCTGTCCGCCGTGTTTTTTGCGCCGACGGCGAGCGTGGCTTGGTGGCCGCATTGGCGATAAGCGGTGTGCAGATCGTAAGCGACTTTCTCGGCACCGCCGGCTTGATCGCTGGTGCTGACTTGCAGGATGCGCAGCGGGGCGGGCTTCATACTGCGCAATCCTGCGCGCGTTTGTTTGGCATAGGGGTTATTTGCCGGGTTCGGTCTTACGGTTTGGCCGCCACGACGCGAATCTGTTTCAGCGTTTCGGTTTCGCGCGCGAGTTCGCTTTGGCCTGCCGGGAAGCCATTGCTATTCAGCACGTGACTGAGGATGTCAGCGATCTGCTGCCTGCTCAGCTTGCCCGGATTGTTCGGCGGCATCGAGACGCGCACGCGTTCGGACAAATCGCCGACGGTCAGCCCGTCCCAATTCGCCAGAAAGCCCGGCCCCGCCAGCGCGGGCGCTTCGTCATTGCCTGACATGTCAGCAGCGTGACACGAGCCGCAGTGCGGCGCATAGAGCGCCGCGCCGCGCTTGGCTTGCTCCGCCGTGAACACGCCGTCCCACACGGAGCGCGGCGTTTGACCGGTTGATGACATGGCGGGCGTCAGGCAAAACATTGCGCCCAATGCCACCACCACGAGTTTGATGCTCATCTCACCTCGTTTGAAACTCATTCGGTCGCAGGCAACGCGAACGCGATGTACTCGCCCGAATACGCGCCGCCGCTGACAGCCACGATGATGTACTGTTTGCCGTTGTGCATGTATGTCATCGGCGAACCGCTTTGCGGCGCGGGCAGGTAAACCGCGCCGACTTCCTTGCCGGTCGCCTTGTCATAGGCGCGCAACATCGCGCCGCGCGCGCGGCCCGGCGGCGCGGTGACTTGCGGGTCACCCATAATCACCAGCGTTTTGGTGACGCACAGGCCGACCGCGCCCGATTGGCCCGTCTTCGGAATGTTCATGCCTTTCAGCAACGGATGATTGCGCACCACGTCGGGCGTGTCGCCGTGCGCGACTTGCCAGATGATTTCGCCCTTGTCGAGATTGATCGCCGAGAGTAAGCCATACGGCGGCTTCACGATCGGAAGTCCCTGCACCAACGTGCCGCCACCCGCACCCGCAGGCGGCGTTGCCGGAGCAGCCGCTGGCGCTGCGGCAGGTGCGGCGGGCGCGCGCCGTCTGGGTTCCTGCGGGAAATCGGCGGCGCTGCCAAAGCCGGGGCCTTCCCTGACCTGAAAAGGTTGGCCGGCAGCGCCCGCCACGTATTTGATGTCCGTGAATCCCGCTGGCGGCTCCACCAAGCCAATCGGCGAGACGGCGGCATTGGACGCGGGCGCAAAGACGGTGTGGGTTTCAGGATCGTAGCCGCCACCCGGCCAATTCGTACCGCCGTTGAGCGTCGCAATGGTCAGTGCGCTGAGCGGGCCTTCGACCTTGCCCGCGACCGGGGGATTGAAAATCGGCCCGGTCTTGTAATGCTCGAACTGCCTCATCGCCTGCGCCCGCAACTCCGGCGTGAAATCAATCAACTCGTCAATCGTGACGGCCTGGCGCGCGTAGGCCGCAGGTTTGGTCGGGAAGGGTTGCGTCGGCGAGTACCATTCGCCCGGCACATCGCCTTTGGGCACGGCGCGCTCTTCAATCGGCCAGACCGGTTGGCCCGTCACACGGTCGAAAACATAAAGCCAGCTTTGTTTGCTCGGCAGCGCGACGGCCTTGATAGCGCGGCCATTCACGTTGATGTCGGCCAGGATTGGCGCGGATGAAAGATCGTAGTCCCAAATCGGATGATGCACGACCTGATAGTGCCATTTACGTTTGCCGGTCTTCAGTTCAACGCACACCAGGCTCTCGCCGAACAGGTTGTTGCCCGGCCGATGCCCACCATAAAAATCCGAGGTCGGCGATTCGACTGGCAGGTAAACCAGGCCTAACTCTTCATCCACGGTGATCTGCGTCCAGACGCCGGTGTTGCCGTTGGTCGCCCACGAATTGTTGAGCCAGGTGTCGTTGCCGAATTCGCCCGGCTTGGGAATCGTATGGAAGGCCCAAAGCTGTTTGCCGGTGCGCACATCAAACGCGCGCACCTGGCCTTTGGAGTTGTCGTGCGTCTTGACGGTCATGCCTTCTTTCATCGCCATGCCGACGATGACGACATCACCCACGACGACCGGCGTCGAATGCAGCCCCACGTCGCCGGTGTCCAAATCCACCTGCTGGCCGCTGCCGTGCACGACGCCGGCTTTGAGATCAACCAGGCCGTCTTTGCCGAAGCTGGGAATGCGCGTGCCGGTCTTGGCATCCAGCGCGACGAGGCGATAGCCGGTGGTCACGTACAAGAGGCGTTCTTCGCGCCCGTCCGTCCAATACGACAAGCCACGGCCTGACAACTGGCGCGGCGCGTTGACGGCGCGCTGTCCCTCGAATTCGGCGTGCGCCCAAACCAGTTCGCCGCTCTCGGCCCGTAACGCGACGACGGAGCGGCGCGTGCCGGCGGTGGCGTAAATCATGCCCTTGACCATCAACGGCGTGCCTTCAAGTTTGTATTCGGGCCGCGTGCCGAGGTTGTCGGTCTTGAAACGCCAGGCGACTTCCAGCTTGTTGAAATTGCCGGCGTTGATCTGGTCGAGCGGCGCATAGCGCGTGCCCGCCAGATCGGCGGTGTAATGCGGCCATTCGCCGTTTTTGGTCGAGGGCGCGGAACTGTTCTTGCCGTTTTGCCCGGCTACGCCCAGCGTCAGCCAGAGCAGGCCAATGACAAATACGACTGGGATGAAGCGGTAGGTGGTGCGTGACATCGTTTGACCTCCGTTTTACGGTTGATTGGCCTACGCGAAATGACGCAGGCTGGTGAGCTTAGCTTGTTCCTTGTGGTTTATGCGCCTGCACCCACTGGCGGAAGGCGCGTAGCATTGAATTGATGTCTTCGCTGTCGCCGCGTTCGAGCGCTTCGGCCACAGCCGCAGGCGTTAAAAACGGAAAGAGGTCGCTTGCCGGGATGGGCACGTAGAAATCTTCTTCGAGCCGATAAAATTCGACTTGCCCGTCCGCGTAACGCCAGAGTTCGGATACGCCCAGCCGCGCGTAGATCGGAAACTTGTTCAGCGTGGGATGGGTAATATCAACCTCTATCGCCAGATCGGGCGGCGCGTCCTGGTCCAGATCGAGCCGCTTCTTGCCCTTGATGCGTTGCAATTCCTCGATGTAGAAACAATCGTCAGGCTCTTTACCAGCTTCCTCTTGCTCGCGCTTCAACGTCGTAGAGCCGGCTGACACAAACCGCAGGTTCAACGCTTCAGTCAGGACTTGAATGAGATAGCCAAAGAATCTGGAGATTCTTTCGTGTTCCAGCGATATAGCCATAATCTCCAGCCTCCCTCGGTCATAACTGACGCGCACTTTTCTGATGCCCTCCAACTCAGCGAGCAGTTCTTCATACTCAGCCCAACTCACGTTCTCACGATAGAACCTATCACCAGCGGGCATGCGTTCGACCAATTCCAGATAACCCGTGGCTACTGCATTCATACCTTCTCCTTCACGTTAAAACGATCACTTCAAGCCGGCGCCAACTCTGCCACCGCCTGCAAGCGCGCGCCGATGCTGTGCTCGGCCATTTTCAAGTCGTAGGCGGCTTGCAAGTTGAGCCAGTATTGCGGCGATTGCGTGAACGCGCGGCTGAACAGCAGCGCGAGTTCCGCCGTGACCGGGCGCGCGCCCTTCAACACTTGTGAAATCCACCTGGGCGTGACGCCGATAGCGCGCGCAAACTGCGCCTGCGAGAGGTTGAGTTCTGCCAACGTCTCATGCAAAAACTCGCCGGGATGAATTGGCGGCAAGCTGTGCTTAACCATAAAAGTCTCCGGTCAGTGGAATGCAATCAACGCTATGGCCGGTAGAACATAATCACTACAATGGCCGCGAGTGCGAGGAGTATAGTTACGCAGGCCTCTGCTCGGTGGTTGTAGTTCTTCAGCAACTCCCACCACGTCTTGGTAAAAACAGTGGGGTCGTCATACCGAATTAGCATCGGTTTTGCATTTTCCGTCGCTTGCTTGAACTCGGCTTCGAGTTCAAATTGCCTGCGCAACAAGGATGCATAAAAGTCAGCGATAACCATATCGAGGCGCTGTGCCTTTGCAACTCCGACCAGCCATCGAATATGAACCCACGCCAGTAGAGCCAATGCCGCAGTCAGCGAACTGCGTAGAGGCCACGCAGCTTTTGCTAACGGCCCTCCCTCTTTCCCAAATCCGAGCACGCCAGCGATTAACAAGGCATAGCCAGCCCATACGACGTAGTCAAAGTAGTACTCATGCTTTCTGCGCTCATCGAAACTCTGCCACGCCCGATCATGAAGCCCCTTGATGATGTCTTGCTTGTCCGCCATTTGGTCACCTTTCATCCGGTTGTAAGCCGAAGGGAGGAATCATCCTGATCCAACTCGCAAAGCGGAACAAAGCTACTTCAGACTTGTTATCACTGATCCGCCCGGCTCTACACCAAGACAGTGCCTGGGAAAGCTCAACGAAAACTGTCTCATGGACTTCTTCAAGCGGGTGTGCCTCTCCTGCCGCTTTTCTTTGATTGTTCGGGTCAACTTCGACGCAGAAGTAATGTAATTTCTCAATTGCGAAGCCCGGCGTGCTGAAGGCAGGGGTTCCGAGTTCAACCAATTCACTCGGTTGAATAGAAAAACCGGATTCTTCCACCAACTCGATTACCGCGCGTCCGCGCACGCCAACGCCATCGTAATCCCCCGCCTCTACTCCACCAGCAACCAATTCGAGCGCCATAGGCGAGTGCCCGTCTTGCTCGCGGGGCTTCACGTACCGCTCACGTAGGAACACAGCCGGACGTAATCCGTAGCGCAAACCGACAAACACACTGCCAGCCTGGCCGCGATAGTAGGGAACAACCACGACCGCATCGCTGAATCGTGTAATCACCAGATCAAATGCGTATTTGGCAGATTGCCGACCGCCAGTGTACAGGTTTCGAAGGCGATATTTGTGGACGCCGAGGAAGCTCCCCTCCTCGGCGGGAGGAGTCTGCGACAAAACCTCAACTTCCTTAAATTCCTTGGCATCCATAGTGCAGCCTCCTTCGACCGCTTGTCATGCAATGTGTAAGCCCGCTTTGTCATATGCCCGACTCGGCCTTTGCCTTGAGCCCGCCCGCCGGACAAACCTCTTTGAACACCGCCAAAAACTTCGCCATCTCCGGCTCGGTGCCGATGGAAACGCGCAGCCATTTGTCCAGCGGCGGGAACTTGCGCCCGACGGCCACGCCGCGTTTCTTGAACTCCTCGATGACCGGCGTGATGTCGCGCCCCACGTTCACCATGAAGAAATTGGCTTCCGAAGGCAGCACCTCGAAGCCCGCCTCGCGCAACTGTTTTGTCGTCTGTTCGCGCAGCGCGATGGTCATCTGTTTGATCTTGGTTTCGTATGCCGTGTCCTGCAGCGCCGCCACGCCGCCGTGTTTGACGATGGCGTTGATGCTGCCGTTGGCAAAGGGCCGCAAGCGTTGGATCAGTTCTTTCGACGCCAACCCATAACCGAGCCGCATGCCCGCCAGCCCGGCAATCTTCGAGAAGGTGCGCGCCACGATCACCTGGCGGCCTTCCAGAATGTACGGCACCGACGTGGCGTAATCGGCGTGCGTAACGAAGTGGTGATAGGCCTCGTCAATCAGCACCGGCACGTCCGCCGGAATGCTGTCGAGCAAGAGTTTGATCTCCTGTTTCGAAATGATGTTGCCGGTCGGGTTGTTCGGGTTGCAGAGATAGATGAACCCTACGTCGCGGTAATTCAGCTTCGTTGCGCGAATGATGCCCGGAATGTCCATCCGGTAATCTTTCAACAGCGGCACCTTGAGCGCGTCGGCCTTGCTGTTGGTGGCGTATTGATAAACGGAATTATACGTTGGTTCGACGCCGATGACCTTTTTGTGTTGTTGCAACAGCGCGTCGTCAGCGACTTTCAGAATCTCGCCCGAACCCGCGCCCAGCAGCACATTTTCCGGTTTCAAGCCGTGATGCGCGGCGATGGCTTTGACGAGGCCGCCGTCGGGATAGCCGTAACGCATGGAATACTTCCACGCCTCGGTCATCGCTTTCATCACGTTGTCAGACGGCCCCCAGCCATTCTCGTTGTTGGCAAGTTTTGCCATCGCGTCGTATTCCTTGGGGTCGAGAGGCACGCGTTCTTCGTCCGTAGCGCCCTGCCGACCTTGTTGCGTTTGCGCGAACAACTCGCGTGCGGGAACGATGCTACCCACACTTAAGGCGGTTGCCATGCCGCCGATGAAGCCGCGGCGTGTTGCTTGATGCTGTGTCATAACTTCCTCCGAAAAAGTACCGTAGGTTGTCCAACCTGCGGAGGACTTGATTGATGAGACGCTCAGTTTTTACCAAGCGATTTGATGATGACGCTGCCGCAGGTTGCAAAACCTACGGTACAGCGCGCGCCGTGTTTCACTTCTTTGCGTTGGAGGCCGGCCAGGGCGCGCCCTGATCCTGCTTCGCCACTGACGCGAGACCTTTGTAGACGAACTTCTGCAACCGTTTCCCCTCGTAGGTTTCGGTCGTATAGAGATTGCCCTTTGAATCCGTTGCGATGCTATGCACGGCGAAGAACTGGCCCGGCTGGCGTCCGCCGTCGCCGAAGCTGGTCAGGATTTGCATGGTGTCGCGTTGCATCACGTAAACCTTTTCGTTCTTGCCGTCCGCGAGATAAAGATATTTTTGCAGCGGGTCTTTTGAAAACGCGATGTCCCAGGCCGAACCGTCGCCCAGCGTCTTGGGCGCGACAAAGACTTCCTTGACGAACTTGCCATCGGGTTTGAAGACCTGCACGCGGTCGTTCGCGCGGTCGCACACATAGAGCAAACCGTCTAGCGACAAATCTGCGCAATGCACCGGAGTGCGGAATTGTTGCGCGGGCGGCGCGTCGGGGTTGTAGCGGCCCAGGTTCGTGTCGTCGGGCTTGTTGCCATACGCGCCCCAGAAGCGTTTGAACTTGCCGGTGTCAGCGTCAATCACGACCACGCGCTTATTGCCGTAACCGTCGGCGATGTAGGCTTCGTTGGTCTTGGCGTCAACGAAAATTTTCGCCACCCGGCCGAAATTCACCGGGTCGTTGCTGCCGGTGTTCTTGCCCGCTTGCCCGACTTGCATGAGGAACTTGCCGCTCTTGGTGAATTTGAGGACGTGCGCGTCTTTCGCGCCGTTGCCGCCGATCCAGACGTTGCCTTTGTAATCCACGGTGATGCCGTGATTCGACTCCGGCCATTCGTAGCCTTCACCAGGTCCGCCCCAACTCCCGACCATGTTGCCGGCGGCGTCGAATTCGAGCACGGGCGGCGCGGGCACACAGCATTCCTGCGCGGTTTTCGGGTTGGTGGCCG
Source organism: Acidobacteriota bacterium (assembly GCA_043740245.1). Taxonomy (GTDB): domain Bacteria; phylum Acidobacteriota; class Blastocatellia; order RBC074; family RBC074; genus JACPYM01. The sequence continues at coordinate 2,960 of JAYUCP010000045.1, read as the reverse complement.
CGCCCATCTCGGTGCGTTCGTTGAGCGTGCCCGGCCCGCGATGAATGATCCAAACGTGATCCTGCGCGTCCACCGACACGCCAATGGTCGAGCCGAGCAGCCAGTGATTCGGCAGCGGCTTCGGCCAGAACGGATCAACCTCGAAACGCGGCGCCTGCATGGCGCTGCCCGCCGCGCTCATGCGTTCGAGCACACGTTGACCAATTCCGAGCGCGACGATTAGCGCGACGAAAGCGGCGCCAACATAAAAACTACGTGAGCGCTGTTGAATGCCCATCTGCGGCCTCCCATTCTGCGGATGCAAGTTTGCGCGCGGGGTTCGCGCTGGTAGTAGCGCGTATGCCACACGCTTGGTTGTGAATGTACTGCTCAGGTTTCGTTAGGCTGGGCGCAGTATACACAAATCGCCGCGAAGTCACGATGAAACTGCGGCGCGCGACAATTTTTGGTAAAGCGCGCCCAGCAAGCTCGACAGAGGCCGCGTGCGCCAAGTAGCATGCGCCCGCTTCATCAATCTGGTTTTATTCAGCGCCGGAGGCAACACAACATGGACAAGCAAATGATTTCGCGGCGACGTTTCGCGCGCGCGTCGGCATCGGGCCTGGGTTCGGCTTGGCTGTTGGCCAACTTGCCCGAAGTCGCACTTGCGCAGGCGCACGCCCACCTGGCTGCGGAGGGCGCGCCGCCGCTCACGTTTGAATTCTTCACGCCCACGCAGGCGGCTGAGATCGAAGCCATCGCCGCGCAGATCATCCCAACCGACGACACGCCTGGAGCGCGCGAAGCCGGCGTGATCTATTTCATTGATCGCGCGCTGGCGACCTTCGCCGCCGACCAACGCCTCGTTTTTCTCAAGGGTCTCAAACAGCTTCAGGCAAAGGTCGGCAAGCAAGCGCGCAGCTTCGCGGCCATGAATGCTGAGCAACAGATTCAGTTGTTAAAGAAGATCGAGAAGAGCGAGTTTTTCGAGGCCATGCGCAACATGACCATCTTCGGGATGTTTGCCGATCCGTCGTATGGCGGCAATCGCGACAAGCTCGGCTGGAAGCTGATCGGCTTTGAGGACAAGTTTGATTTCGAGCCGCCGTTTGGTTTTTACGACAGCGAGCAAAACCGCGAGCGGTAGCACGCGCAATTCTGATTCAATCATCTTCAATCATCTGGGGGAGCCAGCGGGTTATGAACGAACAGGTCAAGTACAACGCACAAACGGATGTTGATTTCGTGTTGATCGGCGCGGGCGCGGCGGGCGGCATCCTCGCCAAAGAATTATCCACCGCCGGCTTTCGCATTGTCGTGCTCGAACAGGGGCCGTTTTTGCGCGAGAGCGATTTCAAGCACGACGAATACGGCCACCAGCAACAACGCGCCGTCTTCAACGATTACCGCCGCCAGCCGACGACCTTTCGCACGACGGAAAAAGAAGAAGCCAAGATTCAACCGGCGATCATCTATGGCCGCCTGGTCGGCGGCGGCAGCGTCGTATACGCGGCCAATTACTGGCGCTTCCGCGAGATTGATTTCATAGAGCGCAGCAAGTGGGGCCCGATTGCGGGCACGGGCTTTGCCGATTGGCCGATCACTTATGCCGAACTCGAACCCTACTACACCAAAGCTGAGCAGGAATTGGGCATCTCCGGCGCGCCGGGCCCCTTCGATGCGCCGCGTTCCAAACCGTATCCACTGCCGCCCTTGCCCATCAAAGCGTCAGGCGTGTTGGCCGAACGCGCGGCGCGCAAGCTGGGCTGGCACGCGCACCCCGCGCCAATGGCCGTCATCTCGAAACCGTATCGTGGCCGCGCTGCCTGCGCGCACTGTGGCTTTTGCTCGTACTTCGGCTGCGAGATGAAAGCCAAGTCTTCGACGCTCAGCACGCTGATTCCCATTGCGCTCAAATCCGGCAACTGCGAGATTCGGCCCAACAGCTACGTGCGCAAGATTGAGACAGACAAAGCGGGGCGCGTCACTGGCGTGATCTACTTCGATGAAAACCGCCGCGAAGTCTTTCAACGCGCAAAGGCTGTGGTGCTGTGCGCCAACGGGGCTGAATCGGCGCGGCTCTTATTGCTGTCGAAATCGGCGCGCTTCGCGCACGGGCTGGCGAATTCGAGTGGCAAGGTGGGCAAGTATCTGATGTACAACGGCCACGCTGGGGCAGGCGCGGTGTTTGATCAACCGCTCAACGAATACAAGAGTGTGGGCGTCAGCCGCATCATTCAAGACTGGTACGAATGCGATCCGAAACGCGGCCATTACGGCGGCGGCGCGTTGGATGCGCGCTTCATCCAGTACCCCATCGGCTTTGCGCAACGTGGCCTGCCGCCCGATGCGCCGCGCTGGGGTGCGGAGTACAAACGTATGCTTGGCGAGTATTACACGCGCACGATGACGACGCTGGGGCATACGACCTCGCTGGCAATGGAGAGCAACAACATCTCGCTTGATCCGCACGTCAAAGACGCTTGGGGGTTGCCTGCCATGCGCGTGACCTATCAAGACCATCCTGACGATATGAAAATGATGGCCTTCGTGCAGCAACGCGGCAAGGAGTTGCTCGAAGCCGCTGGCGCGCGCAAAGTCTGGCTGCGCCCGCTGCGTTCGCAATCGCTGGGCTTTCACTTGCTCGGCACCTGCCGCATGGGCAATGACCCGCGCGAATCGGTCGTCAACAAATATCATCGCGCGCACGACGTGCCGAATCTGTTTATCTGCGATGGCAGCAGCTTGGTGACTTCGGGGCGCGGCCAGCCGACCTGCACGATTCAGGCGCTCGCCTTTCGCGCGGCGGAACACATTGCGCGATTGGCGAAGAGTGGCGAGATAAAATCGGCGCTCTGAGCGCGCTAAAGCGGAACCAGCAAGTTTGGTACGTTGATGCTGGCAAGGCATTCTCAATTCGTCATTCGCCATTCTCATGCAGTGAGTAATGGATTAGGCGGTTGCTTCCTGCTAAGAATGAC
>JAYUCP010000044.1:0-15981 GCA_043740245.1 Acidobacteriota bacterium | reverse complement strand
ATCAACGACATACAAGACCTGCGTACTGATTCTAAAAGACTTATCCTTAACCTGGCGCACATGGGTAAAGAACCCGCACCACACTTTGCGTAAGTCCTGCCTGTGTTATTGGCGGCACCGAGTCCCTGGTTTTCCGCCACACCCGACGGGAATGCATAACCCATGAGACCAACATCTTCTTACTCGCGCGAAACCGAAGCGCTCGCTCAATTGGAATTCAGCCGCTATTTTGACCGCGCGACGCTGCAGCAACTGGCGGGCTTTGTCACGCTCAGCACGCACACGCGCCGGGGCGTGATTTACCGCATGGGCGATGACCGCGACGCCGTTTATGGACTGGTCAACGGCCACATCAAACTCACGCGCGAAGACGCCCTCGGCAATCGCGTGTTGCTCGAAATCCTGCCGCCCAGCACGGTCTTTGGCGAAGACGCCCTGTTTGCCGCGGGCAAACGCATACGTACGGCGCTGGCCCACGATATGGTGACGATTGTGCGGCTGGGGCGCTCGGACGTGATACGCCTGATGGCCGAGTTCCCGCGCTTGAACGAATACTTCTTCCGCCTGATCGGTGAACGGCTGTTGCGCGCCGAAGAGCGCATCTGCGACCTCTCGCTGGACGGCATCTCCAGCCGTCTGGCCAAGGTGCTGCTCGATTTAGCTGGGCGTTACGGCGTCGCGCAGGAAGGCGGACGCCGCTTGATAAGCCTGCGCATCCCGCACCGCGAACTCGCCGATCTGGTCGGCAGCACGCGTGAATCCGTGACCATGCACCTCAACGACCTGCGCCGCCGCCAAGTGGTCGAATTCAGCAACCGCCGCATCCTCATCCACGATCTCGCCGCGTTGAGCGCCCAAGCGCAATCCCAACCACGCCGTCAGGAAGCTGCGGAGCCGGAGGAAGCGGAAGGGGACGACGAGTAGGCGGGTTTCATTTTCCATTTTCCATTTTCCATTTGGCAGTTGAGATTTGTCATTGCGCCTGTGAGCGCGTGTGATTCCGGCAATGCCAAATCGAAAATCTCAAATGGAAAATGGAAAATGCTCTTCCTTTCCATTGCCGCTTGGCACTTACCATCCATCTGCATACACTGCGGTCATGGCTCCCAAACGTCAGACTGCAACACCAGCAACGAAACTCAACAGCAAACCCAAAAAGATCGCCGTCGTCACTGGCGGCGGCGATTGTCCCGGTTTGAACGCCGTCATCCGCGCGGTCGTGCTCGGCGCGCTCAATCGTGGCTGGCAGGTATTCGGCATCGAGCGCGGTTTTGAAGGCCTCTTGCACAAGCAGCGCGTCATCACGATGGATGCGCAAACCGTGCGCGGCATCATCCACACGGGCGGCACGATTCTAGGCACCACCAATCGCGGCAATCCCTTTCAATGGACGGTCAAGGAAAACGGCAAGACCAAAACCGTAGACGTTTCGGACAAAGTCATCAAACGTTTCAAACGCCTGGGTCTCGACGCCCTGATCGTCATCGGCGGCGACGGCACGCTCAGCATCGCCGCGCGGCTGGCGGCGCGCGGCATCCCCGTCATTGGCGTGCCCAAAACGATTGATAACGATTTGGCCGACACCGAATTGACCTTCGGCTTCAGCACCGCCATCACCACGGCCACCGAGGCGATTGACAAACTGCACGCCACCGCCGCCTCGCACGAACGCGTCATGGTCGTCGAAGTCATGGGCCGCAACGCCGGCTGGATCGCCCTTTACGCCGGTGTCGCGGGCGGCGCCGATGTGATTCTGTTGCCCGAAATTCCTTTCGCTTACGCGGCCATCGCCAAGAAGATTCACGACCGCTGGCGGCACAAACGCAACTTCGCCATCATCGTCGCCGCCGAAGGCGCCCGCCCCACCGGCGGTGAATTGACCTATCAACAAACCGACGCCGGCCAGGAGCCGCGTTTGGGCGGCATCGCCGAACTGGTCGCGCGCGAATTGCACCGCCTGACCAAACGCGAAACGCGGGCGCTGGTGTTGGGCCATCTGCAACGCGGCGGCATGCCTACGCCCGCCGACCGCTTGCTCTCGACCCGCTTCGGCGCGGCGGCGGTGCGGGCGGTTGAACGCGGCGAAAAAAATTGCATGGTTGCCCTGCAATCTTCGTCCATCATCACCGTCCCGCTCGGAGAAGCGATCAGCAAAACCAAGTTTGTCCCGCTCGATTCCGATGTGATCCAGTCGGCGCGCGAGCTGGGTATTTCATTTGGCGATGAGTGACGCGCAATCCCAGAAGGTCAGCAAGAGTGAGGAACACAGCCGATGCCCGAATTACCGAGTGTTTTTGTCAGCTACAGTCACAAAGATGAACTCTGGAAAGACCGCCTGTTGCCGCAACTCAAGGCGTTGGAGCAGGCCGGTGTGCTCGACGTGTGGGAAGACCGCCGGATTGACGCGGGTGATCAGTGGTATCCCGAAATCCGCGCCGCGATGGAAAAGGCTGCTGTCTCGGTCTGTTTGATCTCGCCCGACTATCTGGCGTCCGACTTTTGCACCAAAGAAGAAGTCCCATTCATGCTCAAGCGTTGCGAGCAGGAAGGCATGGTCTTGCTGCCCGTGCTGCTGCGTCCTTGTGTGTGGAAAGTGCACCGCTGGTTGAAAGACACGCAGATGTGGCCGCGCGACGGCAAGACTGTGGCGGTGGATTTCGAGAACAAGTGGGATGTGCCCTTTGCGCAAGTCGCCGAGCAGATTTGCGACCGCATTCTCGCGGGCATCGAGTTGAAAAAACCGGCTGAACGCTCCACCGGTAAGCTGATTGGCTTAATCGAAAAAGTCTTGCCAGACGATCTGTCCGGCTTGCTCGCGGGTATCTTTGGCGCGCCAGCCGCAGCCAGTTCGGCTCCGCCATTGGCCGGCATCCTGGGCGGCTTGCGCGGTATCAACCAAACCTCGCCACCACCGCCAGCACCCGCACCCGCGCCGCCCGCGCCACGCTGGCCCGCGCCTGAAAAGATAGACATCACGCGGCTGCCCAGCACCGGCATGGATGTCTTCGGACGCGACAAGGAATTGAACCTGCTCGATGACGTTTGGGAAAAGCAGGAGGTCAAGGTGCTCAGCTTCGTCGCCTGGGGTGGCGTCGGCAAATCAACGCTCATCAACAAGTGGCTCGAAGCCATGCAAGCCGACAACTATCGCGGGGCGCGGCGCGTTTACGCCTGGTCGTTTTACAGCCAGGGCACGAGCGACCACGCGGCTTCGGCGGATTTGTTCATAGACCAGGCGCTGCGCTGGTTCGGCGACACCGACCCGACCGCCGGGACGCCGTGGGACAAGGGCGAACGGCTGGCCGCGCTGATCCGCCAGCAGCGCACGTTGTTGTTGTTGGATGGCCTGGAGCCGTTGCAATCGCCCCACGCGCACGAACGCGGCAAGCTCAAAGACCCAGCCCTGCTGACGCTGCTCGAAGAGTTGGCGCGCGACAACCCGGGGCTGTGTGTGATCTCGACGCGCGAACGGCTGCCTGAACTGGATGACTGGGAGCACGCAGAGGATGCGCGCGCGCCGTACCGTAGACTGTCCAGTCTGCGGGAGGCTGACGCTGTAGACCCGCTGGTGGATCAAGCGGGTCTGCAATTGCGCGAGGCTGAGGCGGAAAACCCGCTGGCAGATCAAGTGGGTCTGAACCCGCAGCCTCCGCAGACTGGACAGTCTACGGTACAGCCAGTCGTGCAACTCAATCTCGAAACCCTCTCGCCCGCTGCGGCGCGCGCCTTCCTGCGCGTAGGCGGCGTGCGTGGCAGCGACGAAGAACTGACCGCCACGGCGGAAGCGTTCGGCCATCACGCGCTGGCGTTGAAGCTGCTGGCCGAATACCTGCGCGACATCCCCGGCCATTCGATTGCGGAGGCGGCGCGCATTCCCGACTTGGACATTCCCGTGGACGCAGGCAAACACCCGCGCCGCGTGATCGCCGCGCTGGCTGCGCGTTTTGGCGCGGGCGCAGAAAGCGAAGTGCTGCGGCTGCTCGGCCTCTTTGACCGCACGGCGGATGGGGCTTCGCTGGCGGCCTTGCGCAAAGCGCCGAAGATTGCGGGACTGACCGATCACATCGGCAAGAAGTCAGAGGCCAACTGGTTGCGGGCGCTGCAACGGTTGCGCAAATACAAACTGCTGGACGCGGAGAGCCATCACACACCGGACGAGTTGGACGCCCATCCGCTGGTGCGCGAACATTTCCGCGACGTGCTGCAACAGGCAGCGCCCGACGCCTGGCGCGCGGCCAACGACCGGCTTTATGAACACCTCACGCGCACGGCTCCGAAAGACCTGCCCGACACGCTGGCCGAAATGGAACCGCTGCTGGCCGCCATCGCGCACGGTTGCGAAACGAAGCGGTGGCTGGAAGCATTCGTCGAGGTGTACAAGCGGCGGGTTTGCAGATGGAACTATGCATTCTTAACTAAAAAGCTTGGGGCGTTCAGTGCTGATCTGAGTGTGCTGCAGAACTTTTTTGCCAAGCCCTGGCTACACCCGGCGACGCCACTTAAAAGAGGATGCTATTTGGATGTCTTGATGATGACAGGTTTTGATATGCGTGCACTGGGGCAAATGTCAGCAGCGGCGCAACCTTGGCGGAAGGCATTAGAACTATGCATTGCCCTGAAAAACTGGCAACTCGCTGCCGTCAATGCTAATAACCTCAGTGAACTATCGCTAACACTGGGTGAATTGCAGGAAGCGTTCAGGTATGCACAACATAGTATTGAGTTGGCCGACCGCAGTGGTGTCGGCTTTTGGCGTATGGCTGTTCGTACTGCACTTGCAGATGCCTTGCATCAAGCAGGTGAATTGGCGGAATCCGCTGTCATCTTTTGTGAAGCTGAAACAATGTCAAAGGCTTTGTTTCCTAGCTTTCAATTCCTTTTTTCATTACAAGGGTTTCAGTACTGTGACTTGCTGTTGACTCAGGGTTACGAGCAGGAAGTGCGCAAGCGAGCGGTGGAGATGTTTGAAGGAGGATATATTGAGTCGCTGCTCACTATCTCGCTGGCCCAGCTTGCGCTGGGCCGCGCCTGTCTGTGGGAAGCGCAACAGACCGCCGCGCCCGCCGCCGCCCCGGCCTTTGCCGAAGCCGGGCAATGTTTGCAACGCGCGGTGGACGGCTTGCGGCTGGCCGGACGGCTTGATTATTTGCCACTCGGTCTGCTCGCCCGCGCCGCGTGGCTGCGGCTGGCGGGCGCGGGGGGCGACGCCGCAGCCTTCCCCCGCGCGTGGCGCGACCTGCGCGAAGCCTTGCGCATCGCCCAGCGCGGCGCGATGCGGCTGCACCAGGCGGACGCCCACCTCGAAGCGGCCCGCCTCTGCCTAGCCCAGCGCGACCCCACGCAAGCCCGCCCGCATTGGGAACAGGCCCGCGACCTGGTTGCACAAACCGGCTACCACCGGCGCGACGGCGAAGTGCGCGAGATCGAAGCACAGTTGCGCTAGCAGGCTCACCGACGGCCAAGCCTTTGGAGTGCGGCGGCCCGCCGCCGCTTTGTTACTCCACTTTGGCTACAGGCGCATTGGTGTCTCGCCGAGACGTCAGCATGCTTTGATGATTCGTCTGACAGAGTGGCATAACAAAGCGGCGTCGAGCCGCCGCACTCCAAAACACGCTTCATTAATCCGCCGCCCGCCCCCGCCCGGCTATGCTAAGCTTTCGCCCGCGAGACAAACATTCAATCATCCACTCACCCAACCCCGTGTCCATCCGCTGCTGTCATTCAAGACACAAGGCACAGCAAGGTTCCTTTTCAAAACGGAGGCAGTTTATGAACCGCATTTGTTTATCCCTCTTGAGTGTGGCGTTGGCGTTCTGTTTGACCACGAGGGCGCAGGCGCAAGCGAACAATTTAATCCTTTCCAAAGACACGGGTGGCATCCTCACGCGCACCGCGCTGGGCTGGACGATGCGCGCCAATCCGAGTTGCGATCAGACGGGCGAGGCCTTTCCCGACGGCAGCCGCTTGGTTGCCGAAGACCTGACCTTCGTCACCGACGCCAACGGCTTGGGGACGGTGCAGGGCACGGTGCAAATCTTTGCGCCGGATGGCCGCATCCTGCAGGTGATGACCTTGCGCGGGACGGTCGGATTGAACGCGCGCCGCGATGCCGACAAGGAATGCCGCGCCGCACACATCGAAGCGCAGTTGGAACCGGTGCCGACCTTTGCCGCACCGACGATCCCTCAAATCGCGCTGGCGACGCTGTCGGCGGACATTGATCCGCGCGTGGCCGGGCCGCTGCCCACTTATCGCGCGCGGCTGGATGGCGTGGTGACGTTGCCGAGCGTGCCTGTGCCTGGCAAGGGCGTCACGATCAATCCCGACAAGAACAATTACGGAGAAGCCGAAGCGATCACGGCGACGCTCTTCAACGGCGCGGCGCAGCCCATCACGGCCTTTGATCTGAAATCGTATTGCTCCATCGTCAGATTGCAGCGGCAGGCAGGCGAAGACTGGCGGGACAGCGGCGAATGTTTTCTGAAACGCATGTCCTTGCCGGTCACGATTGGCGCGGGCGAAACGCTGCGCGTCGTGTTGCAGCCGGGCGAAAATGCCAATCCGCTCAAAGTGCCGGGCCTTTACCGCCTGGTGCTGGACTATGGCTTTGGCACGGGCGGCACGGGCGCCAGCGATCTGCTGCGCGCCGTTTCGCCCAGCTTCCGCGTGGACGCGATGCCGACGCGCCAGAGCGTCAAGCTGATGCTGGACAGTGTGCCGCAATTCGTCGGACAAGGCTTCGTCGCGCGCATCATCAACGACACCGACCTGCCGCTACAGACCGCCGATCACAAGACTCAATGCACCGTCTTTGACGTGCAACGCCGCGAAGCCAACGGCACGTGGACGAACGTCGCGCCCTGCCCGCTGGCTTCGCCGACCAAATTGATTCGCATCGGGCCACGCCAGAGCTACGTCGTAAAATTGCCGGACGACAAGTTTGGTATCTATCCGGCGGGCACGTATCGGCTGGAACTGAACTATCAAATGGTCATCAACGAGCAGACGCTGGGGGCTAATACCTTGCTCTATACGCCGGAGTTCACGTTGCGCGATAAGCAGTGAAACCCTGGGCACGCCACCGCTTCCAGCGTGCGGGCTGGGCGTGAGACAACCTGATAAAGGGAATTCCTCCGGTGGGGGAGAAACCGTCTTTATGACAGCAGGGTTTGAGATTTGCGCGGCGAGATTGAATAATGCCGGGCCTATGAAACAAGCCGACAAAGCGAACGTGGCACTGATTCAGATGTCGTGCGGCGCCGATCCCAAAGAGAACCTGGACAAATGCCTGGCGCGTATCGAAGAGGCCGCCAATCAGGGTGCGCACATCGTTTCGACGCAGGAACTGTTTCGCTCGCGCTACTTTTGCCAGACCGAAGAGCATAAGTTTTTTGAACTGGCCGAACCGATTCCCGGCGCGTCTACGCAAGTGTTGGCGAAGCTGGCCAAAGCGCGCGGCATCGTGATCGTGGCTTCGTTGTTTGAGAAGCGCGCCGAAGGGCTTTATCACAACACCGCCGTCGTGCTGGATGCGGACGGCGCGTTGCTGGGCAAGTACCGCAAGATGCACATCCCGGACGATCCGCTCTTTTACGAGAAGTTCTATTTCACGCCGGGCGATCTGGGTTTCAAGATGTTCGAGACGCGCTATGGCAAAGTCGGCGTGCTGATTTGCTGGGATCAGTGGTATCCCGAAGGCGCGCGGCTGACGGCGCTGCGCGGCGCGCAGATTCTGTTCTATCCGACCGCCATCGGCTGGCATCCGGGCGAGAAGGCTGAATACGGCGAACGCCAGCATTCAGCGTGGGAGATCATTCAGCGTTCGCACGCCGTGGCGAATGGGCTTTATGTTGCGGTCGCCAATCGTGTCGGGCACGAGCCAACGCCCGCCGGACAGCATCAACAAAGCTTGGGTGAAGGCATTCAATTTTGGGGACAAAGCTTCATCGCCGATCCGTCGGGGCAATTGCTGGTGAAAGGCTCGGTCGAGCGGGAGGAAATCCTGCTGACAGAAGTGGATTTTGGCAAGACGGATATTCAGCGCACGCATTGGCCGTTTTTGCGTGACCGGCGGATTGATGCATACGGCGAAATAACCAAGAGGTTTATTGACTGATCCTTCCCACGAAGGCACACGAAGAAGACACGAAGCAGTTATCACAATTCTTCGTGTCTTCTTCGTGTGCCTTCGTGGGAAGTTGTTTTGAGTATGCAAAAGAACCAGCAGACACCGCGCGAACTTGGCTACCACATGCCTGCGGAATGGGAACTGCACGAAGCGACGTGGCTCTCGTGGCCGCACAAGGAAGCCAGTTGGCCGGGCGCATTTGAAAACGTTCCAGACATTTTTGTCGAACTGACGAAGCGTTTGACCGCTTCGGAATTGGTGCGCATCAACGTCGCCGATGAAGATTTTGCCGAACGTGTGCGGCAATTGTTGCGGGCGGGCAGCGTTGATTTGAATGCTGTGCGCTTTCATTTCAATCCGACTGATGACGCCTGGTGCCGCGACCACGGGCCGCTTTATGTGGTGCGCGAGCTGAATGGCAAACGCGAGCGGGCGATCAATGATTGGGGCTACAACGCGTGGGGTGACAAATATCCGCCGTATGAGAATGACGATGTGGTGCCGACACGCATTGCGACGGAGTCGGGCGAACCGCTGTTTACGCCGGGCATTGTGATGGAAGGCGGTTCGCTGGATGTGAATGGACGGGGGACGTTGCTGACGACCGAGGCGTGTTTGCTCAATCCGAATCGCAATCCGCAATTGAAGCGCGCGCAGATTGAGCAATACCTGCAAGATTTTCTAGGTGTGTCGAACATCCTATGGCTGGGCGAGGGCATTGTTGGCGATGACACCGATGGGCACGTGGATGATCTGACGCGCTTCGTCGCGGCTGACACTGTTGTCACGGTGTTGGAAGCCGATCCGCAGGATGAGAATTACGCGCCGCTCAAGGAAAATTACGAACGCCTGTTGACGATGAAAGATCAGGATGGGCAACCGTTGCGTGTTATCAAACTGCCAATGCCGGGCGCGCTCTGGTTTGAGGGGCAGCGCCTGCCCGCGAGCTATGCCAACTTTTATGTTGCGAACAAGAGTGTGATCGTGCCGACGTATCGGCATGCCAACGATGCGGTTGCTTGCGAAGTCTTGCAAAAGTGTTTTCCTGAGCGCCGTGTGATCGGCATTGATTGCACAAAATTGATCTGGGGGCTGGGCTCGATCCATTGCGTGACGCAACAGCAACCGGCTGTTTGACGGCGGGCTAGGCTGAATAAACGAAAGGCAAAAGGAAGTCAGGCATTGCCTCCTTTTGCCTTTTCATTTCCGTAGGAACGTCCGGCGTCCCTACGTCTTCGCGGGGGCTAAAGTGGTTAGGCGCCAAGCGCCGGTTTTTAGAGTCATCCTTACGCGCATAAAACCGTGCACACCTTACACCGACACTTTGTCGGCGCTTGGCGCCTAACCACTCAGACGAGTGCGATACCTGATGGAACTGCTTTGTTGTAACGTGGTGGTAGTTGAAGCAATTTTTTTGGCAGCGCTGGCCCGCAGAGAAACCTTATGAAACGCAAAAGCAAACGCGAACTGGTGCTTGATATTTACGACCGCGAAGCAATGGGCGAAGTCACGGCGCGTGAAATCGCCATCATCAACCGTGCCCTGGTCGAAGAATTCGGCCCGGGTGGCGCAATGGATCCTGGGGAGATCGCACGCGTTTTGGTGGATGAAGAATTGCCGGTTCGTTACGAACAAATCTTCCGCATGGCCGGGCCAACGGAAAAATACGAGAACCTTTTTCAGTACCTCCCTCGCCTCGAAACCCTCGCGCAAGCCGAAGCATCCTTGCGTGAAATAGACGCGCTTTACCGCAAGTTCCAACGCCTCGGAGACCAAACCGGCATTCGCTTTGCCCGCCGCACGGCCCTGATTGGGAAACGCGAAGCCGAGCGCACCGCCCAAAAGTCCGGCAAAGATTGCCACGACGAACAGGCAGAAATCGCTCAATGGTTCACGGTCTGGTTGCAGAACCCTGACGTATTTGCGCACTGGCTCCAAATCCGTCAGGCGACACAAGATTACCGCAGTAAATTTACGAAATCCGATCCGGGGACGTGAGGGATAAGAATGGTTCGCAATATAAAAACTGTACCGCATGTAATAGGCGGGCCACTTAGAGCCTGGTGCCGTAGCTCCCTGGTGACCCGCCCTGGCCCCTAGCTATTTTTTGCTAGGCAATAGTGATAAACGGCGAATGGCGGGAAACTTCCAAGGTTTTCTGTAAGAAAAGAGAAAAAAGTTCAGGGAAAGGATTAACTCTGCTCAGCCGTGCTGCTGCTTGATCCGCACGACCGTCACCGCCGCCAAATTGCTTTCGTTCAAGCGGTAAATCCCCGCATAGCCTTCGCGCGCCAGCCGTGCCTGTGTTTGCGCCAGTTCCACAGCTTGTTTTTGCACGACTGCGGCTGGCACGACGCGGTTGTTGCGCGTTTGGTTTTGGGCTTGGCAGGTTGTAAGTGCGACCTCGAAGACCATTGCGACCGCCGCCACGCCGCAACGCCGCGCGAGCCGCAAGAAAGGACGCCGGGCGCGGTATTCCAGGTTGGTGGCGTCAATCACAGTCAACTTGCCTTGCTGCAAACGCAGTTGCGCCAGATGCTGCACCAGCCCAAAGGTTTCAGCGTTGATGTGTTGAGCCGCTTCGTCGTCGCAAATCAGCGCGCGGCAATGATCGGAAGAAATAATCTCAGTGGGCCGAAAGTAGCGCGCCGCAAAAGTGGATTTGCCTGCGCCGGAGGGGCCAATCAGTAAAGTCAGGCAAGGGTTGGGAAGCTCGATTACAAACAAAGCTGGCCCTCGAAATTGAAACTCAAAGGTGCAAGGCCGCCGCGCCAATGACACCCGCCGCCGCTCCTAATTCAGCCAATGCGATGCGCGTTGGGCGCTGGGCCAGCTTGTGCTGAAATTTCTCGCCGAACAGGTCGTGCGCTTGCGCCATCGAACCGCCGATGACGATGACTTCGGGTTCCAGCAGCGCGATCAGCGTTTCGCACAGCAGATAAACGTCGTCGCCATAGGCGCGCCACGTCGCCAGTGCCGCCGCTTCGCCATGCCGCGCGCGGTCGGCGATTTCTGCGCCCGTCAGGCTGTCGCTGACTTGCCCGCCTTGTTCCAGATAGGTGCGCAGCAGTCCGTAACCCGAAACATAGTATTCAAGAAAGTGCTCGCGCAGCGGGATGCCCCAGGCTTCGCCCGCCGCGCCACTTACGCCACGGACGAGTTTGCCCTCTACGATCACGCCGCCGCCGCAGCCCGTGCCCAGCGTGATGCCGCAAACGTTGCGCGCGCCACGCCCCGCGCCGAAGCGCGCTTCGGCCAGCACGAAACAGCGCGCATCATTTTCCAGTTTGACCGGCAAGCCGCGCGCGGCTGTGTGCAACAAACCCGCCAGATCAATGCCGCTGAGCAGCGGCACGTTGTCCGATTGCGAGAGCTGGCCGTCCCACACCACGCCCGCCGCGCCTACGCCCCAGCCCGCGATTGGGTGGTTGCCGGTTAATTCAGCGCTGCGCGCGGATAGTTGCTGCAAGGCGTGCGACAAATCCGTCGGCGTAAAACCCTTGCCGGTGGGGACAGCAAGCATTTCAGTTGCCAGTTGACCTTGGGCTGTGACGGCGGCCATGCGCAATTGCGTGCCGCCCAGATCAATGCCGATGTAATAAGGAGCCTGACTCATGCACGATTGGTGGCAGAGGCCGCCGCGCTTGCCTGCGGGGTGCTGATGTCGGCCTGCGCCATCGCTTGTTCGGCCTTGCTGGGCGGGTTGAAGCCGGGATAGCTGATGCGCTGGTGATAGACGTTTTGCAAGGTGCTGATGAGCGATTCGCGGATGAGCGTTAGTTCGCGCATCGTCAGATTGCATTCGTCGAACTGGCCGTCGGCGACCACTGTGTCAATGATCTTCTTGATGATCGCGCGGATATTTTCTTCGGTATGTTCTTCCAGCGAACGCACCGACGCTTCGGCGCCGTCGGCCAGCATCAAAATCGCGGACTCTTTGGTTTGCGGTTTCGGGCCGGGGTAGCGGAAATCTTCAATGTTGACGGGCTCGCCGCGCCGGTCGGCTTCGGCTTTGGCTTTGTGATAGAAGTAGGCGATGACGCGCGTGCCGTGGTGTTGCGGAATGAAATCAATAATCTGCGGCGGCAAATCGGCTTCGTTGCCCATCTCGATGCCGCGCCGCACGTGCCCCGTGATGATGCGCGCGCTGTCTTTGGGCGCGACCTTGTCGTGCGGGTTCGCCGCGCCGGCTTGGTTCTCGATATACATGCGGGGTGCGGCGAGTTTGCCGATGTCGTGATAGAGGCAACCGACACGGGCCAGCAAGGCATTGGCGCCGATGGTCTTGGCCGCCGCTTCGGCCAGCACGCCGACCATGAACGAATGATGGTTGGTGCCGGGCACTTCAATCGCCAGCCGCCGCAGCAGCGGCAAATCGGCATTCGACAATTCCAGCAAACGCACATCGGTCAGAATGTCGAAGATGGATTCGTAAATCGGCACCAGGAAACTGACCAGGCCCGCCGTCAACAACACGCTCAACGCACAGGCCACCGCGCTGCCCGCCAGGACGCGCCAATTCAACCCATGCCCCGACATCAGCAACACGGCCAGACTCATCACGAAACTCACCCCGCCGATGGTGGCGGAGGCGTAGGAGATCGAATTCCGGTCGCAATAATTTTGAATGCTGAAGACCGCCGTGATCGAAGCCGCCATCGCAAAGGCCGCCATCGTCATGCCGTGCGCCGAGACGAAACCCGTCAGCAACGCCGCCATCAGTCCCGCGATCAACGCCAACTGGGTATTGACGAGCAACGCCAGCACCAGCGCGCACGCGGCAAACGGCACCGCGAATTGAAAGACCAGCGCATCGCCGAAACGCATCGTTTCTGGCCGCGCGCTCAGCACTGCCGCGCCGAACATACCCGCGCGCACCAGGAAGGTTTGCAGCAACAACAAAGACGCCGCGACCCAAAACGCCGCGCGCGGCCCCAGCCGGGTTGTCTTGCCCGACAGCGCAACCTTATACAGCGCGTAATAAAGCGCCGCCACAATCAGGATCAAGCCAAGCAAGCGGCGCGGCTGGCGTTGCGACAATTGATATTGGCGAATGGCCTGAATCTGCGGCAACGCCTGTTCTGTGACCGCGTCGCCGGCCCGCAACACGACCCGCGTATGGCGCAATTCAGCAGCGACAGCGGGCGGCAGATCGTTGCTAAACGTATCCAGCGAATCGGCCTGTAAATCCGCCGGGACGACAATATCAGCCACGACCGAATCGCCGACGCGGTAACTGGGCAGTAGGGTGAACGGGAAATGTGTGCAGAGAAAGGCGGTCGGTAAAATCAATAACGCGCTGACCAGCAGAAAGCGCTGTTGTTGCGGGAGCCGCTGATAACGCTCAGCGAACCAGTCTCCCGCTCTCTTCGGCCAATGCCGCAGGCGCGCCAGCCAACGTCGTGTGGAATGAGTGCTCATAGGTAAAAGCGGCAAGCACAACTCAATGTGGAGACGTCAATGAATGCCGCTTGGGGAGCCGGATTATAGCAGACCTCGCGACGTGCCATGCAACCAAAGCTTGG
Source organism: Acidobacteriota bacterium (assembly GCA_043740245.1). Classification (GTDB taxonomy): domain Bacteria; phylum Acidobacteriota; class Blastocatellia; order RBC074; family RBC074; genus JACPYM01. Next base: position 2,328 of record JAYUCP010000044.1, on the reverse strand, counting down.
GGCGCGCGCAACCCAGGCCTGTGTTTGTGCGCTCGTTTATGGTTGGCGGAACTCGGCGCTTTCCAATAGGCGCACAAAATTATCAGTGCCGACAGCCAGGTACTTACCATCCGGCGAGAATGCCAAAGCCGGGTCATAAAATGTCAAAGCCGGGTAAGCTTGGCTAATTCGCTCTGACGTACTAAGCACTCGTTGGGTGTTTGTCTCCCAAACTTCCCAGCTATTGCTACCACTATTGCTACCAAAGGTCAGCGCGAGCAGGTTGCCCTCGGCTGAAAGCGCGAGCCGTACTGGCGCTTGCCCATTTCTGAGGAGCCGATCACCTGAGCTTGCCCAAACTTTCTGGCGTTGCTCCAGATCCCAAAACTGGAGTGCATTCTTTTCCGTGAGTGCGGCGATGAATCTTCCATTGGCCGAGACCACCATCACGGCGCCCCGCGAGCCATACGAGTACGAAAGTTTCGGAAGGTCGTTACTGTCAAACTGTAGCAACTCTTCAACCAGTCTCAAGCTGGGAAAATCGTAACGCCGCACGGAATTGCGGCTGACGCAGAGGAAGTGTGGGCTCGGCGGCAAGAAGAGTACAAACTGCGTAGGCTCAAACTGATCATTCTGAAAGAGAGCAGGCAAGTCTCCGGTCAAATTTAGCACCGCGAGAGAGCCATTTTCGCTGCCGACGACCAACATTTTTTCATCGGCGGAAAAGGTCATGCTGAGAATACTTGCGCGATAGGTAGCCTGCTTGGCCTTTACCTGCTGCTTTGTCTTGACTTGCCCGGTGCGGCGCTCCCTCACCTCGACATTACCCTCACTATCCCCAAGCGCCAGCAAATTCCGGTTGGGAGAAAAAGCCAAAGCCGTAATTGAGTAGGGGGGTTCGCGTAGCCGCAGCAGCATGCTACGGCTCCCCATTTCCCAAATGCGCAAGTCATTCCATGACTCTGCGCTGGCCGCCAGCAGGCTGCTGTCAGCAGAGAAGACCAAACGGTTGACCCGCCCGTGGTAACCGGTAAAGTGCGTTTGTTTGGCCTGATAACCGAGATAAAGCGAGGCCAGCAGCGTGGCGCTAAAGATTACCGTCAAGAGCAGGTTGACGGGGATTGCCAAGCTGCCTAACAACGGACGCCGCGGCGCGGATTCGCTGTCAATCACTGAAAAAGCATAAGCAATGCCGAGAGCCAAGGGGATAAAAAGCAACCAAGCGTCCCGGTCAGGATTTGCCGGATTGATTTGCTGGGTCAGAAAGGCCGCCAGATTGTGGGTGTTGAGCATTGCAAAACGCGCGCCGTGTTGGCGCGCGGCGGCGCGGTAAGGCTCGGCCCAAAAGTAGTAAAGAATCGCCAGCGCCCCTAACAGCGCCGGCATAAACCCCAACAGCGCGGGCCCCAGCCGATTCCAGGGGGGCTGTTGAAAAAGGCCGCCGCCGAGCAACGTTCCCGCGCGCGTCAATCCGATCAACAGGCTACACAGAGCGAGCGAGCCGAGGATGTAATAGCGCACTTCTTTCCAAGTCAACTCTTGACCGAACAGCCAAAACAGGAAGGCAATGAACAGCGCGATGGCGGCGGCGATGACAAACGGGATCAGCGTGGTTGTCAGCAATTCAACCACAGTCGCGGCGCCGCGCCTGAGTTGCAAGTTGATGGGACTGGTGCGCTGGGTTGGCAAAATGGCGATCAAGCTGCCTAGTGCAAGCGCGCCTGCGGCAATGCCGATGCGCGTCAACATCGTTTCGTCGCGCTCGAAGTGTGTGACAAGCGGAGCAAACACGGCGCAATAAAGCACGCCCAACACGGCGCCACCGAGGCCCCACTTCCAGGCCCGGAAGCAGTGTTGCCAGGTGCGCGGCGCATACAGATACCCATTGAGCGACCACGCCAGCCGCAGTTTCGTGCGCCAGGGCAATGACGCGCGCGGCACTTCGTGACCGGCGGCGCGCAAGCGTCCGAGCAAGCCATAGGCGTTGACTTGCTGCTGTTTGCCTTGCTGGCCGTTCAGCGCGCTGAGCAATTGTTGAATAGCGGTGGCGAGCGCGGGGCCCGCCAACTGCTGTACTTCGGCTTCGGCGCGCTGGCGCACTTCAGGGTGCTGGTCAGCCAGCGCCAAGGCGGTCAGGCGCGCGATGCTCTCAGGCGTGGCGAGCGCGGCCAGCGCGGGGGGCGCTTGTTGGCGGTCTGCGGCGCTGGGCGCGGCGGCGAATGCTTCAATAATGGCGAATGCTTTGGAGGCCATGACGGTTACTCGCGGTTACTCTGGTTGGTAGTGACGCAATCAGGGGAGAAAAGCATGGAGTTCAAGCTTTAGCTTGTCAGCCCCGCCTGCGGCGGG
>JAYUCP010000043.1:0-2626 GCA_043740245.1 Acidobacteriota bacterium | reverse complement strand
AGACTTTGGGATCGTTCAACGCGCGCGCCAGATTGCCCAGCGGATCATCACCGGGCCGCATGACGGCGATGCGCCAATTCGAACCGGCCCCCGGCATCATCCCGCTGCGCAAGGCGGGCAACAGACCGGCAAACGTCAGCGAAGATTTGCCGCTGCCCGAGGTGCCGACCACGCCCAGAAAATGTTTGGCCGACATTTTGGCGATCATCTTTTCGACCTGGCCGTCGCGCCCGAAAAAGAGCTGGCTCTCTTCGTACTTGAACGGACGCAAGCCGGGGAAAGGATGCGTGGGCCGCAACTGTGTCATCGGCCCTCCGTCGCCGCGCGAATGCGCTGCACAAAGGGCGCAATAACGTCTGGCGTGAACGGCGCGTAATTTTTCAGCACGAGCGGATCGCTGGAATTGAGCAGGTCTTTTTCTTTGGTCTCGGCCTCGCCGATGTAAATCGCCTTGGCCGCCAGCGGTTTGGTGCGCCCGGTCGCGCTGAGCTTTTGAATCACGCGCCAGATGTTGCCGAACCATTCTTCATCGGCGGCGCCGTAATAGAGCAGCACCGCATCGCTGGATTGCAGCAGTTGTTTGTATTTTTCCGGCGGCTCTTGATCTTGCAGTGGCAATTTCACTTTGTAGGCTTCTTCGAGTTTGAGGTAGCTGAACAGCGGCCCGACCTGGGCGAAATCCTGTTCGTGGCAAAACAGGCAAACCGTGACGGGGTCGCCCGCCAGTTCGGCCCAGATGTCTTTGGGCGGCGGTTTGAGCTTTTTGTGAATCTCTGTCTTCAGGTCTTCGAGTTTGGTTTGCAGCAAATCGGGCGTGTTGTTTTTGACGTAGGCGACAAACTCTTCCTGCGGCTTGGCCTTCGGCGTGAGGCCGGGCGGCAGCCAGACCAGTTGCGTCAATTTATGCGCGCGGGCCTGCGCGGCGGCCAGATCGTATTGCAGGTGCGGGATCGAACGCGCTTCGCCATCCAGAATCGTGCCGTAATTTTCGCCCACCAGATGCACCGACAATTTGGCCTGCGCCAGATACTGCTGCACGGCTTGGGCTAACTCTTCGGCATCCGCCGGCAGCGGCTGATCGGGCAGCACCAGATAATTGAATTGCTGCAACTCGCTCTTGACCAGCTTGCGCGCTTCGGCCTGGTCTTTGGTCGTTTCAGCCAGATAGATCGCCACCGATTCAGCCGCAGTGCTGAGGCTGTCCGTCGTAATTGTTGTTGGCGGCGGTGGCGGCGGCACAGGCAGCGGCGCGGGGACAGGATTGGGCGCGGGCGTTTGAATAGGCACCGGCGCGGGTATCAGCGGAATCGGGGGCGCGGGCGCGGGCAAAGCACCTGAGCCACGCAAGCGGCGGAACAGTTGATGCAGGTCTTCGCACACGGCATTGACCTTGTCCACGAAATCAGGGATGTCCTTGTTCTTGAGTTCCGGCTGCAAATCAATGTGCCTGCCGCTGCGTTCCTCGGCGTAGTAGAAGCGGTGTTCGAGCACATCTTTGATGCTCGCGATCAGGACTTGCCCATCCAGTTGAAAGCTCCCCCCTTCGATCGAGGTCTTGACGACTTTGAGCAAACGGCCGCCGCCCGTGCGTTTCTGGAATTCGCGCATTTCCCATAAACACCATTCGGCTTTGATATAGCGCGGCGAGATGACGGCCAGCATGACGGCGCTCTGTTCCAGCGCCCCGGCCAGTTGTTCAGAAAAGGTCTCGAAGCCGTTGAGCTGCGGGTCGCGGAAGATGGCGATCTCCGCGCCCAGTTTGACGCGCAGGGTTTTGCGCAACAGGTCTTCAAAGAAATCCACCCAGCCGGGCACGCCCTTGATCAACGGGTCGTTATCAATGTGTGCGTAGCTGATGAAAATGTCGTGCTCATAGCCCGGTATGTAACCCATCGCAATCCTCCGTGCGAAAGCAGAAAACCAATTGCCTGCGGTAAAGAAAGAAAAGCTGACGGCCCCTGCTTAACAGCCGCTTGAACCGCGCGGATGGGGCGCTCTCTTATAAACCATCGGCTGGGAAAATTGAATGACGGCGGGCTGAAATTTGGGCGGCATCCCCCTTGTAGTAGCGAATTTATTCGCGGCGCGACAGCGCGAATAAATTCGCTACTACAAGGGACTATGGCGCAGCCGTCGTGCCCGGCGGGCCAAGCTCTTCGGTGCGATAGCCCTGCGGATAGCTGGGATGCGGCAACGCACTGCGCAACAGCGGCTGCCGTCGTTCGGGCAACCAGCGCACGGCACGCGCACGCATACGCAACGTGCCCTCGACCAAAGCACGCATCCCCCGCGACGGCTGAGGAAAGTTGAACGCCGCGCACAGCCGGTCATCCATCAACGCATATACAAACGGCGCGCCCAACGGCCACAACGGCTTCGGCAACAGCCACGACAAAAACAGATCGCGCGTCGCGGCGCCGGTGCGGCGGCTGGCGTCGGAGTAACGAAAGCGCGTCTGTTCGTATTCAACATTGAATTGCTCGTACTCAGCCAAACTCGGCGGGATGTCCTGAATGTTCATGCGCCGGCCCACCTCGCGCCAGAAGTAATACAGCGCTTGCCGCTCATGCTCGACCATGCGCCGCCAGCCGAAGCGGTCAATCCAGCGCATCGGTTCGAGGATGAA
>JAYUCP010000042.1:0-15995 GCA_043740245.1 Acidobacteriota bacterium | reverse complement strand
GCGTATCGAAGCGGTAATCGCCCGTCATCGAATCTTTGACGATGGGCAATTCGGCGCGCGCCTGATCGGTAATGCGCAAGCTGAGCGCGGGGCTATCCGGTTGAAATTGAATCAGCAACAGGTCGGACGCTTTCGCCGTCAGCACGTATTCGTTGTAAAAGTGCCCGGTCGCCAAGCGGCCTGTGCCTGGCGCTTCCAGGCTGGCAACCACCGGTTGATTGAACACCAGCGCCGGTGTGCTCGCCGGACGGCGCGTCAATGACGAAGGCTTGCTCTCGGCCGCCGTATTCGTACCAGCGGGTGTGCCAGGCGTAGGTTTTGGCGTGCTGGGCTTGCCCTTGGGTGTGGGCGTTGGTTTGGGTTTGGCTTTTGTGGCAGGCGGCAAATCCCCGCTGCCTTGCGCAAGCGCTGGCCCAGCCAGACAAGCCGCCAGCGCAATGCTGAACATCAGACGAGTTAGCTGCTGTCTCTTCATAACGCTTGCCTTTGAATTATTTCTGCGGCGCATCCTGTACGCAGCGGAAACTGGTTTGCTTGTAATCCAGCGCGGTGCCTTCGGGCATGTCCTGGCGCGTCGCGGGCCAGCCACGGCGAAAAGTCGCAGTCGCCTGCTTTGCCTGACAGCCATAAGAGCAGCCGCGAATCACCTTCAAGTTTTGATAGCCTGCGGGAATCTGGACTGGCTTGCCGCCGGCGTACTCTTTGTAATCACTCGCCGTCCACTCCCAGGCATTGCCCACCATATCGAACACGCCGTAAAAACTCTGGCCGCGCAGATAGGCGCCGACGGGCGCGAGTTGGCGTTTGTCCGCCGCAGCTTTCGCCACGTTCGCCAAATCGTCTTCCCACGTGCTGCCCCAGGGATAAACGCGGCCATCGGTGCCGCGCGCCGCAATCTCCCATTCCTCTTCGGTGGGCAACCGCTTCTTGGCCCACTTGGCATATTCGCTGGCGTCGGCCCAGGTCACATCGGTCACGGGCAATTTGTCGGCACCCGCCGGATAGCGTTTGCCTTGCCACGAAGGCGGCAACAGATAGCCGGTCTCTTCAATAAATTTGGCGTATTGTTCGTTGGTGACTTCGGTTTGATCCATGTAAAAAGGCGCGACGATCAGCGAATGCGCCGGGCGTTCGTTCTCTTCGCCGTCATCGCGCCCGACTTTGAATTCGCCGCCGGGGATCAGAACCATCCCGGCAGGCACGACGGGAGCGTTCACAATGGGCGTATTGTTGGCAACGGGTGAAGCCTGTGCCGTGGGTTTGGCAACGGCCGGCGTTTTATTACCGCCGGTCATGAAGGCCCACGCCGCGAGCGCCGCCGCCAACGCAACCGCCGCAATGCCGATCAACAAAACTTTTTGCGAACCGCTTTTTGAGCCTGTCCGAACGGGCCTTGCGACAGCCGCTTGTGGAATTTCAACGACGGTCGCGGCGGCGCTGGCAGCAGCTTTGGCTTCAGCCTTGTGCTTGTCATTCTGCTTTTCTTTCTTTTCAGCTTTTGCGCTGCCCTTGCCGGCTTTGCTTTCAACTTGTGCTTGGGCCGCAGGCGGAGCCGGAGTGACGGGAGTGTTGAGCAGTTCCGTCCCTTCAAATATCTGCGCTCTGGTTTCGGACGGCGGCTGCATGATTTCGGTGCGGCTGGCGACGGCTTCCGCTTTGGGTTCCGGCGCGGCGGGAATCATCGTCGCATAAGCATCGCGCACCGGTTCCGGCGCGGGCGGTTCCGGAATCATCGTCGCAAAGGCATCACGCGGCGGCGACGCAACCAGCGGCTCATCCGTCAAGACCGTGTCGAACGCGGCGGCCACCGGTTCAATGCTCACATCTGTTTTGAACTTGTCTGCGGCTTCCGCTGAGGCATCGGTGACAACCGTCTTGAAATCATCGCCTGCTGCTGCGCCTGCTGCTGAGTTTGAAACTGGCGTCAAAACAGCCGTCAGACGCGGTGCAACTGTCTCGGCTGGGACGGCAGGCTGCGGTTGCGCGTCTGCTGCTTCGGAAATGACGGTCTTAAAACTATCGCCCGCCGCCTCGGCCTGCGGCATCATCAGCGTGCGCTGCGTTCCCTGCACTTCATCAGTTCGCGGAGTATCTATGTTGATCGCTTTAGCGCCGGCCTGACCGCCGCGTCCGATCATGGCTGTCGCATCCGCGCGTTTCAAGGCTGCGGCAAAGGCGCGCGCGAGTTCGAGCATGGATTGCGGGCGCGCTTCGGGCGCTTTTTCCAAGGCGTGCAAGACAACGGCTTCGACCTCGGCGGGCAAGTTGGGTTGCAATTCGCGCAAGGGGCGCGGCGCTTCGGTGACGTGTTTGATCGCCACGGCGGTGGCGGTTTTGGCGACGAAGGGCATCGTGCCGGTCAGCAACTCATACATCACTATGCCTAGCGAATAAATGTCCGAGCGCGCATCGGCTTCTTCGCCCTGACATTGTTCGGGCGACATGTAATTGGGCGTGCCGATGATAGTGCCGACGTTGGTCAGATTGTTATCCACGTTGTTATCGGCGCTCAAGGTGTCGAGCGCCGCGTCACGCAACTTGGCGATGCCGAAATCGAGAATCTTGATGTGATCGCTGTCTTCGTCTTGGGTGAGCAGGACGATGTTGTCGGGTTTGATGTCGCGGTGAATGATGCCGCTGCGATGGCCTGCTTCGAGCGCCGCACACGCCTGACGCACGATGCCGTAAGCGCGCAACGGATCGAGCGCGCCTTCATCGGAGAGCACTTGCCGCAGGCTGCGCCCGCTGAGCAACTCCATCACGATGTAAGCAATCTGCCCGACCGCGCCGCCATCATCTTCACCGAAGTCATGGATCACCACCACGTTCGGATGATGCAGCATCGCGGCCGCGCGCGCTTCACGATAGAAACGCTGGCGCGTCTTTTCGTTGCCGACGACCTCGGCGCGCAAGACTTTAACGGCCACGGCATCGCCGATGTGCGTGCGGCGCGCGCGATAGATTTCGCCCATGCCGCCGCTGCCGATCAGTTCGCCGAGTTGATAGCGCCCGCCCAACAAGCGGCCCGCCAATTGACCGGGTTCGGGCGGCAGGCCCGAATCATCGCCAGTTGACGAGCCAGCCGCAGACACGGCGCCAGTTTTGGCGGCATTGGCGGTGATGGGTTTTCCGGCTTCATTGCTCACAGGCTTACCACACTCCGGGCACTGGTTGACGCCCGCATTCACTTGACTGCCACAGTAGGAACAAAACATTGCGCTGCTCTGGGGAGAAAAGCTTCGACGCTTTGTCGGGCGCCGTCCGCAGCCAATTCAAAATGCGGTGGCAATAATTGTATCTCGCGCCCGCCGCCTCAAACTGCTGCAATAAATTGAAAAAGCACACGCAGTCTAGCATAGCGAGGTAGCAGTGGCTATTGCGCGGCAGCGCGTTCAGCGCGCGTCTGGCACGGCGACTCAATAACTCCGCAGGCTGTCGTTTTCAGGCAGCCTGCTTGCAGTTCTCACACACCTGTCGCACCAATTACATGCGTATTTGTGCCGCCAAAGAGTTCAGCATGGCCGAAATATTTTCGACCTGTGCAAATAGGCAGCGAAGCCTTTGGAGTGCGGCGGCTCGACGCCGCTTTGGTATGCCCCTTGGCATTGGGCAAAACCGGCGGTCAAAGACGCCGTGGCTGTCGCTACGATTGCTTGTGCGGCAGGCCGAGGGGCATACCAAAGCGGCGTCGAGCCGCCGCACTCCAAAGGCTTCGCCGCCCGCATCAGCACAGGCTTCCATTGGTTGTACTTGCACAGGCCGAATAATTTCTGTGAGTGCCGTTGCTTGACAGCCCGCCCCCCGGCGAAGACAATGCACGGCGTTCGGAGGCATGGCCGAGTGGCTGAAGGCGGCGGTTTGCTAAACCGTTGTAGGGGCTAAAACCTCTACCGAAGGTTCGAATCCTTCTGCCTCCGCTTTTCTTTTCTTCAAGTGCAATCTCAGCGGCGCACAACACCCAAATAAACAAAACAAGAATTTGCGGTTGAGCGGTGATGATTCAATCCGTCTTTGCCATCATTCACCCGCGCGCGCCGGATCAAATAACAGCGGGAAAAATTGTCCTTCCATCTTCGCGCCCAACGGAATCGGCGGCACGCCCGCGAGCGGCGTCTCGTTTGAATTCGACCAGACGCCGTCGCGGAAAACATTGATGACCGTGGCGCGGCGTGGCGCAGCGGTTTCGTTGCCATACGAACCGTGCATCAGGCGCGGGTGGTGAAACGAGCACTCGCCTTTTTTCAGTTCGATGGCGATGGGCTTGAACTGAGCTTTCAGATCGTCGCTCAAGATGCTTTGCACCGCATCCATATCGCCCGCCAAACCGGTCACCGGTAAATCGGGCCAGCGATGGCTGCCCGGCACATATTGCGGACAGCCGTTCGCGCTCGTCGCATCATCCAGGGCAATCCAGCAGGTCAGATGAGCCAGCGGCTGTGTGCGCGTCCAATACGAATAATCCTGATGCCAGGCGACGATGCCGCCGTGATGCGCGGGTTTGCAAAACAATTGATCGTGCCAGAAGCGTACAGCGCCGCCCAACAATTGCGCCGCCGCCATCGTGAATTGCGGATGCCAAAGCAGATCGTGAAAACCCGCTGCGATGCGCCACGCGCCCAGGGCGTGAAAGAGCACCCGGCTGGGATCAAGCGATTCGTTGCTGTGGAATTCGTAAAATAAGTGATGCTGCGGATGTGTTGGCTCCATCAATTCCGCCAACTCCGCGCGCAGTTGCTCGACTTGTGCATCAGTGAGAATGCGTAAGCCCGCCAGATAACCGTGCTCATGAAAAAACGCTACTTGCGCGGCGCTCAAACGATACTTGTCCCAATCTGTTTTGGTGGTCGGCAGAGTCAGCAAACCTCCAATGGGATAGTGATAAACAGAAAGGTCTGAGTTCATTTCAATTGCCATTCCAAGGTTAGAGCCGAATCGTTTCGCTTCACTTACGCGAGCACTCGTTGTCTGCAAAAGCGACGGTTGAGACTTCCGTTGAATCATTCAGCAGCCATTCGCTCGGCAAATCCATAGTCCAATACGCCCAGCCTGACTCACAAGCTACTTATTGATTGCACGATTTAATCATCCGGCTGGACAATCAATGCCGCGTGCCTATAATTTGCACACTTATTGCAAGTCCCTCAAGCCATCATCAATGGCAACCCAAGAGAGACCAACCTTTCCCCCAAGAAAGTCGGCAGGTAGTAGTAATGAAAGTATCCGAGCGCTGCCCCACGCATTGCTCCCATTGTGATTATCCTATTTTTGAATACGCGCGCTGCTGCCCGATGTGCAGCCGTCCCGTCAACGCAGCTTTAATCCCCCACGCGAGCGCCGAACTACCTGCGCCGCCACAGGCGACCACACGCTTCGGCTTTTGGCTGGCTGCGTTGAAGCGCAGTTTGGGTATGAATCGGTCGGCCTCGGCGGAATCCTGAGTTGGCGCGTCTGGTATCAGTTGGCGAGATTGTCAATCTTGCTCATCATCATCCGTTTCGTCAGCGTCGAAGCTTTCAGCTTCTTCGAGTGGCGCTGTCTCAAAGTCGTATTCGGCAAACAAGTCGACCACCGGCAAGGAAAAGCCTGAGATTACTTGTTCACCGTCTAGCACGTCACCTGCTTTCAAGATGCGATCCGGTTGCGGCGAATGATAGACCAGTACCGTATGATCCGCCGGATTGATTACCCAAACCAGTCGCGCGCCATTGCCGAAGTAATCAACTAGCCTGCGGCTGATTTTGCCTACCGTATCGGTGGGAGTCAGAATTTCCACCGCTAAATCGGGCGCGCCCTGAAAAGGTTTCCTAGACGGGCGAGTGCCTCGCAAACGCTCTCTCGTCAGAAAAGCAGCAACCGGCGAGAACGACAGCCCGGCATTCACTCGGAAACATGCACAGGCCGTGTAAACCCGCCCCAGCTTTCGTTCAAGGACGGCATTCGCCAGCTTCGTCACCAACAACGCGCTGATTTCGCCGTGTTCCATCCCCACTTGACTCATGCTGATTTCCCCAACGGCTATTGCGTCACATCCTTCAAAAACTGCTGGTAAAGCGCCTCGGTCTGCTCCTTCGTCAGCTTGCCCGAATGGATCAGGATGCGGAAGCGGAAAGTCGCGCTTTGCCCAGGTTGCAAGGTGTAATTGAGCGTTGTGGCGCCCTTGGTGAATTCCTTTGCGCCAAACGGATTGATGGCAAACAGGCCGTAGCCGCGCGCGTGCCAGTAGGCCGGATAAGTCGAATTCTTCGGATGATCGAAGATGCCGATGACGACGTCTTCACCCTTGACCGCGCCTGAGAGCGTCATCCATTTGGCGCGCGTGCCCCAGGCATCTTTCTCGCCCACTTTGCCTTCGCTACTCAGGTAAACGCCTGCGACGCCGGTGTTGTCGAGCACCTTGACTTGCGTCGGTACGCCTTTATCGTCGGTAAAAACCAGCGGTTCTTTCGTAGGCTCCTCCAGCGTGCGCGTGACGCGAATGCCGAGGGCGCCTTCTTTGCTGTCGTTGAAAACGACCTTCTCTTTTTGCGCGGTCAGCGTGATGACGCGGTCAATGATGCGAATGTTGTTGGCCGCGCGGAAGAAGATTTGATCGTCTTCCTGCATGATCTTCGCGCCGTCGGGCATCAGCCAATCCATCGAAACATCGAGCGAAGCTGTACCTTTGCCGCTTTTCAAATTCTTCAGCCCGGTGTGTTTGATGGTGCCGAATTTTTCGATGGCGCCGCGGTCGCGCGTGACGCCTTCGGGCGGCGTGTTCCAAAAATCCACGCCGTTGATGTTGCCGTAATTGAACCAGCTTGAAATGTGATGCGGATGGTCGGTGCGTTCGCCCGCGACTTTTTCGAGCGGGAAGCCGCGCGTGACCGTCGTGCCTTTCGACGTGCGCAGCGGATAGAGAATCGGCTTTTTCTGGTTGTCCCAGTATACGTAAGAAGTGAAGGGCTGACCGTCCACGGTGACGTCAACCTGTTTTTTCTCCTTGTTCTCGGTGAGCTTGACGGTCTGCGCGTGCAAGGTGAACGAAGCCAGCGCGCAGAACGCGAGCGCAAGCCAACAGCAATTGGTGTGTTTCATAGTTTTCGCCTTCTTCAAAGAATGGTCCAAAAGGTGTCCTGTTCGGTCTGCGGCAACACGCGCACGGTGTGATGGCGCAAGTCCGGCTCAATGCCCAGCGCCTCCATCGGAATCACGCCCAGCAAGGGCTGTCTGCCGCCCGGCAGTTCCAGACACTCGAAGCTGCCTTCACGGCCAAACAACGCAATGCTGGCATCCTGAAAAACCTGCGATTCCCTGACTCCGCCAGCCGTTTCGACCGGCACGCGCCGCAGAAAACTCAGCCCAAGTTGCTGAATGATCTCCGGCGGCAAACAAAGCGTCGTTGCGCCGGTATCCATCAGCACATTCGGAATCGTGACCGAGCGGACTTTTTCCGCCGGCAACAATCCGCTTGCGGCATTTGCCTGATCAATGCGATTCGTCACCGTGATCGTTGTGTAGACCTTGCCCATTGTTGACTCCTTTCAAGCCGAGTTGATTGTCGAGGAGGGATGAAGCCACAACCGGCTTCATCCCTCATCCCTCCGCCTTCCGCCTTCATCCTTCCCGAAGCTACGCCGCCACGACCTGGCGTTTGACATCGTCGAAGGTCACGCGCGATCCGGTTTGAATCGCCTTGATCGTCATACACAGCGCGGTCGAATGGTTGTAGGCCGCGTGAATGTCGGCATTCGTCTTTTGATTGCGCGCCTTCACGCACTCCATCCAGTTGCGCATATGTGCCAGCGTCTGCTTGTCAACGCCGGTGTTGGCCGCCGTGGTCACGCCGCCTTCGTCGGTGAGCGTGACTTCCGCGAGGTCGCTGGCTTTCATGCCCATTGCCCGCGCGTGTTTCTCGATCAAGCCGCCGTCGCGCGAGACTTTGTTCGTGTCGAGATTGAGCGTGCCGTTGTTGGACATATACAACTCGCGGATGTTGCCTTCGTCATTGGTCGCGCCTTGCGAGTTGGTTTGACGCGACGAATACAACACCTGGAAAGCCTTGTCGGTTTTCGGATTGTGGTAATCAAACACCGCCGTCATCGTATCCCAATTCGTCCGCCCGTCTTTCCACAGGTAAACGCCGCCATTGGCGACGACGCTGCGCGGATGCGGAATGCCCGTGAACCAATGCACGGTGTCAATCTGGTGCACCAGCCATTGATCGGGGATGCCCGACGAGAAGGGCCAGAACAGGCGGAATTCGAGATGCTTGCGCGCGTCAAACGCAATCTTGGGATCACGATTGATGAGGAAACGCTTCCAATCGGTGTCGGCTTCTTTCATCAACGGCACGACGTTGGGACGCCGCCAGCGGCCCGGCTGGTTCACGTTCCAGGTCATGTCGGCAAAGACGATGTCGCCGAATTTGCCCGAATCGAGGTACTCCTTCGCTTTCATATAACTTGAAGTCGAACGCCGTTGCGTGCCGACCTGAAAGACCTGCTTCGAGCCGCCGATCACGCGCAGCGCCTCGTTGGCATCGCTCATGATATTGGCGAAAGGCTTTTCGCAATAAACATCCTTGCCCGCCTTGACGGCTTCGATGGCGTGGTAGGCGTGCTGGAAATCCGCCGTGGCGATCATCACGGCGTCAATGTTTTTCAGCGCGTAAAGCTCGTCGGTGTTGCGCGCCAACGCAATGTTGGCGTCCTTGGCCGTGTACTTGGCGTTCGCCTTGATCTTCTCGCTGTTGGTTTCACGGTGATACTTCCAGATGTCGCACACGGCGGCCAACTCGAAATTCAGTTCGGTCGCGTGGGCAAAATAGGCCGGGACGAGCGAACCCATCATGCGGTCGCCCGCGCCGATGATCGCCGTCCGCACTTTGTCGTTCGCGCCCAGCACGCGGCTGTAACTGAGCGCGCTCATGGCGGTCGCAGCCGTGCCGGTCTTGATAAAATCTCTGCGTGTCGTATTGCTCATGGATTGCCTCCTTGGGAAATGTACCGTAGGTTGTCCAACCTGCGGCTGATTCGATTTGGGAATCGTTCAATTGCCACCACGCGGTTTGCTGATGAAGCCTGCCGCAGGTTGGACAACCTACGGTACTTCGCGCGCCGCGTTTTTATCGTTTCAGAAGTTCAAAATGTGCTGCAAGCCTGTGCGGCTCTTTGCAGGCTATCGTAAAGACACGGTGATCATCGTGCGCCCCACCGTCTCGGTTATCGTCAGGCGCTCCATCAATTCACCACAGCCAATTCGCGCCGAACGATTTCAGCGTAAATTGGGTTGGCCGTGAAAAGCCCGCCCTGCTGGGGCGTTTGCAGCAAGCCCAAAGTCTTTGCCAACGTCAGGTCTTCGAGCGCCATTTCATAAGGCGCATTGCCCGCCCGCTGCAACGCCAGCACCTGTCGGACACGCGGCTCGCGCAACCACTGCATCAACCAATCCAACCGCCCGCTGCGTTGCTCGATCAAGCGCGCTTGCGCAAAGCCAATGGTCTCGCTCGTGATGGTCAGCGACCGATCCGCAGACAATTCTTCCACCGCGATCTTCGCCAACGCATTGACCAGTTGCGGTTGTCCTTCTGTCAGTTCGTAAGCGCGCTGCACGGCTGCTTCGGAAAAAGCCTGCCCGGTGGCGTCGGTGTGTTGCCGGTAAAGCGCCGCCACGTCCGGCAAGCTGAAATTCCGCAGCGCCCAGGATTCCGTGATGATATTGAAGAAGGTGACCGGATGAGCAATGCCGGGCGAAACCTGATAATCGCGCAGAGATTGTGTGCTGATAAAAAACATCGCTTGCGGAAAGTTCAGCGGACGATCCGCGAAGGCCGCGCGCAATTGACTCAGCACCGAAATCAACACGCGATCCTGCAACGCGTCCAGATCATCCAGCAAAACCACCAACGGGCGCGGCGCTGCTTTGGCCCAAGCGCGCAACGCCGAACTGATGCGCGTTCCCGTCACCTCACCGGCCCAAACCGGCGGTTGCAAATCGGCGGGCAGTTGCTGCTGCGCCGCCGGGCGCCAATCCGCGAGGATGGCCTGTTCCGCGCGCTCAACCTCGTCACGCAACCCGCCGCCCGCTTGCAATGAAAGCAGCGCCGCCACGTACTGGCCCGCTGCCGTCAGTTGCCGCGCCAAATCCAGCAGCGCCGTCGTCTTGCCCGTCTGCGGCGGCCCGTAGAGCAAACAGTATTCGGACTGCCCGATTCGCCTGCTGACTTTATTGTAATCCAGCCGCGCGGCAACCGGCAGCATGTAGTGGCTGCCGGCGACGCACGGCCCGCTGGTGTTGAAGAAACGCATCGCCCGCCTCTTTGGAAAATTGTTGCTAGCGCCGTCTTCGAGCAAAAGGCGGCGCTAGCAACGAGCTAAAAGGTCAGCTTCAGCCCAATCTGCACGTTACGCGCCAGATTGTTCTGACCCGTGCTCTTGCCAAAGCTGGAATTGTTCGGCGTCAGATTGATGCTGCCGAAGTTCGGCGTGTTGAAGGCATTCAGGAACTCCCCGCGCAGTTGGAACTTGATCTTCTCGGTAACCGCCAGGTTCTTGCTTACCGACAAATCCCACTGGTTCAGGTTGTCGCCCCGGAATTGGGCGAAACGCGACGGCACCACGCGGTAGTTGCTGGTGAGCGCAATGCGCGCGTCGGCCCGCTGTTTGGCCGGGTCAACCGCGCCGTTCGTTTGCACCGCCGCATCGGTGAAATAAAAACCGCTGATGTCGAAAAGCGTGCCGTCAATGTTGCCGCTCTTGACGCTGGTCTTCAGCTTGGTGATGTCGCCGTTGTAATAGACATTGCCGATGCTCAGCGGTGTGCCGCTTTGCAACTGGGCGATGCCCTGGAATTGCCAGCCGCCCAGCACGCCATTCACCCAGCGATTCCAGTTCGCGCCGAACATGCGGCCCTTGCCGAAGGGCAGTTCCCAGATGCCGCTCAGCACCAGGCGTTGCGGAATATCGGAAACATCCAGCCGCCGCTCATACGCGGTGTCCGCTTCGTTGAGGAACGCCGACGCCGTCAGGAACTTCGACCAGGTGTAGCTGCCTGAGAACAGGAAGCCTTTGCTGAAGCGTTTCTCAACGCGCGCCTGCAAGCTGTGATAATCGCTAGTGGCGTCGTTGCGAATCGTCGAGATGGTGCCGAATTCGGGGAAGGGCAACAACAATTGCCGCCGCGCGATCGTTGCGCCGTTGAACGCGGCAATCCCCGGAATCAGACCACGAAACGGATTGGCGACAGTCGCAGTCAAGAAGCTGTTCGCATCAATCTGCGCCTGGTCGCGGAAGAGGCTGGTCGAAAGATACTTCTTGGGCGTGGTGTTGAGGATGTTCGTGCCAACCACGCCACTGTAGCCGTGATTGCCTACGTATTGCGCCTCGACCAGCCAGTTACCCAACAACTCACGCTGCACGCCGAACGACCAGCGTTGCGCCTGCGTATTCTTCACGTCTCTGGGCAGGAACGTGACGCCCTGGCCCAGTTGCGCCGACAACCCCAGGCTCGCGCCCGCCGCCGCCAGCACGCCATTCGGGAACGGAGCGTCCAGACTCGACAAAAACGTCAAACCCAGATCGTTGCTCCCGCTAATCGGCGTCTGCTGCGAGAAGCCCGGCTGGTTCACTCCATTGATCGTGAACGGCACCGTGTAAATACCCCAGCCGCCGCGCAGCACGGTCTTGTCCGTCAGCTTGTAAGCGAAGCCGATGCGCGGTTGCAGGTTGTTCTTGTCGGGATTGTAAAAGCTGCGGTGATCCTTGTCGGCAAAGATGATGCCGCCTTTGACCTGGAAGCTGCTGGCCGGCACATCGGCCTGCGGGGCGAGCGCATAGGCCGTTTTCGCCGCAGCTTCGATGGGACTCGCGACGGTTTGGTCGAAGAAGAAGACGTTGCGATTGTAACGCTCGGTGGTCGTGCCTTCGTATTCATAACGAATGCCGAGATTGAGCGTCAGCTTGCTCGTCGCCTTCCAGTCGTCGTGGAGGAACATGCCGCTAAACAGCGATTGATTCGAGCGCGCGGTGTTGCGGTCAATCGAACCTCCCGTCGTCCGGCCCAACAGGAACGACGCGAGGTCTTGTCCAATCGCCGCGCCGGCGGAATTGTCGAGCGGCCCTTTGGTGAAGTCGGTGCGAAACGTATAGGTGCCCGCCGAATTGCCCGGCACCGCCGAATTCTCGCGGTAGCTGCGGAAGTCATAACCCATCTTGTAGGAATGCTTGCCCGCAATCTTGGTCAGGGTCGGCATGAACGAATAGATGTTATAACTCAAATCGTCGCCCGACGAATCGCCGATCAACGAGAAGTTGCCGATGTCAAAACGCGGCAGATATTGCTCCGGCCCAAACAGCGCCGCTGTCGCCGCCGGGAAGCCCAGGCTGGCCGGATTGAACCCCCCGTGTTGCCGAATGTCCTGTTCGCGGAAGCGCGTGTAGCCCACGCGCGTGTTGAGCACGAGCGTCGGCCCAAAGTCGTAGAGATGATCGAACGAGCCGCCGTTGTTAATGCGGAACAGATAATTGCCCGTCGGGCGAATGCCGTTGACGACATCCGTCCAGTTGCTGCGCGACTCCCTGCGCCAGTTGTGCGAATAGCGGACAAAGAACCGCTGCTTATCGCTCAACACCTGATCGAAGCGATAGGATTCGGAGTGGAAAATGTCGAAGCGCGGTTGGCCGCTGATGTAATTGTTGCGGCCTTGCGAGTCGCCCGGCTGGTTCGGCAGCGGGTAGTACTGCAAATAGTTTTTCGCAATCGCATTGAGGCGGTTGGGCTGAATGATATTGCCCTGGAATGGATCGCGCTGCACGCGCCCGCCCGCCGCAGCGCGCGCCGTCGCCGGATCATAAATCACGATGCTAGGCAGCAACGCCGAAAAATCGCCGTTGCGTTCGGCCTGCGTCGGCACCGTGAAGTTGGCCGGCTCCGGGAAAACGTCCTTCAGCTTCTCGATGGCAAAGAAAAAGAAGCTGCGATTGCGGCCGTCAAAAGCGAGCGGCCTGAAGATTTTCTTCGGAAACAGGATTGGCCCGCCCACGGTCAGACCGTAGCGGTTGTAATGCAGCGCATCGCGGTCAGCTTTGCCGTCCTTGTTTTTGTCACGCGAAGGCGTCGTCGTCAGATTCGTGCGGTTGAGAAAGAAGTCGTTGGCCGAAAGCACATCGTTGCGCACAAATTCATAAACCGAACCGTGCAAACCATTGCTGCCGCTCTTGAGCGCCACATTGACGGTAGCCGCCGCCGTGTGCGATTGCTGCCCGTCATAACTGGCCGTCTCGACTTTGAACTCCTGCGTCGCTTCAGCGGGCGGCACAAAGGCCACGCGCCCCGCGCCATTGGTGCCACCGCCGCTCGCCATATTCGGAATGCCGTCCAGCGTGAATTCATTGCGCCCCGGCGCGCCATCGGCAATCACCGCCGCCGCGCCCGAATTGTCAAAGGGCCGCGAAAATTTCAAATCGCCGACATAAGCGATGCCCGGCGACAGGCGCGAGAGCACAAAGGGATTCCCATCCGATAAAGGCAGATCGGCGATGCGGCGCTGATCAATCACCTGCCCCGCCGAAGCCGAATTGGTTTCGAGCAACGGCGCGTCAGAAGTGATGTTGACGGTTTCCTGCACCGCGCCGACTTCGAGCTGCACATCCAGCGCCAGCTTGTCGCCGATGCGCACTTCGACATTTTGCCGCAGCGATTTCTTGAAGCCTTTGGCCTCGACGCTGACCTTGTATTGGCCCGGCGTCAGATAGAGCGCGCTGTATTCGCCGCTGTCGTTGGTGGTCGTATTGCTGGCGGCATTGGTGGCAATGTTGGTGACGGTCACGACGGCATTGTTGACCGCCGCGCCGGACGCTTCGGTGACGCGCCCGGAAATCGCGCCGCGAAAATCCTGTGCACTGACAGTCGCGCCGGTCAGCACAACCAGCGTCAGCAAAAACAAAATTCGTTTAAGGGTGAACATCATTACTTCCTCCTGATGACTTCGTTGATGTGGAATGACGGCGCGTGAATGCAGCCCTGGATGGCGCAAACGCGCTGCCGCCGTAACGTAGTCCCAGCCATGCGCTTCCCTTCACTGCTTACTGAGCGTTGGATTGGTGAAGGATCGGTTTGTGAGCGAAAGGTAAAACCAGTGGACGCGCGCATTATAGGCTCACGCGCCCTGCCTGTCAGCAGCTACACCGTGCAGGCCGGAGAAAAATCTCCGCCTGTTCGACTACCGCGAACGACCAGCCCGCGACACCGTGTAACCGGCTTCATTTCTTCTGCGCAGCCGTGACGGCGCTCCGCGCCTGATGATCCAGCTTCCAACCGGCGAGCGCGGCGCGCAAATGGCCGGTCATCACCTCTTTGGCGCGTTTGGGGTCGCGCTTGCGCAAGGCCTCATAAATCTTCTCGTGCCAGGCAATCGCTTCGTGAAAGTCGCTGGCTTGCGAGATGAACTCGCGGCGCATTTGATAGAGCAGATGCGCCACCGTATCCATCACGCCGCTCATCACCCGGTTGCCGGCCGCGCGCGCAATCGCCTGATGAAAGCGCACGTCGTGCAGCAGGAACTGCTCAGGGTCGTCCAGCGTGTGGCGCATCGCGTCAATCTCGACCGAAAGCGCGCGCAAATCCGATGAGGTCGCGCGTTCGGCGGCGAGTTCGCCCAGCCCGGCTTCGATAATCAGGCGCGCCTCGAAAAGCTCTTCGTCGCTGGTGTTGTTGATGAGCGTCATGAAGCGCATCGGCTCGGTGAAGACTTCAGGCAGCGAGTCGGCGATGTAAGTGCCCGCGCCCGGTTTGGCGCGGATGATGCCCATCACCGAAAGCGCCTTGAGCGCCGTGCGCAACGAAGGGCGGCTGATGCTGAGCATCTCGGCCAGTTCGCGTTCGGGCGGCAAACGGCTGCCGGCTTTCAACTCGCCTTGTTCGAGCAGTTCCTTGATGCGTTGGACAACCAGTTCCGTAATCCCAGCACGATCTATCGGAACCATCTTTGCATTGAGATGATTCTCGTTCTGTTTCGCCATACGGCTCCTTTTTTGGTGGCTTGGTAAGACCGGCGCACTATAAATTTGCGTAATGGGGTTGTCAACGCCGGCTAATGTCAGCGCGTGGTGCGGTACCAGGAGCGGTAGCGACTGGGTTCTTTCAAGGCGCGCGTATTGGCAATCACCCGGTCGCTACCGCTCGCGCGTACCGCATCAGCTTCAGCGCGTTTGCGCCAACAACTGTTTGCGCTCGGCTTCGGGGAAGCGTTCGATGGCATAGCGCAACGCCGTGCGCGGGATGCGCGCGCCGTGTTGTAACAGGAAAGCTTTCAAACGCGGCTGATCGGTCCTACTCGCCTCGCGCAACAGCCAGCCGATGGCTTTGTGAATCAGGTCTTCGGGATAACCAAACAGGCGTTCGGCATTGGCATAGGCTTCGTCGAGGTGTTCGCCCTTGCGCGCCAGCGGGATCAACGCCACGACCGAAGACCGCCGTACCCATAAATTTTCCGCCTGCGTCCAACCTGCGACTTGCGGCAGCAAATCGGGAAAGCGGCGCAGCAACGGCGCGAGCACAGACGGGGCCAGCGTATCAACCAGCGCCCAGTTGTCGCAGTAATTGTTGCTCAGCCAGCTTTCACACTTGCCCAACAACGCGCGCTCATAGGTTTTGTGAAAGCGCGCCAGCAACAATATGCCGAACATCCGCGCTTCGTGACGATTATCTTTCAGCAGCAACTCGCAACAGGCAATGGCCTCAGCGGCTGTCCAACTGCCTTTCACCTGCTGATACAACGCGCGTTCGATTTGGCGCAGGGCCGGCACTGAAACACCAAAGAAATGCACGTCTTCGTGGCTTTTGAAATAGACGCGGGACTGCGCGGCGACACGCTCATCGGCGGCGGCTTGCAAACTTTGCAGCGTTTGTTGGGCCAGTTGTTTGACGGTGATTTTTGAGGTGGCGTGCAGCTTTGCCATTGTATAGAGGCCGTGTCAGTAGCCCGACCGTGAGGGAGGGCTTGCGCGGACAAGCCCTCC
>JAYUCP010000041.1:0-2630 GCA_043740245.1 Acidobacteriota bacterium | reverse complement strand
GATTACTTCGTTCTCCGTTTAACGATGAACTTGTCCGTGCGCTTGTTATTGCGCGTCTTGTATCCGCGTGTCGGCTGGCCCCAGGGCGTCACCGGGTTACGGCCGCCGGAAGTTTTGCCTTCGCCGCCGCCGTGCGGGTGATCCACCGGGTTCATCGCCACGCCGCGCACCGTCGGGCGCACGCCTTTCCAACGCGAGCGTCCGGCCTTACCCAGCGAAACGTTTTCATGCTCGACGTTGCCGACCTGGCCAATCGTGGCCATGCATTCGACCGTCACAATACGAATTTCGCCCGAAGGCAGACGAAGCTGCGCGTTGCCGCCTTCCTTGGCAACCAACTGGGCGAAGCTGCCGGCGCTGCGGGCCATCTGGCCGCCTTTGCCGGGACGCATTTCGATATTGTGGATTTGGGTGCCGAGCGGGATGTTTTTGATCGGCAACGCATTGCCGGTCAGGATGTCGGATTCGGGGCCGGAAACAATCTCCTGGCCCACCGTCAGACCGACCGGGCATAGGATGTAACGCTTCTCGCCATCGGCGTAATTGACGAGCGCGATACGCGCCGAACGATTCGGATCGTATTCGATGGTCGCCACCTTGCCGGGGATTCCGAACTTGTCGCGCTTGAAATCAATGATGCGGTAGTGGCGTTTGTGTCCGCCACCGCGATGGCGCACCGTGATGCGGCCCGCATTGTTGCGGCCATTCGTGCGCCGCTTGCTGTCGAGCAACGGCTTGTGCGGCGTCTCGGTCGTCAGCTCGTCATTCGTCAGATACGTCTGATAGCGCCGCGCGGGACTGGTTGGTGTAAGTTTCTTGATACCCATTGTATCCCCAAAATGTACGGCAAACTGTCAGTTTGCCGTGGGCGTCCGAAGCAGACGCACTCGCTTTCCTCTGTCGCTTTTATCCCAAAGCCTGCGGCAAGCTGACAGCTTGCCGTACATTGTTTAGATCGAATCCGCGTAATCAACCTTGAAGCCCGGCTTCAAGGTGACATAAGCCTTGCGCCAATCGGGGCGCTTGCCTTCGGTGCGGCCACGGCGCACCGATTTGCCGTGATAGTTGGCGACGCGCACCTGATCCACTTTGACTTTGAAGATCGTCTCGACCGCCGACTTGATCGCGTGCTTGGTCGCATTGCCATTCACACGGAAGGTGAGCAATTGGCGATCACGCTTGATGATCTTCTTATTTTTGGAATCTTTGATCGGCTCGGTGCTCTTTTCCTTCTGGATCATCGCTTTTTCAGTGATGACCGGGGCTTTGAGCACATCCCAAATCGT
Organism: Acidobacteriota bacterium; assembly: GCA_043740245.1. Lineage (GTDB taxonomy): Bacteria > Acidobacteriota > Blastocatellia > RBC074 > RBC074 > JACPYM01. The sequence goes on along the minus strand of JAYUCP010000041.1, from coordinate 1,344 downwards.
CGTAGCCATAATCGTTCCTCGTGACCTCTTCTTTTCGCAGGCGAACTACTTGCTCAGCTTCTCTTGTAAGGCCTCAATCGCCGCCTTCGTGAAAACCAACTGCTCGTGATAGATCACGTCGTAGATGTTCACATTCGCATCGTTCGCCACCTTGACGCCCGGCACGTTGCGCGAAGCCAGCATCAAATTCTTGGCCGCCACCGTCTCTACAATCAACGTTTTTTTGTCCCAGCCAAAGCCCTTCGCCACGCTGAGAAAGCTCTTGGTCTTATGATCGCCGAGGTTGAATTCCTCGACCACGACCAGATTGCCCTCGCGCAGGCGTTCGGACAGCGCCGATTTGAGCGCGCCGCGCTTCATCTTCTTCGGCAATTCGGTTGACCAATCGCGCGGTTGCGGCCCGTGCACGTTGCCGCCACCCTTCCACAGCGGCGAGCGTAAACTGGCGACACGCGCCCGGCCCGTGCCCTTTTGCTTCCAGAGCTTTTTGCCACTGCCCGACACGTTGCCGCGCGTTTTGGTGGCGACGGTGCCCTGGCGCTGGTTGGTCTGGTAATTCTTGACCGCGTCGTGGATCAGCGCCTCGTTGAGCGCGGCGCCAAACACGTCCTCGCTCAATTCGATCTGACCGACGGTCTCATTGTTCAGGTTTTTAACGTCTAAAGTCGGCATCGCCGCCCTCTCTGCAAAAATGGAAACTCGTTATTCGGCCTTCTTCTTGATGACCACGACCGCGCCGTTCGGACCGGGCACGGAACCTTTGATCAGCAACAGATTCTCTGCGGCATTTACCGCGACGACCTTCATATTCTTGATCGTCTTCTGCTCGACGCCCATGTGACCGGGCATCCGCGTACCTTTGATAACGCGCGAAGGATAGGCCGAAGCCCCGATCGAACCCGGCGCGCGGTGGAACATCGAACCGTGCGATTTGCGCCCGCCGCTAAACTTGTGCCGTTTGATAACCCCGGCAAAGCCGCGCCCCTTGCTGGTGCCGATGATTTCGACTTTGTCGTCCACGGCGAAAACATCCACCAGCACTTTGTCGCCCACGCTGGCCGCGTCGCCGGCGTCCTTCAAGCGGAACTCACGCAGCACGCGGGTCGGCGGGATGCCAGCTTTTTTGAAGTGGCCCGCCATCGGCTTGTTGGTTTTCTTCGGGGCCTTGTCTTCGACCAGGCCGAGCTGCACGGCTTCATAGCCGTCGCTCGAAACGGTTTTGCGCTGCACGACGACGCAAGGCCCGGCCTTGATCACCGTCACGGGCGTCACCGTCCCGTCGGGCGCGAAGATTTGGGTCATCCCAACTTTTTTACCGATAATTCCGTTCACCATTGTTTGGTT
>JAYUCP010000040.1:0-6431 GCA_043740245.1 Acidobacteriota bacterium | reverse complement strand
ACCATGATGTACTTCTAACTGCTTGTACCGCCTTTGGCTAGGGGCTGAAACGCTAATTCAACCTCATTGGCCTTTAGGCGGTACTCTGAACGCTTGGTTGCCAGAGTTACAGTTTCTGCCAGTGTTCCAATGTTCAGTGGTTCGATTTAGATAGTTTGCGCTACTCGTGTCCGCGCCGTCCGCCCCAGCCCCAGCTAACATCCGCGTCAATACGATGCTTCGCCAAATTGACGCCCCGCCACAGTGCACATACAATCCCCAGCCGTGCGCGGAATGAAGTCGTCCCCTTTTCCCAACCCCCTAAGTTGACTGAGGCATTTTATGAGCACCAAAGTCCGAGGCGAAGCACGCGAAACGATGATGTTGACGGTGGCCCAGCTTTCCCCAGCCGCCCAACAAATGGCCAAAGCCGCTCCTGGCCCTGCGAATGGCAAAGACACAACTGCCAATGGCAAAGCGGCGAATGGCGCCGTCGTGACGGCCATCCCAGCGCTTTCAGCCGAGCGTCGCACCACCGGCAATCTGGCCGATGCGCCGCTGCTCAACCGCGAATTGAGTTGGATCGAATTCAACAGCCGCGTGCTCGATGAAGCTTTAGACCCGACGCAGCCGTTGCTGGAACGCCTGAAGTTCCTTTCGATCTTCTCGACCAACCTCGACGAATTTTTCATGGTGCGCGTCAGCGGCTTGCAGGAACAGAACGAAGCCAACCCGCATCTGACTTCGCCCGACGGCTTGAGCGCGGCCACGCAATTGCGGCTGATTTCGGAACGGCTGCGCCCGTTGCTGGATGTGCAGATGCGCTGTTTGTTGCGGCAGATTTTGCCGGGGCTGGAAAAATTCGAGGTGCGCATCGTGCGCCACGATCAGTTGAACCGCGAACAACGCAAGGCGCTGCACGATTATTTTTACGAGCGCATCTTCCCGATTCTGACGCCGCTGTCGGTTGATCCCAGCCATCCGTTCCCCTACATCTCGAACATCAGTTTGAACCTGGGCATTCTGGTCGTGCCCGAAACCAACGGCGAAGAGCCGCGTTTCGCGCGCGTCAAAGTGCCGCCCAACGTGCCGCGCCTGATTAAGGTTGAAGGCGCAGAGCAGCATTACGTCATGCTCGAAGACGTCATCGGCGCCCACATCGAAGCGCTTTTCCCCGGCATGAAAGTGCAGGAATGCCAGCCCTTCCGCATCACGCGCGATGCCGATCTCGAAATCGAAGAGGACGAGGCGGGCGATCTGCTGAAGATGGTCGAGCAGCAATTGCGCCAACGCCGCTTCGGCTTCGGCGTGCGTTTGGAAGTGGCCGCCGGGATGTCGCCCGACATGGTCAAGCTGTTGCGGCAGGCGCTGGATGTGAGCGAACAGGATGTTTACACGGCGGACGGCCCGCTCAACATCCCCGATCTGATGGCGCTTTATAAACTCGATCTGCCTGCGTTGAAAGACGAACCGTTTACGCCCGTCACCCCCAAGGCGCTGGCTGCGGGCGATACGATCTTCGACGCCATCCGCCATCAGGACATACTGATGCACACGCCCTACGATTCATTTGCGCCGGTGCTCGAATTCCTGCGCGCCGCCGCGCGCGATCCCAACGTGCTGGCGATTAAACAGACGCTCTATCGCGTCGGCAAAGATTCGCCCGTCGTCGAGGCCTTGATCGAAGCCGCCGAGAACGGCAAGCAAGTCGCCGTGCTGGTCGAATTGAAAGCCCGCTTTGACGAAGAGAACAACGTGCGCTGGGCCAAGCGCTTGGAACAGGCGGGCGTGCACGTCGTTTACGGCCTGGTCGGCTTGAAGACGCACGCCAAGGTCGCGCTGGTCGTGCGGCAAGAGAAAGACACGATTCGCCGCTACGTGCATCTGGGCACGGGCAATTACAACCCGGCCACGGCGCGCGTTTACACTGACCTGGGCCTGCTGACCGCGCACAAGGATTTCGGCGCGGATGTGACCGACCTCTTCAACTTCCTGACCGGCTATTCGCGCCAGGTGCGTTACCGCAAGCTGCTGGTTGCGCCGGTCAATTTGCGGCAGAGCCTGAACGAATTGATTCGCCGCGAAGTCGAGCATCACCAGGCGGGCCGCCCGGCGGGCATTTTCGCCAAGTTCAACAGCATGACCGACACGGGCATGAGCGAAGAGTTATATGGCGCCTCGCGCGCGGGCGTGCCGATTGATTTGCTGATTCGCGGCATCTGCTGTTTGCGCCCCGGTGTCGCAGGCCGCAGCGAAACCATTCGCGTCGGCAGCATCGTCGGACGCTTCCTCGAACACTCGCGCATTTACCGGTTTTTGAATGACGGCGATGACGTGATCTATCTGGGCAGCGCCGACCTGATGAACCGCAACCTTGACCGTCGCGTCGAAGTGCTGTTCCCCATCGAAGACCCGCGCCTGAAAGAACGCATCAACCAGGAAATCCTCGACCTGATGTGGCGCGACAACGTAAAAATGCGTTGGTTGCAATCGGACGGCACCTATGCGCGGCCCCGGCTGGCCGATGATAAAACCTTTAGCGCGCAGGCGAGGTTATTGGAACCTGCGTTGTTGGGATAGTTGCTGGTCAGATGCTCAACGGATATGCCGCGAAAAATCAGAGAACTCATCCGCGAACTGGAACGAGCGGGCTTTATCAACCGAGGCGGGAAAGGGAGCCATCGCAACTTCGAGCACCCGCGCGGGAGCCGGGTTACGATTGCTGGCAAACCAGGGGATGACGCGAGGCTTTATCAGGAACGCGAAGTTCAGAAGGTAATTCAAGAGGTGCAACAATGAATGAGAGTGCTCGTTATTTGAAGCTCGTGGAGTGGTCGGATGAAGATCAATGCTTTGTCGGCCAATGCCCAGGCCTGATTGGGCCTTGTTGCCACGGCGCGGACGAAGCGCAGGTCTACGCCGAACTTTGCCAGATTGTGGACGAGTGGATCGAGCTAATAAAAAAGGACGGAAAAGCTTTGCCTCCTGTAACCGCTGGCAAAAAGCTCGCCGAAAAATTGTTGGCGGCCTGATGTCTCCCGCTACAACCTGACCGCCTGCCCCGCATTCGCTGACGTATACAACGCTTCCACCACTTCCAACGACAGCCGCCCCGCGCGCCCATCAATCAACGGCGCACGATCTTCGCGCACGGCGTTCACCATATCTTCAATTTGCATGCGGTGGCCTTCGTTCGAGATGGCGGCCGGATTGGCCGAGCCATCGGTGAGTTGCGCATCGTTGCTGGGCGCGGCTTCTTCGCCGTCAACGGCCCAAACGCTGATGGCGTCGCCATCCAGGATGATCGTGCCGCGTTCGCCGCTGAGTTCGACGCGCCGCTTGAAGCCCGGCTTGACCGAAGTTGTCGCCTGAATCACGCCGAGCGCGCCGTTTTGAAAACGCAGACTCGACACCAGCGTGTCCTCGCCTTCGATCTGCGGATAACGCAGCGCGGCTTTCATGGCGAACGCCGTCTTGATTGGCCCCGCCAGCCAGCGCAGCAAATCCACCGTGTGAATGGCCTGGTTGATCAGCGCCCCGCCGCCATCCAACGCCTGCGTCCCGTGCCACGAATCGGCGTAGTACTCAGGCGCGCGATACCATTTCACGATGGCGTCACAAAGCAGCAGCCGACCCAAGCGGTTTTCCTCCAACGCCTGCTTGATGCGCAGCACTGCCGGCAAAAAGCGCGATTGAAAGATCACGCCCAGTTTGACGCCCGCCGCGTCGCACGCCGCGATCAGCGCATCGGCCCTGGCCAGCGTCGTCTCAATCGGTTTTTCGGTCAGCACGTGTTTGCCCGCGCGCGCGGCGGCAATGCCCTGTTCGGCGTGCAACCCGCTGGGCGTGCACAGATTGACAACCTGCAAACCGGGATGCGCCAGAAACTGCGCGTAATCGGTGTAGGCCGCCGCACCAAACCGCGCCGCGAATTCGCTGGTCTTCGTTGCATCACGACCGCAGACAGCCACCAGCCGCGCGCCGGGGATCGCTTGAATAGCCTCCGCGTGAACTTTGCCGATCATCCCTACGCCTACGAGACCGAAGCCGATTTCATTGCTCATTGGTGTTCCTCAATTGCGTGAGTTTGAAATTTGATATTTGAGATTGCACAATCGCCGCGCTCTTTCATCAACGCATTCCCGCAGGAGATTCAACGCATGCCCATCACCATCGCCGGGTTTCATCACGCCGGTTTTCTGGTCACCGAGATCGAACGCGCCGCCGCCTTTTACGAAAACATTCTGGGGTTGGAGCCGCTGCCGCGCCCCGACCTGGGTTTCCCCGGCCGCTGGTACGATCTGCGCAACGGCCAGCAACTGCATTTGATGAGCGTCGAAGCCATGCCCGGCCACGCCGACCCGCCGCGCCACGACCGTCACATCGCGCTGAACGTGCCGGATGTCAACGCCACCGAAGCGCAATTACAGGCACTCGGCATCACCATCGCCTACGGCAGCGGGCGCGCGGGCAACAAACAACTCTTCATCCGCGACCCTGACGGCAACACGATTGAATTGCGTCCGGCTTGAGCTTCAATCCAATTCACGTTGCTCTTGCGCGTGCCAGCGGCGGCGGATTTCAAGCACTTCGTCCGCCAGCGCGGCAAGTTGCGGTCGGAGCTTGTCGCCATCCAATGGGCCGTGATCGGGATAGCGCGCGGGCAGCGCGAGCGGGCGTTCCGGCGCGCGTGCGGCGGCGGGCACGCGTGTGAACATTTCGTAAACCCGCCATTCGGCCACGCCCACCTCGCGTTTCAACCACTGCAACGTGCGCCCCAATTCCGGCGCGCATTCGCTGATGGCGTTGAGCAGCGCGCCGCACAGGAAGGTCGCGCAAAACAGCGTCTTGCCGCTCGCGCAGCCTTGCGGGCCGATGATGCGGCACGATGGCGGACAGCAGCCAGTGCCTTGCGCGTGGCAGCGCGCGCAGATGTCGAACACGCCGCTCGCGGCAAAGAAACGGTCAAGCGCAGCGATCAATTCGTCACGTGTCAGCCCTGCTGCCAAAGATGGCGGCAAGGCGCGGCGTTCACCGCGCGCGCACCGCACGCACAACCAGCGCAAAGTCTCTTCGCTCGGCTGCCCCGGTTGCCGGATGTGCAACGCCTGATATTGCCGCGCCGCCTCCGTCCCACATTTTTCACAAGCTTGCATCTGCATCATTCAATCGCTTCCGCCGTGTGCCGCACCATAACAATCGAAGCGGCGCGGGCGCAATCGCAGACGCGCGTTCCGCTTTCGTTTGCTTCCCCGCTCGCCTATTATTTGCCCCTCGTCCCCGCAAAAAATTCAAACTCGCTTCGGAGGTGTTCCATGCATCGCATCAAAAAATTCGCCGGACTTTTGCTGCTGGCCGTACTGTCGGTCAGCACCGCCTTCCCGCAAAACGCGCAACTCGGTTCGGTTCAGTTTCCGACTTCCGGTTCGCCCCAAGCGCAGGCCGCCTTCCTGCGCGGCGTCGCGGCCATGCACTCGTTCTGGTACGAAGAGGCGCTCGAAGCCTTTCAGGAGGCCACCCGGCTCGATCCCAATTTTGCAATGGGCCACTGGGGCGAGGCCATGACCTACAACCATCCGATCTGGCAGCAGCAGGATGCCGAACCGGCGCGGCGCGCGCTCGCCAAAATCAAAGACACCGCCACACTCACGCCGCGCGAACGCGCCTTCATCGAAGCCGCGCGCATCCTTTACGGCGCGGGCGACAAGCTGGCGCGCGATCTGGCCTACGCCGCCGCAATGGAGAAGATGTATCGCGAGTATCCCGATGATTTGGAGATTGCCACGTTCTATTCGCTCGCGCTGCTCGGCACGGTGCGGCCAGGTGACAAGGGCTTTGCCCGGCAAGTGAAGGCTGGCGCGGTCGCGTTGGAGGTTTATCAAAAGAATCCGAACCATCCCGGCGCGGCGCACTTCGTCATCCACGCCTTCGACGATCCCGAACACGCGATCTTGGCGTTGCCCGCCGCGTTCCGCTACGCGCAAATCGCGCCCGCCGCCAGCCACGCGCGCCACATGCCGTCGCACATCTTCCTGCAACTCGGCATGTGGCCGGAAGCCGCCGCCTCGAACGAGATTGCCTGGCAAGTGTCGGACGATTGGGTCAGGAGCAAGCATCTCGCGCTCAGCCTGCGCGATTATCACAGCAATCATTGGCTGACGTATGTTTATTGCCAGCAGGGCCGGTTCAGCAAAGCCGCCGGGCTGGTCAATTTCCTGCGCCAGACGATGAAAGAGCACGGGCGCGAGAGCGTGCGTTGGTACGACGACACGGTCGCGGGCTACATCGTCGAGTCGCAGCGTTGGGAACTGGCGGCGACGCTTTTCGATCCGTCGCCCGCGCCCGCTGCCGCCAGTGATGAACACGCCGGTCACGGTGCGCCGCCCGCTCCCGCGCCGCAAACCATGCTGACCAACCGGCGCGGGACGGCGCTGCCGTTGTTCATTCGCGCG
>JAYUCP010000039.1:0-16103 GCA_043740245.1 Acidobacteriota bacterium | reverse complement strand
GTGCACGTCGTGCCGTTGCCATTCGGGACGATTTGGAAGAAGTCCGGACAGACCGTGACGACGATGGTGACCGTGCGGCAGACGCCCGGCAAGGTCAGCCCCGGCCAGGTGAATTTCACCGTGCCGGCGGTCGCGCCCGGCGCCGGATTGCCCGGATCCGCCACCGCCACGAGATTGAACGGATCAGCGGCGCAACCGGTGGCGGCGCTGGTACTGGCCGTGGCCGACACCAGGCGCGTGCCCAGCGGCAACGGATCGCTGATCATAAAGTTCAGCGCCGCGCTCGGCCCAGGGTTATTCGCCGTGATGACGAAGGTCAGGTTGTTGCCCGCAATCACCGGCCCACCGGCCACGCCGCCCGCCGGCGTCGCGACCTTGGTGGCGATGGCGGCAGCCGCGAAGTTCAGCGGAACAGGGATGCAGACGTTGATGTTGTTGGTCGTATTCGGATCAAACGACATCGAGTTTGCCGTCACGCAGTTCTGGAAGGCCACCGCCGGTTGCGTCGTCGCCTCATCCTGACGCACCGTGACCGTGATGACGACCGTGCCCGCCGGATTGACCGTGCCGTTTGCATTCCTGTTCGGCGGCAATTCCGCCGCCGAGCAAGCGATGCTCGTGGTGTTACTGCCGGTGCCGGTGGGCGCGCCAATCGCGGGATTGGCGGTACAGGTGACGGCCGGCGCGCCGTTCGCGTCGGGCGATTGTGCGATGCTGATGCTGCGCACCTGCTGGAAGAGCGGCAGGGTGTCGAGCAAGCTGACCATCTGGGCCGCGCTCGGGCCGTTGTTGGTCAGCGTGATGGTGTAAGTGAAGACCGTGCCAGCCGTGACCGGGCCGCCCACGACGCCTGCCGCGTTGGTGAGCGTCTTGGTCAGCGCCAGATCGGAGTTCGGCGCCACCGGCGTGGTCAGCGTCGTGCTCGCCGAGGTCGGCGTGTTGAAGTTGGTGATCGTAGCGTCAACACGCGCGAAGTCTACCAGCGGGGCTTTGGTCGCGGGGTCAATGAACACGATCACGTCGAAGGCCGCCACGTTGTTCGGCGCATTGGCCGCCAGGATTGGCGCCGTACAAACGACCGTGCCGCCGTTACCCTGCGGATTGTTGGCGACGGGCACACCAGCCGGTGGCGCGCAACTGAAGGTTGCACCGCCAATGCCGGCGACTTGCGTCACCGAAACGTAGCGCGCGCCCAACACGCGGCCCGGAACCGGAGGCGACTCCAGGCCCGAAGGCAGAATGTCGGTGAAGCGCACATTCGCGACATCCGAAGGCCCGTTATTGGTGATGGTTACACGATAGGTCAACTGCGTGCCCGGCAGGACGCCCGCCGAGACCGCCGCCAAACCCAGAATCGGTGTGGCGCCGACCGCGCCGATCAGCGTCGCCGCGCCGGTGGTCAAGTTGATTGAATAGAGGCCCGGCACTCCGCCCACCGTCAAGACAGCCAGGGCCGTGCCCGAACCGTCGTTGAGGATGTCGAAGCTGGACGCCGCGCTCGTGTTGACTCCGAGCGCGCCAATCGCCGTCACCGTGCCGGTGTTGGGCGAAGGCACGCCGTTGACGCCGCCGATGCGCACCAACTGATCGGTGGTCGAGTCAATCCCGAAAAGCGTCGTCTGCGTGGCCGTGGCGAAGTTATTGGTGTAGGCGATGGCCACAACGTTCGGCGTGCCCGGATTGAGCGCCGTGTCCGCACCCGCCACCGCGCCCGTGTCGGGGTTGAGGCGGAAGTTGTCGCCGTTGGGCGCCACCACGCGGATGCGATCCACCGTCGGGTTGAAGTCAATCGCCAGAGCGTTCTCCGGCCCGACCACGCCCGCCGACTGCGGCAGCGCGATGTTGCCGCCGACCTGCGTCGCCGCGCCGGTGGTGGTGTTGATGGTGTAGAGGTGAGCAATCGTGCCCGCCCCGTTGGTAGCAATGGCGAAAAGTTGGCCCGTCGTCGGGCGCGCGTCAATGTCCACGACCGTATCGCCCGCCACCAAGCCCGTGATGGGCAGCGGCGCGCCGATGATCGTGCCCGGCGCGCTCGACGAAATGCGCAACAGCGTGTTGCCGCTGCCCAGCGCAATCAGGTTGGCAAAGGCCGTCGTAGCCGTGCCGCCTGAGGGCGAAGCCGGACCGAGCGGGCCGGTTTGGTTCGGGTTGCTCGCCGTCGTCACCGCCGACTGCACAATCTTGCTGATCGAGAGTTGGGAAGAGGCGACCACTACGGTCTGCGTCGGCAGTGTGGTGTTGTTCGCCGGGTTCGGATCCGGCGTGCCAGGGCAGGCGGTAATCGGCGGCACCGGGCCGAGACCAGGAGCTGGGCCGTTGGCCGCGCAGAGACCGGACGTGATGTTGGCAGGATTCGAGATAATCGTGCCGCCAGTGACCGATTCGTTGACCTTGACGAAGAAGGTCACGGTGCCGTTGTAGCCAGCCGGCAGAATGCCGTCAGCATACGGACCGGGCGCGCCCAATGCCGTGTTGCCTTGCGGACGGCAGTAGATGGTCTGGTTGCCTCCGCTTGGGGTGACAGTGCAGGTCAGGTTCAGGTTCGGGCTGCCAGCCTTGGTCGCCTGAATCGTGAAGGTGAACGGCAAAAGCGGAGGTTGAGTCGCCGGCACAAACACGCCGCCGGTCGCCAGCGCGCCGACGAAAGCCGTGTTGCCCGGCACCTGATCGGTGATCAGGACATTGATCGCGTCGGACAGACCGTTGTTGCCAAACGGCAGGTCGTAGCGAATGTAGCCGCCGGCGTTGACTCCGCCCGGAGGCACGTTTCCACCACCTGTCGGCAACGCCACTGGAGCCAATGGCCCGGCGCCGTCGGGATCAACCACCGGCAGGGCGGTTTTGCTGATCGCCAGATCAGCCTGCGTGCGGACGACGGTCGAATCGCAGGAGTTGTCATTGCCTGCATTCGGGTCAATCTCCGGCGTCGGATCGGGCACGCCGCGCAGCGTGACCATCGCGCAGTTGTTGATGTTGGTACCGTCGGGAATCATCGAGTCAACCAGCACCTTGAAGACGATGGTGATGGTCGAGCCTGCCGGCACGTTGCCGGGAATGCCCGCGGCGTTGACGCAAGTGAGCTTGTTCAGAACGGCGTCATAGGTGCAGGTGAAATTGCCCGGCCCGCTGATGATGACGTTGGGCGGCGTCAACGGCAGTATCGGGGTCACCTTCGGCGGCAGGGTGTCCATGATCGTCACCGAACCCGGCGTCGTGTCGCCCAGCGCGTCGCTCGGCCCGGTAGTGGTGATGACCAGTTTGTAATCAATGCGCGTTCCGCCAATCGCGAAGTCGGGCGCCGTCTTGACGATGGCGAAGTCAGACTCGTGGCGAATGGTGGTGCGCGTGGTGGCGGTGTTGTTGGCCGCGTTCGGATCGGCAGTGGTCGAAGCGATCGTTACCGTGTTGAGCAGGCCAGCCGGGTTGTTCGGCGTGGTCGGATCAGCATTGGCCGGAACAGCCGCGTTGACCTTGACCACGATGGTGATGTTGGCCGTTGCGCCCGCCGCCAAGACGCCCCCCGTCGGCGTGCAAACGACGCTGCCCGAACTGGGCAAAGCCGCCGGAACGAAGACGCAGGAACCAGCCGCTGCGAAAGCGCCCGTGCCCGTGGCCGAAACCAAGGTCACAGTGGGCGCCACAACGCCGAACGGAACAGGCAGGGCCGGCAGCGTATCAGTGACCGTCACGCCAGCCGCATCCGATGGGCCATTGTTGGTGGCCGTGATCGTGTAGGTCAGGTTCGTGCCGGCGATGACCGGGTCGGGACTGTCGGTCTTGGTCACGGCCAGATCAGCGCTGGTGGTGACCGCTGTGCAGCCTGTTGCTGCTGATGAAGTGTTGTTGGCCGCAACCGGGTCTTGCGTGCCGGCAGCGACGGTTGCGATGTTGGTCAGGCCACCTGCGGGACAAGTGCCAGCCGGAACGCTCGAAGCGACCTTGCCGACGATGGTGATGTCCACCACGTTGCTGCCCACCTGCGCCGGGATGATCGGCGGCGGGTTGGTTGGGGGCGCGATCAGCGTCGGCGCCGTGCAACTCACAACTACCGGAGCGGTTCCGGCAGCGGTGCAAGAGAACGACGTCGGACCGAACGGTCCGGGGAACGCAGCCGTAGCGACAAACGCGCTCGATGACGAGACGAAAGTCACGCCGACAGGCAGCGTGTCCGTGACCACTATGTTCTGCGCGTTCGACGGCCCGTTGTTGGTCACCCTCAACGTGTAGGTGATGTTGTTGCCCGCGATAACGGTGGCCGGAGCGGTCTTGACGATGCCCAGGTCGGCGCTCGTGCGGACGATGTTCTGCGTTTCGTTCGAGGCGTTGTTGCCGCCGTTCGGGTCGGGTGTGGCGGGATTGGCTCCCGTGCCTTCCGAATTGATGGTGGCGACGTTCTTGATCACCGCGGCGTCCGGGATGTTCTCCGGCACGCGGACGGCGAACTTGATGGTGCCGCTCGCGCCAGCAGCCAGGGTGCCGCCGGCAGTCGGCGTACAATCAAGCTGATAAGTCGGCGACGGAATGCCGGCAATGATACCCACAGAACAAGTCAGGGCCGGGCCTGTCTGCGTAATCGTGGGGGCGGCGAAGGTGGGAATGAGCAGCGTGCCCGCCGGAACCACGTCGCGGATATGGACGTTCGAGGCATCGCCCAGACCACTGTTGCTATAGCTCAGAGTGTAGAAAATCTCGCCCGTTCCCGTGACGACGGCTGTTTGCGGCGGCGGCAAGATGACGTCTCCGGTCGTGCCGCCAGCGGTGACCGACGCGCCGAAGACGGAGCCGGCCAGTGTATCGGCCTGTTTGGTGATCGCCATATCGGCGCTCGGGCCGACCGGCGTCCTGGTGGTCGAAGAGTTGTTCGAGCCGTTGGCGTCAACCACCGGATTGGCCGGCGTGCTGATCACCGCGACTGTCGCGTTGTTGGTGATGAATCCGCCCGGCTGGCCGCCATTGAAGTTGGCGTTGACCGTGACAGTGAATTTGATCGTCGCGCTGGCGCCAGCCGGCAGCGGCGCGGTTGAGGTGCAAGTCGCCGCCGAGACCGTGGCGTTGCAGCTAAAGCCCGGCGCGAGAACGGTCGTACCGGCCTTGAGCGTGGTTCCCGCCGGCGGGAAGGTTGTGTCGTTGACGACAAACTGCCCTGTGGCCAGATCGCTCGGCCCGATGTTCTTGACTGTGATCGTGTAGTTGATGTCCTGACCGGCCAGCACCGCATCCGGCGAATCATCTTTGGTGATTTCCAGATCGGAGCAATGGGTGATGGTCGTGGTGGCCGTCGCCGGGTTGGTTCCGGTGATCACACCCACAGCAGCGGCCAGCAACGCGGTATTGGTCAGCGGGCCGTTCGCCGTGCCCGGTGAAGTCCTGACCACCAAATTGATGTTGCTGGTTCCCGTCGGCAGCGCTGCCGCCGTGCAAGTCAAGGTGTTGGTTCCCGCGTTGTAAGCGCAATTGCCCGCAAACGCGCCTGTGCCAGTCACTGAGACGAAAGGCGTGAAGCCTGGCGGCGGACTCGCCGGTAAGGGCAGCGTATCAGTCACCACCACGTTGATCGCCGAACTGCTGCCTGAGTTGGTGACGGCAATGTTGTAGGTCAGGTTGTCGCCAGCGCAAGCCGTCGCGGGCGCGGTCTTGGTGATGCTCAGCGATGCGTCGTTCACGATGGTGATCCCGACGCTGGCCGTGTTCGGAGCCACGTTCAAAGCGCCAGGGAACTCCTGTACGCTGGAGGTGACCTCCGCCGTATTGGTGCGAACGCCGCCTGCCAGATTCGCAGCCGCCTGCGCAACGATGGTGATGGTCGAGGTGGAGGTAAGCCCCAGGTTTTGATTGAAGCCCGGCAACGTGCCCGTGCAGGTAACCACGCCGTTCGTGCCGACCGCCGGCCCAGTGCAAGTCAATCCGAATCCCGGAACGGACGGGTTATTCACGACCGACACGTTCTGGAAGATGATGCCCGGAGGCAGCGGATCGGTCACAAGGACGTTGCGCGCATCGGACGAGCCGTTGGGCGTGTTTTCGTTTCTGACAACCAAAGTGTAGGCGAATGCCGCGCCGCCAGCGGTCGGGGTCGGATTCGAGGTGGCCTTGGTGATCCCTAAGTCAACGCGGGTGTAGATGACGTTCTGCGCCGGCAGCGAGGTGTTGTTGCCGGCGTTGATGTCAACCGCGCCATTGGTGGTGATGCGCGCCTGATTGCTGACGATGTTGCCCGCGACCGCATCCGGGTCAATGCGCAAACGATAAGCAATGCGCCCACGGAAGCCCGCCGGCAGCACACCCGGCCCGAAGGTTCCGTTGATCGCCGTGTTGTCAGCCGGCGTGCAGGTGAAGGTCAGCCCAATGCCAAAGCCAGCGCAATTGAAGCGGAATTGCGTCGCCGAGCCGCCGCCATTGATCGAGATGCTGGTCACGGCCGGGAAACCGGGAATGATCGGCCCCGAAACGGGTGGGCCGGGAACCAATCCCGCCACGCCATTCGGCAACGGCGGCGCATTGGTCAATTGACCGGGGCCGGCCGGAACGGTGTCTTCAATCGTCGTGTTGACGGCGTTATTGCCGCTCAGGTTCGAGATATTCAGGACGTAGCTGATGTTGCCGCGCCCTTCGTTTCCGACATCGTTGACGCTGGTCAAGGTGACGGAATTGCCGCCCGCCAGCACGCTGTTCTGCGGCGCGTCCTGGAGCGGTTGGGCGGTCTGGCTGAACTTCGAGATCGCCAGGTCCACCGCCGTGCTAACGAAGTGATTCGTGGTGTTGGAATTCTGGATCACATTCTGCGGCCCAATCGCGTCATCCTGAAATTCGAAGGTGCCGGAATTGCTGATGATGGTGCCGGCGGGAGTGTTGTTGTTGACGGTCGCCGTGACCCGTAACACTACCTGTTCGGCAGCGAGAAAGGTATCCCCTCCGGCAAAAGCACCAGCTTGGCAAGCCAGATTCCCGCCGGCAGGAGGAATGATGGAACAAAGCCACGGCGTGCCGCCGCCGGTTTGAGACACAACCGTGGCGCCTGAGAAGACCACGTTGGGCGGCTGTGGATCCGAAAAGCGGATAAAGCCGCCGGCGACAGTAGTGTCCGTAGTGCCATTGTTGGTAATGGTGACGGTATAAGTGATCGTGTTGCCCTGGCCGACCGTCGCCCCGTCAATCGGGTTGGCGGTCTTGACAACCGAATACGGGGCAAACATTGCGGCGGCCGCTGAAGCCGCACTGACGACCGGAGCCGCCGTGCGAGCAACTGTGTTGTTCGTGGAAAGCGCGCGCCGGATGGGCGCGGGTGCGAGGGAAAGAATTTTTCCGATTGTGGGGTTGGCATTGGCCCGCGCTGCCAGGGCCTGCCGTGCGGCGGCCACCTGACTCAACGGAGCGAAAGCAAAGACTAGGCTGGCAACGATGAGAAGTGCGCCGCTGATCATGAGCGCACGCGCTGCTGTGAATGTGTGTGTAGTTCGCATCGAAACTCTCCTTAGGAGTGTCAATTGATTTGATGGTTCAGCAGCCTGCCGCGCAACAGCCTGCCGCTGCTTATTCAGTTTTGAGTGCTTACAGAACTTGTGCTTATTGTTTTGGAACCGAAGAGGTTCATAACTTCCACTAAAACCGGGCACGATACGTGCTAATTGTTCAATGTTACAGCTTGGAATCGCCCTTGTTAGCCTTACTTGCCCAGCGAATGTGAAGACGCTTTAGTGAAAGTGCGCGGGCAAGATAGCACTAAGATATGAGTCAGGCAACTTCTTCGTACTCTTTCCTCAACTTTTTTTTGCCGCAGGCGCAATTTTTTTCTGTCCCGCCTTAAACGACCTGTTTGCGTTCGCGCGAACCGGCGATTTTCATCTGGTCGCGGTACTTGGCCACCGTGCGGCGCGAAAGCTTTTGCCCTTCGCCCGCCAGCACGGCCGCGATCTGGTCATCGGTGAGCGGATTGCGCGCGTCTTCGGCTTCGATCATCTTTTTGATTCTGAGCTTGATGATGCGGGTCGAGACTTCTTCGCCGTCGTCGTTGGTCATGCCCTCGGTAAAAAAGCGCCGCAATTCGATGACGCCCTGCGGCGTGTGCGCCCACTTGCCGTTGACCACGCGCGAGACGGTCGAGAGGTGCATCCCGATGTCTTCGGAAATATCCTTGAGCATCATCGGCTTGATACATTCGACGCCCTTGTCCAGGAATTCGCGCTGGCGCTCGACGATGCGCTCGCAGACTTTATAAATCGTCTGTTTGCGATGCTCAATGTTCTTGAGCAAATCCACCGCCGAACGGAACTTGTCTTTAATATAGTCGCGCGTCTCTTTGGTGGTGTCTTTGTTTTCGAGCATCTGGCGGTATTGGCGATTGATGCGCAATTGCGGCAGCCCGTCGTCGTTGAAGCGAATCACGTATTCGTCATCAATCTTTTCGATATAAACCTCGGGCGCGATGTATTGCGTTTCGGGCGGCGCGTAACGGCGGCCCGGCTTCGGTTCGAGTTGGCGAATGAGTTTGAGTTCCGTCGTGACGGCTTCGACGGGCACGCCGAGTTTGCGCGCGACTTCGGGCAGTTTGTGGTTTTGCAGTTCGTGGAAGTGCTCGCGGATCATGCGGCAAGCCAGCCGGTCGCCATAGCCATGCGCTTTGAGTTGCAGCAACAGGCATTCGCGCAAATCGCGCGCGCCCACGCCGGTCGGGTCGAATTGCTGAATGATGTCCAACGCTTGCGCTATCACCGCAAGCGCCCACGGGCCGGAGGCGGCGATTTCTTCGAGCGAGCCGTCAACGAAGCCGTCTTCGTTCAGGTTGCCGATGATGGCTTCGGCGGCGTCGCGCACTGCGTCGTTGGGCATGATCGTCAGCCGCAACTGCCACATCAGGTAATCGTAGAGGCGGTCTTCGGTTTTGAGGAATTGCTCGAAGGAGGGCGTCTCTTTGACCTCGGTCTCGCGCGTGCGGTAGCCAGGGTCTAGGTACTCTTCAAAGGTCGAGCCGAAATCAATTTCGTCAAAGGCATCGCGCTGGCCGATCTCAGGCTCATTCGTTTCACCCCCCGTTTCAATCGAGGTTTCTGCCGCACGCTCGGTGAACGCTTCGCCCGCAGGCGCAGCGCCTTCGCCAAAGCTTTCCCGTTCGCCATATTCGCCATATTCCGCCGAAGCCTCGTAACTGCTCTCGCCCTGCCGCGTATCGAATTGGGCGGCTTCATAAACGTGCTCAGCCCTGGTGGCGGGCATTTCGCCCGTGCCGTTCGCAGCGCCGTTTTGGCCGGACGGCGAATCGCTGAAATCCATGTTGGCCAGATCGGGCGAGACATACACTTCATCCGGTGCGAGTTCTTCCAGCACCGGATTTTCGACCATCTGTTGGGTAACCAACTCGCTCAACTCAAGCTTGGTCATCTGCAACATCTCGATGCGCTGACGCAATTGCGGCGTCAGCACCAATCGTTGCGCAAGATGAGTTGAAAGCGTTGGTTTGAAGGACATAAGTCGGTAGTCGGTAGTCGGTAGTCGGTAGTCGGTAGTCGGTAGTCGGTAGTCGGTAGTCGGTAGTCGGTAGTCGGTAGTCGGTAGTCGGTAGTCGGTCAGTTTTCAGTTGCCCGTTTGCAGTTGTTCGTGCCGGTTACTGACTACTGATTACCGACTACTGCTCACAATCGGAATTTCTCACCAAGATAAACCCGCCGCACTTCGGCGTCTTCGGTCAATTCCTGCGGCGAACCCGCGCGGAAGATTTGGCCGTCGCTGATGATGTAGGCGCGATCCACAATCGAAAGCGTCTCGCGCACATTGTGATCGGTAATCAGCACGCCGATGCCTTTGTCGCGCAAGCGCAGCACCTGCTGTTGCAAATCGTCAACCGCAATCGGGTCAATGCCCGCGAAGGGTTCATCCATCAGCATGATCTTCGGATTGGTGGTCAGGCTGCGCGCGATTTCGGTGCGCCGCCGTTCACCGCCCGAAAGCACATAACCTTTGCTGCGCCGCACGGGGCTCAAATGGAACTCTTCGATCAACTCTTCCAAGCGCGCCTGCCGTTCCTCATTCGTCATTTTGACGTATTGCAGGATCGCCAGAATGTTCTGTTCGACCGTCAGTTTGCGAAAGACCGATGGTTCCTGCGGCAAGTAGCCCATCCCGGCGCGCGAACGTTTATACATCGGCAGCCGCGTGATGTCGCGCTCGCCCAGCAGAATTCGTCCGGCGTCGGGGCGCTCTAACCCGACGATCATATAAAACGTCGTCGTCTTGCCCGCGCCATTCGGGCCTAACAGCCCGACGATCTCGCCGGGCCGCACCGCGATGGAAACGTTATTGACGACCGCGCGGCCGCGATAGACTTTGCGCAGGTTTTCAGCGATCAGGGCGTTGGTGAGTGAAACCGTGTTATGACCGATGAGGCCGCCAGCGAGGCCGTTGGATTGAACCGAATTAGCGCTGCTGGTTTCGTTCACCTGCGCCGCTCTAAACAACCTGAAAAACAAATCGCTAACCTCTCTCCTGCGCTGCCTGCAGCTTCGCGGTGCTTATTCTTTGGCGGCATGCAGCGCCACCGAAAAGGCTCCGACCGCGGATAAAACCACTGACAGAATGACGCCCGTGGCATTGAATTGATTGGTCGTGACCATCGCCAGCGCATTAGACAGCCCTGCGCCACAAGCCAGCCCGCCGAAGGTCCCCAAGTGTTTGTAAAACTTGTGAGAACTGGCGGCGACCAAATGTCTGCTGGCCTGCTCGACATCAGAAACCGACACCGCATCCGCCTGGTAACGTTTGGAGACTTTGATTGACTCGGCAATGATTTGCCCGGCGTACTCTTTGATTTTGCTCCGCAAGCGCTCAAAGGCCGCCGGCGAAAACGGGAGCGGATTCAGGCCCGCCAAATTCCCATCCGCTTCTTCAATGATCCGCTGCAACATCAAAGCCGTTTCCTGATTGAGGTTGCCGGGCTGAAGGTCGGGCATTAGGTCTCCTTCGTTTGCCGCTTGGACTGCGCAGGGTTAAACGGGCTTTTATCAAGCGCGCTCAAATACGCCGCCGTGACTTGCTCGGTCAGCGCGTCAACGACGACGGACTTGCGCCGCAAGAGGCGCATAAACAGCAACAGCAACCCGCCTGCCGCCGCCGCCAACAACAAGCTGATGGTCAAAAACCGCCGTCCGGAAAAATCCGGGTCCACGTCTACCCACGCGCGGCTCAACAATGAAAGCCAAAGCACCGCCATAAACGCCAGGATCAAGCCGAGGTCATGCCGCCATTCACGCCGCGACGCGCCCTTTGCCTCAACCAAACCGGTATTGCTGTCTTGTTTGCCGTCCATAAGCACCTCGGATTTTTTGCGGGTGGGAAAGTGGCCTGACGCCCTGTTTATCACCTGTTCAATGCCTGTTTAACGCTGTATTCGATGGGTTGTTTTCACGCGTTTCGTGCCGCTTGCATCATCGGCTTCAATCCTAGCATCGCGTAAATGTAGCGTCAATCGGGCGCTTTTTGTCGTGACCTCGCGCTCGTGGTCTTCGACTTGCGCGAGGTTGCCGGTCAACACCGCCGCGTCATCCGCCGCCGTATAAACCAGCAAATCGCCCGTCCCGCGCCGCTGCGGTTGCGTCAACACGACCTCGCGCGTGGCCGTCATTTTGGACAATTTGTTCTCTTGATCCAGCAGCGCATCGGCCACGGCGGCGTCAATCTGATCGCTGCCCTGGCGGATTTTGACCTTGCCTTCGTAATGCGCCGTGCGATTGGCGTCGGTGTAATCCAGTTTCTCGGCGCTGACGAAGACGGGCACGACTTCCTTCTTGCCTTTTTCGACCTCGCGCTCCATGCCATAAAACGCCGATTGCACATTGCCCCAGGCGTGCAGCGTGCGTTCGCCCTTGTCGAGTTCCATGTTGTCGCCGCGCACGAAATCATCGTCCTGCCAGGCGCGCGCATTGCCCAGATAGCGCGCCGCACCTTCGCGATGCCGCACCACGGCGCTGTCGGCGGCGATGGTCACGGGCGCTTTGCTCTTTTTGTTGAACGGCACCGCGCCGCCCGTCGTCTCGCGGCTGTAATAGGTCGTGCGCACACGCCCGCGCGCCTGACTCTCGCCCGTGTCCAGATTCGCGTCAATTTCATCGGCGTTGGTGCGCGCGCTCGCGTCCCACAACAACGGCTTGCCGCGCAAGGCGACGGTTTGCGTGGCCGCTTCGTAAACGCCGCGCGCCGCCGTCATGTTGCGGTCGCCGTCGCTGTATTTGACCTCGCCCTCGGCGGTCAGATCGGTGATCTCCTGCGCCTGTTGCTGCAAATTGGCGGTCAGCTTCTGGCCCGTCAACGTGCGTTTGGTGCGCGCGCCGGTTTTGCCTTTGTCTTTAGGATTGTCTTTTGTATTGCTGGGCGCAGGTTGCAACGGCTCGAACTCGGCGACGGCATTGCCTTCGGCTACAAACGTCTTGATGGCATTGCCGGTCTCGAAATAGTCCGCGTTGAATTTGGCCGCGCGCAACGTTTGCCGTTCGGATTTCGGCGTCAATTGCAACGGCGTGATCGTCAGCACTGCGTTGCCATTGGCTTCGGCGCGCTGCAAAAACTTGCCGTCGGCGGAAAAGGTCGTCTGCACGGCATCGGCCTCCAAGACGCGCTCGGCGCTCTTGACCGGTTGCTTGGCATTCACTTCGACCAGCTTCAACACCGTGCGTCCCTGAGTAGTTGTGGATTGCAAGTTGCTGCCTTGCGGCGAAGGCGCATACAACGCCTCGACGCGTTCGGCGCTCAATTCGCGCGGCGCATCCGGTTCGAGCGAACGCGCTTTGGCCGCGCCCACGGCCACCGCCCGCGTCAGTTGCTGTTCGCCGTCAAAAAAGAAATCAATGTCGCGCGCCTGCGCTTCGGCCAGCTTGCCCTTGCGCGCGTCTTTCAAAAACGCATTACCGCGCAGTTCGATGCGCTCCAGTTTTTTCTTGGTCGCCGCGTCAAAGAAGCCATTCATCGCATCGGCGCGCCCTTCCTGCGCGCCCTGCGTCACGACGACCGCGCCTTCAAAGCGGATCAAGCCCTTCACGCCGTCATAGCCGCCCCAACCGCCGCGCACTTCGACCGGCGGCCCGCCCTTCCCTTTCTCGGTGTGTTCTTTGACGAGATGGGCGTCTTTGCTGAGGTCAATCACTTTGGTCTGGGCATAAAAGACCGCGCCGTTGGACGAACCGCTCATGTCGCCGCGTTTGAATTGTACCGCCACATCGGTGGCCGCGACCTGTTTGACCTGGTTGTAATTGAGTTTCTCGCTGGTGACTTCCAGCCCCTCGGCATCGGTCAGCTTGACGTGCCCGGCGAACTGGGCCTCGCCTTCCTGCTGCCGGTAAACGCCGTGCTCCGCCACGATCTGCGCTTTCTCTTTGCCATCGGTGGCGTATGCGATCAGCGTCAACTGTTCCAATTCGTGTCGCCCATCCGAATAGGCCGTATCGCGCGCCGCTTTCACACGATAGGCGGGCCTGCCGTTCTCGGTCACCACGTAATCATAACCTTCGCTCACCGAAACCACCTGCGCGCCCAGAATCGGCGCTTCGAGTTTGGGCTGTGGCGGCGCCGGTTTACGCACGCCGCGCACAAACGCGACGACAATCACGCCGATAATCGCCAACAGCACCGTCATTGACAGCGTCTGCAAAATCCGCCCGCGATGCAGGGTCAACCAATTGCTGATCGAATTTGCCATTGTGCCGGAGAGTATACCCCATCAGTAGTCGGTAGTCGGTAGCCGGTAGCCGGTCTTTCTTTTCTATCAAAAGCCGCTTGCCTCCTCAGCCGACTACCGACTACCGACAACCGGCTACCGGCTACCGCATTTCAATGTTAAAGTGCCGCCCGCTATGAAACCCCACGTATTCGTGACTCGTCGCCTGCCCGAACCGGCGCTCGCGCGTCTGAGCCAGGCTTGTGAATACCGCATCGGCGCGGAAGCCGGTGTGCTGAGCCGCGCAGACTTGCTGGCCGGTGTCCAGGATGTTGAAGGGTTGATCTGTCTGCTCACCGACACCATTGACCGCGCCGTCATCGAAGCGGGCCGCCAATTGCGCGTCATCGCCAATGTCGCGGTCGGCTACAACAACATTGATATTGCTTACGCCAAACAGCGCGGCCTGCTCGTCACCAATACGCCGGATGTGCTGACCGATGCGACGGCGGATTTGACCTGGGCGCTGATCCTGGCCGTCACGCGCCGTATCGTCGAAGCCGATCAATTCACGCGCGCGGGCAAATTCGATGGTTGGGATTTGGACATGCTGCTCGGCACGGGACTGACCGGCGAAACGCTGGGCGTCATCGGCTTTGGCCGCATCGGCAAGGCGGTGGGACGCCGCGCCGTCGGGTTCGGCATGCAAGTCATCTATTGCGGCAGCGACGAGATCGCCTATCGGGACGACCCCACGCACGCGCGGCTGGCCGCCCCGCCGCACAGCACACCCAAGTGGCGTTCGGATAGCTTTGCCCCGCGCCGCGCCAGCTTCAATCAACTGCTGCACCAAGCCGACATCATCACCCTGCACACGCCGCTGGCCGCGACGACCAAACACCTGCTCGATGCCGCAGCTTTCGCCCAGATGAAACCCGGCGCCTTTCTGATCAACACCGCGCGCGGCCCCATCGTAGACGAAGCCGCCCTCGCCGCCGCCTTACAATCCGGCCATCTGGCAGGCGCGGGCCTGGATGTTTACGAGCACGAACCCACCATCCATCCGGCCCTCTTGCCCATGCCCAACGTCGTGTTGCTCCCACACATCGGCAGCGCCACACGCGAAACGCGCACCGCGATGGCGCTGCTGGCAGTCGAGAACACGATTGACGTGCTGACTGGCAAAGCGCCCCGCACACCGGTTTGAATGTGGAATGCGGAATGCGGAATCTCCAATTTCAAATTTCAAATTCAAGCGATTACGCCAACTCAATCCATTCCGCATTCCGCATTCCGCATTCGTGCCAGCCAAACCTGTCGCCTGTCGGCCAAATCCGCCGCCGCCATTTGCTTCCACCCAACCACAACCACAAGAATGCTCGACTTAGGGCCAGTCAGAAGCTGGCATTTCAATTGCACTACTGTGGCTACCCCTGGGGAATTGGTTACCCGTGGATTTCAGAAACGATGAAACAGCTTGAACGCATTACCCTGATTTACAACCCGACGGCGGGCGCGCTGCGCCGCGACCCGCAAATCATTCACCGCCTGGTGAACGCGCTCGAAACGCAGCACCTGATCGTCACGCTCGCGCCAACGAAACGCGCGCACCACGCCACCGAACTTGCGCGCGCGGCCGTCCGCGCCCAGGCCGATTGTGTGCTGGTGTGCGGTGGCGACGGCACCATCAACGAAGCCGCCCAAGCCCTGATTGGCACTGAGACCGCACTCGCCATCTGGCCCGGTGGTACGGCGAATGTGTTGGCAAAAGAATTGCGCATACCCGGCGATCCTGTCGCGCTGGCTGCGCTCATCGCCCAACAACAAGTGCGCGAGATCAGCGTCGGCAAAGCGCTCAAGCCGAATGGAAAAGCC
Organism: Acidobacteriota bacterium; assembly: GCA_043740245.1. GTDB lineage: Bacteria > Acidobacteriota > Blastocatellia > RBC074 > RBC074 > JACPYM01. The sequence goes on along the minus strand of JAYUCP010000039.1, from coordinate 592 downwards.
GATGGTGATTGGCAACGATACTTCCTGGTGATGGCCGGCATCGGGCTGGACGCGACGATTGTGCAGAACGTGGATTTGAAATTGAAAAAGCGGCTCGGCACGGGCGCCTATCTGGCCGCCGGATTGGAATTTCTGGCGCGGCTGCCGCTGACGCCGTTCTCAATCACCTTTAACGGCCAGCGCCACCCGAGCACCTTTGCCGTGATCTCGAACGCGGCCAATTACGCGGCGCTCTTTTCGCTGACGCCGGATGCGCGCTTGACCGATGACCGTTTCAAGGTCTGTCTGTTCAATTCGCAAAGCCGCCTGGCCTATCTGGGCTACGCGCTGCTGAGCACGGCGGGCCGTCATATTCATGCGAGCGGCGTGACTTACGAGGCGGCGCAATCCATCAGCGCCAATTCCAACGACGCCGCGCTGGTGCAATTGGATGGCGAAGTCGTCGGCCATCTGCCGATGCGCTTTGAAAATGTGCCGCAGGCGTTGCGCGTCGTTGCGCCGTGTCAGTAGCCCGACCGTGCGGGAGGGCAGGCTTGCGGGCCAACCCAATGAGCCAATTGGACGCCTGCCCTCCCTCACAGTCGGGCTACTG
>JAYUCP010000038.1:0-2640 GCA_043740245.1 Acidobacteriota bacterium | reverse complement strand
GGGGAAAGCCAGTCAATTGTGGTTGTTCTTCCCCGTGTTCCCCGTGTTTCCCGTGCTCCCCGTGGTTGATTTGGCAGCGTTATTTCCAGTCCGTTCCTAAGCGTACCTGTGCTCCTTCGTATGTCGTAAGGCGGCCTTAAGCCGCGACGAGTTGCCGCGCAATCACCAGCCGTTGCACCTCGCTCGTGCCTTCGCCGATGGTGCAAAGCTTGGCGTCGCGCCAATGTTTTTCGGGCGGGTAATCTTTGGTGTAGCCATAGCCGCCATGAATCTGAATGGACTCTTCGCAAACCCTGACGGCCATTTCGGAGGCGTAGAGCTTCGCCATCGCCGACTCTTTGGTGGTCTGAAGTTTTTGGTCTTTCAGCCACGCCGCGCGCAGCGTCAACAGCCGCGCGGCGTCAAGCTGCGTCGCCATATCGGCCAGCTTGAATTGGATGCCCTGGAAATCGAAGATCGCCTGGCCGAATTGTTTGCGCTCTTGTGCGTATTTCAAGGCCGCTTCATAAGCGCCTTGTGCAATGCCCAGCGCCAGCGCGGCAATCGAGATGCGCCCGCCATCCAGCACCTGCATCGCGTTGACGAAACCGCGGCCCGGTTCGCCCAACAGATTCGCTGCCGGTATCCGGCAGTCTTCAAAGATGAGGCTTGCCGTTTCCGACGCGCGGCAACCCAGCTTGTTTTCCTTTTTGCCCGCCGAAAAACCGGGCGTGCCGCGTTCGACGATAAACGCCGAGATGCCGCGCGAACGCATCTGGCGGTTGGTGAAGGCCAGCACTACGCACACATCGCCGGAGATGCCGTGCGTGATGAAATTTTTGGCGCCGTTGATGACCCATTCGTTGCCCTCTTTGACCGCCGTGGTTTTCATCCCCGACGCATCCGAACCGGAGCCGGGTTCGGTCAAGCCCCACGCGCCCAGCTTTTCGCCTTTCGCCAGTGGGGTCAGATATTTTTGCCGCTGGGATTCATTGCCGTAACGATAGATGTGGTTGGAGCAGAGTGAATTGTGCGCGGCCAGCGACAGGCCGATGGCGACGCAGACGCGCGCGATCTCTTCGATGACGATGACGTATTCGGCATAGCCCATCCCCGCGCCGCCGTACTCTTCGGGAAAGAGCACGCCGGTCAGCCCCAGCGCGCCGAGCTTGCCGAAAAGTTCGCGGGGGAAGTGTTGCGCCTCATCCCATTCCATCACGTGCGGGCGAATCTCGGCTTCGGCAAATTCGCGCACGCTGCGTTTCACCTGTTGGTGCTCTTCGGTCAGTTCGAAATTCATGTCGTGGACTCCTTGTGCCGTGTCAGTAGCCCGCGCGTAAGCAAGGGCTCAGGCTTGACTGTAAGACTGTTTCGCCAACGATGACGCGAGCCCTTGCTTAGGCGCGGGCTATTGACACGGTTGCACGCTTGTTCAATGCGCGGGTTGCTTCTTCAGCTTACCGATGAACTGCTTGCGGAACTTGTTCACCTTTGGCGCGATGACCACGCGGCAATAACCCTGCTCCGGGTTCAGCGCGAAGTAGTCCTGATGATAATCCTCGGCCTCGAAAAACTTGGCGAAGTGCGTGACCTCGGTGACGATGGGCGCGTCCCAGATTTTCGCGGCATTGATCTCTTTGATCACTTGTTCGGCGACGGCCTTCTGTTCGGGCGTGTGATAGAAAATTGCCGAACGATATTGCGTGCCCACGTCCGCGCCCTGCCGGTTCAGCGTCGTCGGGTCGTGCACGGTGAAGAAGACTTCGAGCAATTCCTTGAAGGTAATCTGCGCGGGGTCGTAGGTGAATTGAATAACCTCGGCGTGGCCGGTCGTGCCGGTGCAGACTTCTTTGTAACTCGGATTGTTGACGTGGCCGCCCGCATAACCGGAGAGCACTTTATCCACGCCGCGCAACTCCGTGAAGACCGCTTCGGTGCACCAGAAACAGCCGCCGCCCAGCGTGACGGTCTCTTTCGCAGGTTTGTTGTTCATCGCTTTTCCTTTTGGTTTGGCCTCTTGTTTGAGTGGATGACTCGCAATGTATTTGCGCGCGAACTCGGTCAAATGCGGCGCGTTGACGAGGCCGACTTTGGCCGCCTCTTCTTCGGCTTTCTCGAACGTCCAGCCGTCGCGCACGACGCGGCGAATCAGCCAGAACGCGCCGACGCGAATCCCCGCCGCGCAGTGAATAAAGGCCGGGCGATTGGCCGGATCATCCGTGACCTTCAAGAATTCATCCGCGTCGGCGTCCTTCGGTTCGGCATACACGACCGGGATGTTGATGTAGCGCAGCCCCAACTCTTTCGCCTTGGCCTCTTCCTCAGCCGCGCGGTGCTCGCCCGCTGGCCGCAAGTTGATGATGGCCTTGACGCCGTCGGCTTTGAGCTTTTCCAGGTGCTCCAAGCGCGGTTGCCCGCCGGTGCAATAATCCGCGTTGACGCGCAGGAAGTTGCGAATCGGCGGCACTTCGGTATTTTGCTGTGCCTTGCTGCTGCCGCAAGCGGCCAGCAACAACGCAAACATTCCAAGCAGAACTTTCATCAGAATTTCCCTCTCAATGAATCAACGAATCGAATCGGTTTTAGGCGCGCCGCCGACCAATGCCAGCAACCCGCCATCCACATCAATTGCCGTGCCCGTGACGAACGACGCGCCGTCGC
>JAYUCP010000037.1:0-6443 GCA_043740245.1 Acidobacteriota bacterium | reverse complement strand
CCGGCAAGCCCTATTTCAATCGCGGCATCAGCCGCCAGACGACGCCGCAGATGCTGGTGCGTTTCCGGCAGGATGTCATCAAGCTCAAACCCAAAGTCGTCGTGCTGCTCGCGGGCACGAACGACCTCGCCAGTTACACCGGCCCGATCACGCAGGCCATGTTCGCCGAAAACGTGATGTCCATCGTCGAACTGGCACAGGCGAATCACATCCGCGTCGTGCTGGCTTCGCTGACGCCGATTTGCGATTGCTATCAGAAACAATCACTGCTGCGCCCCTTCGGCAAGATCATCGGCCTGAACGGCTGGCTGAAAGAATATGCGGCGGAGAGCGGTGCGGTGTATCTGGATTATTATTCGGCCATGGCTGAAGGCCGCAATCTGAAAAAGGAATTGACCGATGACGGCGTGCTGCCGAATGACGCGGGCTATGCGGTGATGACGCCATTGGCAGAAGCGGCGATTGCCCAAGCCTTGAGCAAGAAGTGACAAGGCAAAACTTTAGCCGCAGATAAACGCAGAGAGACGTCGGTCTGCGCATCTCTGCGTTCATCTGCGGCAGATATTTCTGAGGATGAACCCAATGAGCACTGAAACCAAAAACCAATTTCCCAAATTGCACAACGCCACCTGGCCCGGCCTCGTCGGCAAAGGCGGCCCCGATGCCGAACCCGTCATCGAATTCGAGAAGATGCTCGACATGACCGCCGCCGCCGAAGTCAACGGCCAGCGCTTCGACGGCGTAGACATCTTCCTGTCGCTGCCGCACACCGACATTGATTCGACCGATGACCAACTGAATGAACTGGCCGAGCAAGTCGCCACGCGCGGTCTGGTCATCGGCTCGCTTGTCGCGCCCGTCTGGGGGCCGACTGGCGGCGGTTCAGCGATGGGTTCCGCAGAAGAGCGCAAAGCGTTCCTGACCCAGATTGAAAAATCCTGCGTGATTGCCCGGAAGCTCAACGACCTCGGCATTCGCAAATACGGCGTCATCCGCATTGATTCCTCGTGCAGCCCGGCGGATTGGGATGCCGATCCAGTGGGCAACACCAAGCAGATCGCTGACACCTTCCGCGACGCCTGTGACATTGCCGAAAGCTACGGCGAACGCCTCGCCGCCGAAGGCGAAATCTGCTGGGGCGGCATGCATAGCTGGCGGCATTTGAATGAACTGCTCGAACAAGTTGACCGCCCGCAAACGCTCGGCATTCAAGCCGACATGGCGCATACGCTGCTCTTCACGCTCGGCTATAACTCACCCGGCGACAACCTGCTGCCGGAAGGTTACGACTGGGCGGACAAGGAAGTGCTGTATGAAGCGCTCGGCAAGATGACCAGCGTGTTGCGTCCTTGGGTGAAAGACTTTCACGTTGCCCAAAACGACGCCACGGTTAAGGGCTCGGGCTCGCACGACAAGACGGGCCGCCACTGCCTGCCCAACGATCCCAACGGCAAGCTGGACATCGTGCGCGCCGCCGGGCTCTGGCTGCGCGATGACATCGGCGCGGTCACCAAGAGCACGCAGCACATCAACTGGGACGGCTGCATGTTCACGAACGAAACGATGACCGATCCGCAAACGTGGAATAACATTCTGGCGACGATGATTGCGGTGCGGGATGCGCACGGGTGGAATTAGGCGTCATTGTCTCTTTCAATAAGGCAATGATATTGTTGCGTTGAGAATTTGAGTGATGATTCCACCTTTCAGACGAAACGGGACGTTGCCGCCCGGCGTTCATTGGGTGGCTTGGGGAGAAGTCGTCGAACGCTTTGGCGGTAATGCCTCACGCTTGGCTTTGTTGGAAGGACTCAAGCGTGCGCTTCAGAACCTGCAACAAGCTGGTTGTCGCGAGTTTTATCTCGATGGCAGCTTTGTTACTGACAAACTCGAACCCGCGGATTTCGATGGTTGTTGGAGCAAGGTCGGCGTAATACCGGAAAAGCTCGATCCGGTGTTGATGGACTTCAGTCAGGAACGCGCCGCGCAGAAAGAGAAATATGGCGGTGAGTTGTTTATCGCCCAATCACCCGCGACGGCTGAGCGTTTGTATCTCGATTTCTTCCAACGAGACCGCCGCAATCAACGCAAGGGAATCATCGGAATTCGATTGAGCGAGGAGCCGTTATGATCGCCAATGAACGTGAGTATCGCATTACTAAAGCCGCCGCGAATAAATTTACTGAGGCGTTGAAACAGTTCGACGAAAGCCCGAAGGCGCATCCGGGCGCGCATCCGCGTTTGATTCAAGCCGAAAAAGAAGGCATTGCCAGTCAGTTGGCTACGTTGCGACGCGAATTGCGCGAATATGAACGATTGCGTTCAGGGCGCGTACGCATCAGTCTGAATGAAATTGAGCGATTGCCGCAAAAGCTGGTGCGCGCTCGCATTGCGGCTGGACTTACTCAGGAAGCTTTGGCGGAAAAGCTCGGCCTCAAGCGACAGCAGATTCAACGATATGAATCGTCAGAGTATGCTTCCGCCAGTCTTGCTACGATTCGCCAAATTGCGCAGGTGATTGAATCCGCCGTTGCTGTGAGTTAGGCGGTAAATACGACACGTTTACCTCGCTTTGCTATCTATCTAAACAACAACCCAAAGAGCTATGAGCAAAAAACAACTGAACGTCGGATTGATTGGCTACGGCTTCATGGGCCGCGCGCATTCCAACGCCTTCCTGCAAGCCGGACGTTTTTTTGACCTGCCCTATCAGGTCAAGCTCAAAGCCGTCTGCGCCCGCAATCCCGAACGCGCGCAGGCCTTCGCGGCGAACTGGGGCTACGAATCGGTCGAGACGGATTGGCGCAAGCTGGTGGAGCGCGCCGACATTGACCTGATTGACATCGCCAGCCCCAACGATACGCACGCCGAGATCGCCATCGCCGCCGCCCAGGCGGGCAAAATCGTGATGTGCGAAAAGCCGTTGGGCCGCACGGCTGCCGAAGCGCGCACGATGGTTGACGCGGTCGAAGCCGCCAAGGTACCGAACATGGTTTGGTACAACTACCGCCGCGTGCCGGCGGTGACGTTGATCAAACAGTTGCTGGATGATGGCCGCTTCGGGCGCATCTTTCATTACCGCGCGAAGTTTTTGCAGGACTGGACGATCTCGCAGGACTTGCCGCAAGGCGGCGAAGGCTTGTGGCGGTTGGATGTCGCCGTGGCGGGCAGCGGCGTGACCGGCGATTTGCTGGCGCACAACATTGACACGGCAATGTGGCTGAATGGCCCGATTACCGAAGTCACAGCGGTGACCGAAACCTTCATCAAGGAGCGCCAGCACAATCTGACCGGCAAGGTCGAACCCGTCGGCATTGACGACGCCAGCTTGTTTCTGTGCCGCTTTGAGAATGGCTCGCTGGCTACGTTTGAAGCGACGCGGTATGCGCGCGGGCACAAGGCGCTTTATACGCTCGAAATCAACGGCGAACATTGTTCGGCGTTTTGGGATTTGCACGACTTGCATCGTATTCAGTACTTCGATCACAGCGATCAAAGCATCGTGCGCGGCTGGCGCAATGTGCACGTTTCGGACGGCGATCAGCCGTATATGAAGCATTGGTGGGTGCCGGGTTTGCAGATCGGCTATGAACACACCTTCACGCATCAGTTCGCCGACTTCTTGCAGGCGCTGGGCGAGGGCAAAGAATGCGCGCCGACGTTTCGGGATGGTTTGGCGACGGATTTGGTGACGGATGCGGTGTTGAAATCGGCGCGGACGCGGCAGTGGGAGCGGGTGGGAGAATAAATCAAAAGGCAAAAGGCAAAAATCAAAAGGCAAAAGTAAAAGCTGAACACAGCATTGTCTTATCTAAAAAGAAAAGTGCCGCCCTTTTGATTTTTGCCCTTTGCCCTTTGCCTTTTGATTTTCTTTCCCCAACCAAAATTGAACAAACGTGGAGAACCAAATGAAAAAACTCGTTGCACTTTCGGCCGCTCTATTGGCGGCTGCGCTGATAACGTTTTCGATCACGGCCGCTCAGCAAGGCCCGCCACCGCCAGGCGGACAAGGCGGCCCGCCGCGCGGCCCCGGTGGCGGGCAAGGGCGCGGGCCAGGCATTGATGCTTTGGCAATGGATGAGCACACCGGCTTTGACGCCATCTTTGATGGCAAAACGCTGAAGGGCTGGGACGGCGATCCCCAGTTCTGGCGCGTCGAAAACGAAACCATCATCGGTGAGAGCACGGCGGAAAAGCCGGTCAAGGTGAACACCTTTTTGATCTGGCGCGGCGGGCAGCCCAAGGATTTCGAGTTGAAAGTTGAGTACAAGATGAACTCGACCAACAGCGGCGTGCAGTATCGCAGCGTCGAATTGCCCGACGTGGGCAAGTGGGTGCTCAAGGGCTATCAGGCCGACATTGATTTCGCCAACCAATTCACCGGGCAGCTTTACGAAGAGCGCGGGCGCGGCTTTATGGCGATGCGTGGGCAGATGACACAGATCGCGCCCGGTGGAAAAAAACGTATCGTCGCCAACTTGAACAGCGGCGATAATCTCAAGGCGTTGATCAAAACGAACGATTGGAATCAGGTGCACATCATCGCGCACGGCAATGTGCTCACGCACATTTTCAACGGGCATCTGATGGCGCAGGCGGTGGATGACGATCCGGCGGGCCGCGCCTTGGGCGGCTTGCTGGGCTTTCAGATGCACGTTGGCGCGCCCATGAAGCTGGAATTGCGCAACATCTGGCTGAAAAACAAATAGCGGTAAAAGTTATGAAGACTAGCGAAGCAGTAACAGCAATTACCAACGGGACAGCGGTCGTACCTGTCCTGAAACTGAAAGAAGCCGATAACGTCGGCGTCGTGCGCCTGCCCCTCGCGGCGGGCGCTACGGTCGTGGTCGGCGGCGAACAAATCGAAGTGCGCGAGAACATCGCACCCGGGCACAAACTCGCGCTTCAATCCATCAAGCAAGGCGCGCCCATCATCAAGTATGGCGAGTTCATCGCCAAAGCCACCAGCGACATCGCCGTGGGCGAATGGGTGCACACACACAACACCGCGCCTGATTTCAGCGGGCGTGAATACGAATTCGCCACGCGCACGCCGGTGACGGAATTCTTTGCGCCCGAACAGGCGGGCACGTTCATGGGCTACCTGCGCGAGAACGGCGATGTCGGCACGCGCAATTATGTCGCGGTGATCGCCACGTCGAATTGTTCGAGCCACGTGACCGCCGAGATTGCCGAACGCTTGCGGCACGTCAATCAGCAAACGCACGGCGTAGACGGCGTCATCGCCATCCCGCATCAAGAAGGCTGCGGCCATTCGCAAGGCGAAGACACCTGGCAGCTCGAACGCACCATCGCCGGGATGATTTACCATCCGAACGTAGGCGCGGTGCTGATGGTCAGTCTCGGTTGCGAGGTCAATCAAATCTCGAAATATCTCGGCACGGTGCAACTCGGTCAGCAGGCCTTTCGCAAAGGCAAGCTGATCGTCGGCTTGGAAATGCAATCTTCGGGCGGCACGCGCAAAACCATCGAAGCGGGCGTCGCGCAGGTCGAAGAACTCATCAAGCATTGCCGGACGATGCGGCGCACTGAACAGCCGTTCGGCCAGGTCACGCTCGGCACCAACTGCGGCGGCTCTGACGCGTTCTCCGGCATCACGGCCAATCCGGCGCTCGGCTATTGCAGCGACCTGCTCGTGCGTTCGGGGGGAACGTCGGTGCTCGCCGAAATTCCCGAATGCATGGGCGCTGAACATTTGCTGACGCGCCGCGCGATTGACGAGGCGACCGGGCGCAAAGTGATTGACGTGGTGAATTGGTATCAGGGCTACCTGCAACGCTTCGGCGCGAAGTGGGATGACAACCCTTCGCCCGGCAACAAGGCCGGCGGCATCACCAACATCGCCGAAAAATCGCTGGGCGCGGTGGCCAAAGGCGGCACGACGGCGCTGACCGGCGTTTACGCTTACGCCGAACGCATTGATAAAAAAGGCTTCGGCTTGATGAACACGCCCGGCTACGATCCGGTCTCGCTGACGGGGCTGGCGGCGGGTGGCGCGAATATGATCGTCTTCACCACCGGGCGCGGCTCCGGCATCGGCTTCCCGGTAGTGCCGGTGATCAAGGTCGCCTCGAATTCGCGCATCGCCGCCGCGATGGAAGACAACATTGACATCAACGCGGGCACTATCGTCGAAGGCCAAGAGACCATCGAACAAGTCGGCCAACGCATCTACGACCTGATTCGCCGCGTGGCCTCGGGCGAACGCACGAAGAGCGAGTTGTTGGGGCATAAAGAATTCGTGCCGTGGCGTGTGGGGCCGGTGATGTAATTGAAGCCCGTGCGTAAAAGAAATGCCAACAAAGTAGAGGAAATAGATACGCGGATGACGCGGATGCAGCGGATCAGCGCGGATCAACCCGAAAAAGAATCTGCGGAAATCCGCTACATCCGCGTCATCCGCGTATCTATTCGCTTGTCGA
>JAYUCP010000036.1:0-16108 GCA_043740245.1 Acidobacteriota bacterium | reverse complement strand
AGGCATTCGGCTTCTTCCGTCCAACGGGATGAGTCTGCCCCCCGGCATTTGCGTAGTACCAAGCATATTCGTCCAACGACGCCTCATCGTCGCCGAAGCAATATGCGCTACTCGATCCGGCGCGGCAGGCATATTCCCATTCCGCCTCGCTCGGCAAACGATACGTCTTACCGGTGCGTTGCGTGATCGCTGCGCAAAAACTATTCGTCATCCGAACTGTGCTTTTCACCCGGCGGTTGATGGGGCGCGGTAGGATGATTACAACAAAGGGTGCAGGCCGTCGAACGGCTCTACAGCGGTTTTCAACTGCGTGCGACCCGCCCGCTGCCGTGGGACAAGATGGTATCTTGTCCCGTCCCGGCAGGGGACAAGATACCATCTTGTCCCACAACTCATTTAGGAGACCTATAGATATTCAGTTGAAAACGGATTTGCTATGATGCGGCGCGGCAACGGCCTTCCGGCAAGGGAAAAGGGCCGCCGCACCTTTCATCCAACAACAACCGAACCACCTATGTCGAAGAAGAAAAAACAGCCGCCAGCAACGGCTACAGCCGCGCCAAGCGCGCTCGACTCAAAACAAGTGCTCGCCATCGGCGCGATGATTCTGATGCTGAGCGCCGCCGCCGCAATCTTTTACCGCACTTTCTCGAAACCCGCGAAACCCGCAGCCACTGCGCCATCCATTACCACTACGAATACGGCGCAACCCGCTGCTCCACCGGTCGCGCCGCCCACCGCTGATCCCGCCGCGCCGAACAAGATGAACATCGCGCAGGCCGTGATGGTCACCGAAGAGTTGGATTTCGGCCAGCCGGTGCCGACCATCGCGCAGGCGCTGTTAGAGATCGAACGCGGCTACGTGCCGGATGACGGCGCGGGGCGCACCTTCGCCATGCTCGATGCCTATGGCGAACCGACGCCGGATGGCAAGCTGCACATTTCCATGCACGTCAGCAGCGAGAAGCCGGGCACGGGCTTTCTGCGCTTCAAACGCACGGGCAAGGTCATTTGGCAGGCGCGCATCGGCAATCCCGGCGACGCCCCAGCGGGTCAGAAACAATTGAATATCTATGTGGACAATGGCGCGGGCGGGTCGCTGGTGCTGGACGGCACGCGCGGCGGAGCTTCGGTGCTGGATGTGTACCTGAAGGGCGCGACGCAAAAACTGCGCGACGTTTGGCCGGATAAGACGGTGCGCGAGTTCACGTTTGTATACAGCGCCTGCGGCTGCCCGGTGAAAGTGCTGGTGCGGCGCGAAGGCGAGCGCACCCAGCGCGTGAAGGATACGCCGGTGATTTTCCCGGATGACCCGGATGTGGTGCAGACGATTGCGGGCCTGATGAAATGGTGATGAAGTGGTAAGCAAAACTAACACGGCAGCGTGACTGTAATGCTAAATCAATCACGCTGCCGTCGGTTCAATGAACTGCCCCCATCAACGTCAGCGCTGTGGCCGCACGACCTATCGGTTCTTGCTTATTCCTTGTTGCTACTCATCGTTTGAACAGCCCCCGCACCTCTTCAGCATGCCCGCGCCGCCTGTCTCCTAATGCGGCAGCCTGCAACCCTGACCCGCTGGAACCCGGTCTGGCAGCGCCAGATATTGCCCATCAGGTTACGGCGCGAAATAGCCCGACAAATCAATCACCAGATGCGAGGTGGCGTGCGTGTAAAGCTTGAACGCCCCATCCACCTGCCCCAATCCCACGATGAAGTGGCGGTTGCCGACATCGCCCGCGTTGTAATTCGACGTCGCCACCAAGGGCCGCGCTGCCGTGCTCGGCCAGAGCGTCAGGAAGCCCGCGCCGCTGGGCAGCACGACCGTCGCGTTGCCGACCACGCCGAGCGCGTTGGCCGGGATCGTGATGCCGTCACAGACACCACGCGCTGGCTGCGCCGTCTCTGCGCCACCCGTCAACGGCACGCCGGGTTTGAAGCAGCCCACGGGCAGCCCTGGCCGCGTCTCTAACAAGCGCACCGGGTGCGCGAGTGGCGAGAGCAGCAAGCCCGCGCCGTTCGCATCGGTCGCTTCGGCGCTGTAATAGCCCAGCACGTCCACCACCAGATCGGTTGTTGAGGTCGTGAAGATTTTGAATTGCCCATTCGCCGCCAAACCTACTGCAAACGGCCCATTCACAATCTGCCCCATGTTGAAGTTGGAAGCAGCCACCAGCGGCCGCACTGTATCCGCCGGGAAAATGGTCAAGAAGCCGCCGCCCAGTGGGTTGACCGTCGTGGCGTTACCGACAATCGCGCGGGCCGCTGCCGGAATGCCTGTGCAGGCGCCGATCGCTGGTTGCGTCGAATCGGCGTTGCCAATCAATGGTGTCCCCGGCGTCACGCAGCCAGTCTGACCAGAGCGCGTTTCCAGCAAACGCACTGGCGCAGGCAGCGGATGGAAGAACAAGCCATTCGCCGCTGGTGGCGCGTAATAACCCGACACATCCACCACCACATCGGTCGTGTTGTTGGCGAAAATCTTGAACGCGCCATCCGCGCCCAGGCCGACCGTAAACACGTTGTTGATGATTTCGTTGACGCCGTAGTTGGTGCTCGCCACGGTCGGTTGCGTGGCGTCGCTCGGATAGAGCGTCAGGAAGCCACCGCCCGAATCTACGGTAGTGATGTTGCCAGTGAGCGCCACGGCATTCGCCGGGATCGTGCAAATGTTGCGCCCCGGTTGAAGGCGGGATGTTCCGCCGGCAATCGGGGTATTCGGCTGGCTGCATGCATTTGGACTCGCGCCGAGCCGCGTGTCGAGCAAGCGCACAGGCGCAGCCAGTGGATAGAACTGCAACCCATTGCCGCTGATGATGGCGGTGTAACTGCGCGTGCCCGTGCAGCCGGTGCTATCCGTCGCTGTCACGGTGAAACTAAACGTGCCCGCTGTCGTCGGCGTTCCGGTCAACGCACCGCCACTCGCCAGATTCAACCCGCCCGGCAAACTGCCCGTTGTCACGGCAAAGGTATACGGCGAACCGCCGCCCGTCGCCGTCAATGTCTGGCCAGGATAGGCCGTGCCTTGAAAGCCATTGGGCAAGGCGGCCGGCATGATCGTCACCAGCGGACAGACCGTGAGCGTGTATTGATGCGAGCCGGAGCACTGGTTGCCGTCGGTGGCCGTGACAGTGAAGCTGAAAACGCCGCTGACCGTCGACGCGCCGCTGAGCAGGCCGTTCGCGAGCGTGATGCCGGTCGGCAGCGCGCCATTGGTGATGGCGAAGCTGTAGTTCCCAGCGGGTGTGGCCGAGAGCGCTTGATTGTAGCTCGTGCCTTGCTGGGCGTTGGACAGCGTCGCGGGCTGGCTGGCGATAGTCGGGCAATTACAACCGCTGGCGGGTCTTTGCACTTCGATCCTTTCGATTAGCACCTCGTCTATCGCCCACCAGACCTGTTGCTCGCCGGTCGGCGCGTTTGGGTTGCTTGCGGGGAGATAGTAATTGAACCTCACCTTGACGCTGGCGGGATTGGGCGCAACCAGACAGGTGACGTCTATGGTCTTGATATTGGCGGGGCCGTCATCGCCCTGCAGGCGCAGCACCCGGTTCCAATCAACGCCGCCATTGACGCTCACTTCCACGTCGCCGATTGGGTTCAGGCCAGCGGGGTCACGGTTGAATCGGCTGGCAAAACTCAACTGCACTTGTCCCGTGCCGCTGGCGTTGAACGGCTCCGTAATCAGTTGTGCGCCAACCGTCCCCATTCCCACGTTGCCACAAGACAAGTCCACGATGGCGAATTTGCCGTTGAAGCCAGCGCCTGGTGTCCTTTGGCCGCACGGATTGTTGTCCCGCGTCCACATCGGGTTGCTCGTGTCGGGAATTCGCGTCCAACCAGGGGAGGAAAGGTGGGTTCTTCGAAGTCTGTTTGGATGATCAGCGTGCCCGTCGAGAGCGTGTAAGCGCGCGTGCCCAAACAGCCGTTGCCGTCGGTCGCCTTGAGCGTGAAGTTAAACGTGCCAGCCACGCTGGGCGGGCCGGATAAAACGCCTGCGGTGGTAAGTGTCAAGCCGTTGGGCAACGCGCCCGCACTCACACTGAACGTATACGGCGCAGCGCCGCCGCTGGCCGTAATGGTCTGGTTGTAGTTTGTGCCGACCGTGCCATTGGGCAGCGTGAGCGGGGTGACGGTGATCACGGGGCAGAGGCCACCGCCCCAGAGACCGCTGGTGAGCGTGAACTGCGCGCCGCTCGAAGCATCGGCCAAGCCTTGGCCGATGGTGACTGAGGCGGTGGTGTTGCCCGCCGCGCTCCGGTCGCCGCCGGCTGAGATGACCGCTTTCACTAGGTTGAAATTGCCTCCCATCTGCACCGGCGCGGCAGGCAGCGCGTTTGTGCTGACCGCGCGAGGAACGGGGGGCGCCAGCTTGCTTGACTGGCGTTGTGAATCTTTGCCGAGGCCGGCAATTTTGACCAACGGGCCTCGGCTCATCGCCAGGAGAAATCCCGCGGACAACGCCAGACTGAGCCAGACCAGCAGCAGCCGGTAGCGCCGCAACAGTGGAGTCGTATTCATTGGTTGCTCCTTGAAAACAGACTTGAGTGAGCTTCAGCGCGCGCTGCGCGCCGCCAATGCGGCTTATTGATTGCCGCGTCGTTGCCGCGTTTTCTCAAGTGCTTCCAATCGTTGGCGCAATGCGGTGTGCTCCTGTTTCAGTTGTTCGATCAGACCTTGTTGTTCTTTGACCGCGTTGAGCATTGTCCAGAGAAGCGGGTCGCCATTGAGTTGCAGATAGCCCTGTGCGCCCCGGGTCACAGCTTCGGGCAGCACTTTCTCGACTGCTTGCGCGCTGAATCCCACCGCTTCGCCCTCCCCTTTCAGCCCCAGCGCGTTGTCCGGTTTGTATTCGTAGCGGATCGGTTGCAATTGCATCAGCACGCTCAGGCCGGGCGTGAAGCGCCCTTTGATATTCTTCAAGCGTTCATCGGAAAAGACCGCCCAACTCATGCCGCCCGCACTCTTCGAGGCATTGCCACTGACCGACAGCCGCTGATCGGGCATCGTGGTTCCAATCTTCACATTGCCGCCATTCGTAATGGCCATTTGATTAATGTTATTGGTGTAGAAGTCCAAACCAAACTGGTTGGTGCCCATACCCGCAGTCCGTTTGGAAGCGATCCCTTCGCCGCTGTTGCTGCCAAATGTCAATCCGTTGGCCGCTGAGCCATTGTTGGCGTCAGCCTGATCAATGTTCAATCCACCAATGACGCTCAAGCTTTGCTGGGGGGTGGTCATGCCGACGCCGACTTTGCCGCCTGCCGTTCCCAGTACCATGCAAGCACTACAGGTAACGGAAGCCCCTGCTCCGATGGCTGTGGCATTGGTCAGAGTTGGGCTACCGCTCGCTTGGTCACCGATGTAGATGTTGCCATTTCCCGTTGTATTGTTGCTGCCTGCCATATAACCAAGGAAAACGTTGTTACTGCCTGTCTGGTTGGAATTGCCTGCATTCACACCAAAGAAAGAGTTTGAGCTGCCCGTAGTGACTTGGCCTGCCCGCGTACCGAAGAACGAGTTGTCATTGGTGGTAATGACGGCTTTCCCGGCATCTTTTCCAAAGAAGGAGTTGCGGCCACCTGAAGTGGTCGCCGCTCCTGCGTTCACACCGAAGAAGGAATTATCACCACCAGTGGGATTCGCAGCACCTGCCCCCACACCCACAAAGAAGTTGCCTCCTCCAGCCGCGCTTAACACACGCGAATTGTTCAGATTGTATTGCGTCGTCGCGGTGATGACGTTTGCCGTACCGTTGCCGCTAATATTGAAGTTGCTGTTAGCCTGCGTCGTTGGCGGGTTGTTTTGAATGTAGTTTGGGCTGCCAGTTATTAAGTCTGTTACGACAAGTCCTGAAACTCCCCAAGTGCCGCTTCCTGTGCTGCGCAGAAATTGGCCTGCCGCACTGGGAGTGGTACTCGTTCCCGTTCCGCCATTGGCGATGGGCACTACCCCGGAAAGAGAGATGGCGGGAGCCGTGCCGCCACTGCTGGCTAGTGGCGCACTTGCGGTCACGTTCATCACCGTGCCACCAGAGTTGTTGTCAGCCGCTGGCTCGTATTGGTTAGTGGTGGTGTTGAATTTGAGCACCTGCCCGTTAGTCGGGGCGGTCGCTGCAATCACTTTGCCGCGCAAGCCGACTACGTTCGTGGTGCTCTGCGTGCCCGTCACGTCGCCAGTGAGCGCACCACTGAAGCTCGCGACTGGGCTGCTGACATTCGCGCCGGGAATCGTCGCGAATGTAATCGGACCGGTAATTTTATTTCCGGCTACGTCAGCGATCTTGGCGTTGGTGACACTGTTGTCGGCCAATTGCGTCGTGCCCACACCGCTGTTTGCGATGTTCAAAGTTACGCTGCCATTGGTGCCGCCACCGCTCAACCCTGTTCCGGCAGCCACTTGCGTGATCGTGCCACCAGAGTTGTCAGGCGCTGGCTCGTATTGGTTAGAGGTGGTGTTGAATTTGAGCACCTGCCCGTTAGCCGGAGCCGCCGCCGCAATCGCTTTGCCACGCAGGGCAACCACGTTCGTGGCGCTCTGCGTACCCGTCACATCGCCCCCGAGAATACCGCTGAAGTTTGTGGCATTGGCAACCGCGCCAGTGATCTTGGCGCCCGCCACCCCAACAGCAATCTGCGCATCGGTTACGCATCCGGCACAGGTTGCCGATAAGCTATCGGCCGTCAAGCTCTTGATGGCGTAGGGCGTCGAGTTGATCTGCTGGCGCGGCGTGAGGATCGTGTAAACCCCACTGCTCGCGCCCGGTCGCACGCTGAATTCCAGAAAACGATTGGCGCCCGGAAAGACGCTCTGTCCGAAGTCGAGCGCCACCTTGAATAGGCCATTCGTGACTTGCACATCGTCGAATATGAGGAGCGCGCCTTGCTGTGTGCCGCCCGTGATCGCATCGTAGAGCTTGAACTGAAAGTCGTAAGTCCCGTTGGCCGCGAGGCTGCTTTCCTGGAGATAGCCCTGATAGGTGAACTGCGTGGTCTGCGCTAAAGCCGCAGTTGCGCCCAGGCCGATGAGCAGGCTGAAAAGCGCAAGAAACGAACGAATGGAAGAATGACTCGACATGGTTGCCTCCTGGTTGATAAAGAATGAAAAGTTGCTCTGCCCACAGTTCCAGCGCCGCCAGCGCCGGCTTATCTGAGACTCGCCAGCTTCGCCCACTCGCCCGAGTGAATGAAGCTGGCCCAGTAGTACGGATGGCTGTAGTCGCGCGGCTTGCGCGGCGCCACGGTTGACTTCAGCCGCTGACTCCCGAGTATCCGAAGCTGCACCTGGCGCAAGGCGTCGGCGCGGCCCGCGCCCTGTTGCAAGTGCCGGTAGTACTCGATCATCAATTGCCCTGTGGCCAGATCGGAGACCGGCCAGAGGCTCATCACCTGCGCTTCCGCGCCGGCCAGCACCAGCGCGCGCCGCAGCCCGTAGACGCCTTCGCCATTGCGCACTTCGCCGACGCCCGTGTCGCAGGCCGAGAGCACGACCAATTGCGTGCCGCACAAATCCAGCCCGGCGGCTTCGAGCGCCGTCAGGATGCCGTCGTCGTCTCCGGCATTGGGGCCGGCAGTCAGTCCGGCAGTCGAGACGCCCTTGAGCTGATTCGCCCCGGCCAACGCCAGCCCGGAACGCAGCAGCGGATTGGCGATGCGCGCGTTGCTCACTTGCGCTGCGGGGCTTAAGCGGTTGCCGCCGGTCGTCCCCTGCGGCTCATCGAAGAAGAAGCCATGCGTGGCGATGTGCAGAATCCGCGGGCCGCGCGCGCGTTTGACCGCGGCTTCGCTGGCTTGCTGATTGGTGTAAACCTCGGCCTCGGGCAGTAGTGTTTTGAGCGCCCGCGCTTCGCCGGCCGTGCCGGGCAACGCCGGGAAGTAGGCTTCCGCCAGCACTGGCCCGCTGCTGTCGGGGGCTTGCTGAGCGGGCCGGAGCTTGAGCAGGCGCTGGGCGGCGGCCGGCGCGTCGTCGCCGCCGAAGTCCGGGTTGGCCACGATCAGCGCGGCTTGGCGGCTCGGCTGCTTGACCTGCAGACGCAGCAGTTCGCGCCCGCTCGTCAGATAGCTGAAGGTGTAGTGGCTGACCAGGTAGTGGCCGCGCGGATCAACGAGCGCGGCAAAGGGAATCAGGTTGAGCGCGCCGTCGGGCGAGACCAGCAGCCGGCGCGCCTGCCCGAGCAGCCGGCGCAAGGGTTGCATCGCCAGCCGATCCACCGCGCGCGCGAGTTGTTTGACATCGGCGCGCTTTTTATCGCGCAACGCCTCGCGCAGTCTGGCGATGGCTTCATCGAGCGGCTGCTGCGCGCCCAAATCAACCGCGCGCGGCGCGCCCGTCCGGCCGAGCACGTAGGCCACGTAGCGCGGCGCGCCGTACATCTCGTCGGCTTTGGTGAAGCGCGCGTTGAAGGGCCGGTAAGCGGCGAATTCAAGCAACGCGGCGTGGCGCGGGAGGGCGGCTTGCACGGCGGCCAAAGTGACCGGTTGCGTTTGGGCGCGAAACTCGGCGCTGCGGCGACTGATCTCGCCTTCGAGTTTTTCGCGCTCGGCTTCGAGCGCCTTGAGCCGGCGCTGGTATTCGGCGGGCGGCGTGCCTTGCGGGCCGCGCAGCGCCAGCCCGGCCAGCGTCGCGCGCGTCTGCTGCAATTGATCCAGCAGCGCCTGATCTGCCGGCGTGGCGCGCCGCCGCAGCGTCGCCAGACTGTCGGTCATCGCGTCCAACGCGCGGCCTTTGCGGCGCAGCAGCGTAGTCAAGGCCAATTGGCGCGCCGCCACATCGTCCGGCGCGGAGCGGATGTGCAGGGAGATCGTGCGGTCGGTCTCCTCGGCATAGGTGGCGAGATAGAGCAGCTTCTCCCGTTCGGAGCCAGCGGCGAGATTGTGCGCCAGGTTGCGTTCGCTGATCGCGGTGGCGCGCGTTTGCGCGGCGAGCGCCTGGGGCAGCGCGCCCTGGGCGAGCGCATCGCGGGCGAGGCTCAAGTGCGTGAGCGCGACGGCGGAGTGTTCCGGGCCGAGCGCTTGCTCGCGGCGCGCGAGCAGGCTTTGATGCAGTTGCCCGGCTTCGGCGTAAGCGCCCTGATCGGCGTGCAGCGAGGCGAGGTTGTTGAGCGTATTCAGGGTCTCCGGGTGCTCCGGCCCAAGCGTCTTTTCCAGCAGCGCCAGCGCGCGGCGGTAGAGCGCCTCGCCCTGCGCCAGCGCGCCTTTGCTGGTGAGAATGGCGGCGAGATTGCTGAGCGCGGTAGCGAGTTGCGGATTCGTCTGTGCCGGCGTTTGATCGGCAATCCGCACGGCGCGCTGATAGTGTGGCTCGGCCTGCTCGTACTTGCCTTCCTGATAGTGAGTGTTGCCCAGACCGATGAGCGGGGAGACGAGACTGGCGTGTTCCGGCCCCTGCGTCCCTTCCCTGGATTCCAACACGCGTTGAAACATTGACCGCGCCCGCGCGTAGTCGCCTTTTCTGCCGTAGAGCGCGGCCAGCGCGTTGTTCGCCACTTCGACATTCGCATGGTTCGGCCCCAGGGTTTGCTGCCAAATTTCCAGTGCGCGCAGGTATTGTGTCTCCGCCCGAACCAGATCGTCATTGCGAAAGTGGATGACGCCCAACTCGAAGTTGATCAGGCCCAGCTCGGGATGCCCCGGCGCCGGCGTCTGCTCGGCAAGCTTCAGCGCGCGCTGATAGAGCGGCTCCGCCCGCGCGAAGTCGCCTTTGTTGCCGCGGTAGATGTTGGCGAGCCGGTAAAGCGCCGTGGCGACCTCCGGGTGTTCCGGCCCCAACGCCTGTTCGCGTGTCTCAACCACACGCTCAGCCAACTGTAGCGCCTCATCGAATTTTCCGGCGGCCACGAGCCGCAGAGCTTCCACGCTCTGTTGGCGCGCTGTCTGCAATGCGCGGTCTTGCGCACTGGCCGCGCGCACGGCGACGAGCCGAATGGCGTAGCGCCCGGCTGGCGCGCCGCGCTGCCGCGCCTCGACGAGCAGCCGATATTCGCCCGCCGCATCCACCACCCGGGCGACGGTTTCGCGTCCCTGACTGCGACTGTCGCTCTCGAACTGCGCGAGCAGCTTTCCGTCCGCGCCGGTGAGCTTCACCAACACATCAATGCCGCGCTGTTCGACCGCCACTTCCAGGTATTGACCGGCGCCGAGCGTGAGCCGGTAGGCGTGGCTCTGGCCGCCGGCCAACTCACGTTCAATTGGTTGATCCGGTTCCAGGGGCCGCGCGTCCTGGTCCTGAATTGCCGCGAGCGCCGACGGGTGCGCCTGCGCCGGGCTGTAGCAGCCGAGGAACAGACACAGCCACGCGGCCCATTGTGCGAAATGCATGCGCAGAACTCGGTTCATCTGTCTCTCCCTATCACTCCTTGTTGTGACTCACATTCAGAGTGTCCGCTGGGTATGCACGCCAAAGGCTTCGCCGAACCAACGGGCGGCGTCATTTAGATCGGTTTGCCAATCAAGGTATGGCTCAACTCAAAGGATCAAAGAGTCAAAGAAGAGAAATTGATAAGTCCGCTGCACCTTTGAACCTTTGTTCCTTTGACCCTGAATCACCATACGCCCGAATGAAAACCTCTCTAATTGCACGGACGTTTGAGCACAATCGTGCCTTGAAAGCGGAAGGTCGCCGGATCAACCAATTGGCCGTTCTCTTCCACGCGCAAGCCTGCGTACTGCCCATCGGAGACAAAGCCATCCATCATCACTTTGCCGGTCTTCGGGTTAAGTAAGCCGATCAGCCGTGTGGTAAATGACGAAGCACCCGCATCAATGACGAAATCGAACTCGACGCGCGCGATCTCGCCGGAGATGTCCAGCTTCTGCATATAGGTTTTCAGCTTGCCCGTGACATCGCCATTGACGGTGCCTTCCCAGGTACCAAAGCCCGACAGTGATTTGTCGAAGTTGAGCTTGATGTCAGCCGAAGTGCGTATCAAAGGATTGTTGCTGTGCGGCGGGCACGATTGCGCGACGGCGGCCTGGGTATAGGCCAGCAGCGTAATGGTGATGGCGATAGCGGTAACGAAGTGTCGGTTCATAGAATGCTCCTTTGCAAAAATTCTGGTTGAAGTTTCGGCAAGGTACGTGTGCCGCCGGTTGGCGACTGGTAGTTGCTTGTCCTCACCCATACAGGCGGAAAAAGGGCGCGGCAACTGCCACGGGCAAACAAGTTTTTGCGGAATTATTTTCCGGTGCGCTGGGGGTCAATGATTACCGCCCATTGGCTGGTCGTGCTAAAGTGGCGCGCCATACCAAGACCAGACTGCGGCAAGCTGATAACAACGGCAGGAAAAGACGGCGATGCATGCTTTACCGGACATAACGCAATTGTTGGTGGCTTGGGGTGCGGGTGACGCCGCCGCACTCGAACAACTTGCGCCGCTGGTGCAAGCCGAATTGCAACGCATCGCCCGGCATTATCTGCAACAGGAACGCCCCGGCCAGCTATTGCAAACCACGGCGCTGGTGAACGAAGCCTGGCTGCGGCTGATTGATTGGCGCAAGGTGAGTTGGCAGAACCGCGCCCATTTTTTCAGCGTGGCCGCGCAACTGATGCGGCGCGTGCTGGTGGACGAGGCGCGCGAACGCCAGTCGTTCAAACGCGGCGGCGCGGCGTTGCGCGTGTCGCTTTCGTCCGCGGCGGATGTGCCTGCTGAACAAGGGGCCGATCTGCTGGCGCTGGATCTGGCGCTCGACCAACTGGCCGCGCTCGACCCGCGCAAGAGCCGGATCGTCGAGTTGCGCTTCTTCGGCGGTCTGAGTGTCGAAGAGACCGCCGAGGTTTTGCAGGTTTCGCCGCGCACGGTGATGCGCGAATGGAGCTTTGCCCAGACGTGGCTTTTTCATGAACTGAGCAAGTAAGGCAGGCCGCCCATGATTAATGAGAGCGAGAGCGGGGTTGACCAGTTCAAACGGCTCGAACGCCTCTACCATGCCGCGCTGGAATTGACAGCGGCGGAGCGCCCGGCCTTTCTCAACCAGGCCTGCGCTGGCGACGAAGCATTGCGCCGCGAGGTCGAAGCCTTACTAACCGCTCAACCCCAAGCAGGCGCTTTCCTGGCCGCGCCTGCCATCGAATACGAAGCCCGCCGCCGCGCGGCTCAACTCGTTCAGCTAACGCCCGGCGACGATCAGTCAGCCGCGCCAGCGCTTTCGCTCATTGGCCGTTCTATCAATCAGTACGAGATCGTCGCACCGCTCGGGCGCGGCGGCATGGGTGAAGTCTGGCTGGCCGAAGACACACGCTTGCATCGCAAAGTCGCGCTGAAGCTGTTGCCCGCCCAATTCACCCACGATGCCGCGCGTGTGCGCCGTTTCGAGCAGGAAGCCCGCGCGGTGTCGGCGCTCAATCATCCGCACATCGTCACGCTCTTCGATCTGGGGCAGTGCGCCGACGATTACTTCATGGCGACCGAGTTCGTGGACGGGCGCACGCTGCGCGCGCATCTGCGCGAACGCGAACGGTTGCCCGTCAATGAAGCGCTCGCCATCGTCACGCAGGTGGCCGAAGCGCTCGGCGCCACGCACGCCGCCGGGATCGTCCACCGGGACATCAAGCCGGAGAACGTGATGCTGCGCCACGATGGCTATGTGAAGGTGCTCGATTTCGGCCTGGCGAAGATTGGCGAGAACCTGGCGTTGCAAGACGCGGCGGGCGAAACACAGTCCAGCATCACCGAAGCGGGCGCGGTGCTGGGCACGGTCAGTTACATGTCGCCGGAGCAGGCGCGCGCGCTGCGCATTGACGCGCGCACCGACATCTTCAGTCTGGGCATCGTGTTTTACGAACTGTTGACCGGACGGCTGCCATTCGAGGGGACGACGGCGGGCGAGATGTTCGCTTCGATCTTGCGTTCGGAGCCGTTGCCGTTGGGCGCAAGCGCGCCGGAAGCGTTGCAGCGCGTGGTGCTGAAAGCGTTGGCCAAAGAGCGCGACGCGCGTTACCAAACCGTCGCCGAATTCGCGGGCGAATTGAAGACGCTGGCGCAGGAGTTGGAATTTCAGGCGCGGCTGGCTGATTCGGAAAACAAGACGCGGCTGTCAGGTGGCAGTGCCAGTGCCGCTTCAGCGCCATCCACCAGCTCATTGTCATCTGTCACTGGCGCACGGCGTGCGGTGTGGAAATACTTGCTGGGCGCGGCGGCGGCGTTGTTTGCTGTTGTGGCTGGCTGGCAGCTTCTCATTCGTCCGGGCGGCAATTTTGAATCCGAAGTGCTGCCGGGTTTGAAGAACACGCCCGTTGACGGCTGGAAGACCGGGCCGGAGTTCAATCGTTTGCTCATCGGCATTGCCCCGGACGGCCATACCATCGCCTTTTCTAAAGGCGAGCACGGCCAGACCGACATCTTCGTCAAACAACTCAATGGCGGCGAACCGCATAACGTCACCAACGATGAGTGGACGGATTACAGTCCGATCTGGTCGCCTAATGGACAGCAATTAGCCTATGTTTCAACGCGCAACGGACGGAACGAAATCTGGCTGATCCCTTCGTTGGGCGGGCCGGGACAAATGGTCAAAACGCTGGACGGCACGCCCCGCTGGTTGACGCGCTGGTCGCGCGATGGGCGGCGTATCTTCTACGAAATCCAGCGGAACCTCTTTGCCTTGGAATTGAGTTCGGGGCAGGTGACGCGGCTGACTACTTTCGACAACGAGGCTTCAGACAAAGATTACTTTGCGCTCTCGGCGGATGAACTTTGGCTCGCGTACTCGCAGAGCGTAGACGGCGCGCAGCAAATTTGGGCCAGACCGCTGGCAGGCGGCGCGCCTATACAAGTGACGCACGAGGGCGAGGAGAACCTGTATCCAGTGTGGCTGCCCGATGGCGAGCGCGTGGTTTATAGCTCCAAACGCAACGGCATTCATCAGATTTGCGTCGCCTGGCTCAAGGGGCGCAAACCGGTGCAATTGACCTTCGGCCCCGAAAACCTGACGCCGTGGGATGTCTCGGCGGACGGCCGCCGGATTTTCTATGTCTCTTCCAAAGATGAAGCCAACCTCTTCCTGCACGATTTGGCCAGCGGGACAGAGCGGCAAATCAGTGCCAATCTGCTGCTCAATCTGTTTCCGAACTTTGCGCCGGATGGGCAGGCCATCGCTTTTCAGCAAGTTGATCAGGGGGTCAACTTTTCCAGCGGCGCGCTGTTGGCTATTGAACTGAGTGGGGCTGGTAAAACGACGCGCTTGGTCGTCAATGGCTTCGATCCGCGCTGGTCGCCAACGGGCGAGCGCGTGGCATTTCTGCGGCACAGCGGCAAATCATTTAGCCTCTGGACAGTCAGACGCGATGGCGCGGACGAGCGGCAGTTGGTGGAAAGCAACGTCGTGCCGGGCAGCTTTACGCAACAGACATACAACTGGACGCAACCACAGCAATTCAGTTGGTCACCCGATGGCCGCCAACTCGCTTACTGCGTCAGGCAATCCAAGCTGATGAATGTTGTGGTAAGCCCGGCTGAGGGTGGCCTGCCGGTAATGCTTTCGCAAAACACAGATGCGGAAGTGAGTCTGTCAAGCCCTGTCTTTTCGCCCGATGGCAAACAGCTTGCCTACCTGGCTCAACGCAGCGGCGAAGGCCAGCGGCAATGCCAGGTCTGGGCTGCGGCAGCCGGTAGTAATCGGATGATTTTTCAAGCAGCGGGATATGTACGCATGCTCGGCTGGTCAGTTACGGGACGGGAGTTTTACATCGGAGCAACCGAACAGACGCGCTTCGCAGCGCCGCTGGAAATGAAACTCTTGCGCCTTTCCCTTGAGCGTGATAAGCCGCAGACCGTCACGCAATTTTCAAATGTCTACTTCAGCAGTTTGGCGCTCTCACCGGACGCCAAACAGCTTGTGTTCGTTTCACGGCAAAGCGGAACTGATGAGGTTTGGCAAATCGCGCTGGCAGATGGCAAACGCAAACGGGTCAGCGCGAACGTTGACCCCAATGTGTTCCTCTCCGGCCTGACGTGGTCGCCGCAACAGAACCAGCTTTGTTTCACAAAGCAGTCCAACACAACTTCAATCTGGATGATCGAGCATTTCAAGTAAAAGGAGACAATCATGGCAAAGTCAATCATCGAAATGAACGACCAAGAATTACTCAAGGCCAGAACTGAAGCGGTAAACAAGCTGCTGGGTTTGTGTAAAACTCAAACTCAAAAAACAGATCTGGAATTGCAAGCGCAGCTACGCAAGTTATATGGGCTGATCCGCGAACTTAGTGAGGGCGAATGTCCGCAAGACTGGCACGATTGTGATTGCGGGTGCTGCCCGGATTAGTGAACGTCAGCATCAAACCGAAACAGCAAGGCGGCAAGCGGGGATCAATCTCCGCTTGCCGCCTTGCTGTTTTCAAGCCATTGGCTTCAGGCCATCGTTCAGGCCGTCACCGGATTGCCACCCGTGATCGGCGGCAAAATGGGTTTCAGCACCGGTTCCTTGTCCGCCGGTTTATCGGCATCCGGTTGCGCAGGCGCGGCCGGGACATCGTCATTGAGCGGCAAGCCCGCGACGATGCGGCGAATCGCCACCGCGTCGAGCGTCTCGCGCACGAGCAAGGCCTGCGCCATGCGATCCAGCGCGTCGCGGTTGTCGAGGATGAGCTGGCGGGCGCGTTCGTATTGCTCCATCACGATGCGTTTGACCTCCTGGTCAATTTTGATGGCGGTCTCTTCGCTGTAATCCTGATGCTGGGCGATCTCGCGGCCCAGGAAGATTTGCTCTTCCTTTTTGCCGAAAGTCAGCGGTCCCATGTTCGACATGCCGAATTCACAGACCATGCGGCGCGCCAATTCGGTGGCGCGTTCGATGTCGTTCGACGCGCCGGTCGTGATCTTGCCCAGGAAGATGTCTTCGGCCAGGCGGCCGCCCATCAGAATTGCAATCGAACCCTCGATGTAATCCAGCGAATGGGTGTAGCGGTCGCCTTCGGGCAACTGCTGCGTCAGGCCGAGCGCCATGCCGCGCGGGATGATCGTCACCTTGTGCACCGGGTCGGCGTTGGGGACTTTCATACCCACGATGGTGTGGCCGGCTTCGTGATAGGCCGTGGTCTTTTTCTCTTCCTCGGACATCACCGCCGATTTGCGCTCAGCGCCCATCAGGACTTTGTCCTTGGCCCACTCGAAATC
>JAYUCP010000035.1:0-6461 GCA_043740245.1 Acidobacteriota bacterium | reverse complement strand
ACGGTCGGGCTACTGACACGCCCTGCCGCGAC
Source organism: Acidobacteriota bacterium (assembly GCA_043740245.1). Lineage (GTDB taxonomy): Bacteria > Acidobacteriota > Blastocatellia > RBC074 > RBC074 > JACPYM01. The sequence goes on along the minus strand of JAYUCP010000035.1, from coordinate 6,429 downwards.
TGTACCAATCTTGTGTGGTTCGATTTAGGCTCAAGCCGCTGGCGCGGATTGCAATGGATGAATGCGCTCGTAATCCTGCTGCCGTTCCTGCAGCGCCTGCCAAATGTCCAGCTTGCGTTGGAGGTTCAGCCAAACTTCGGGCGTAGTATTGAACGCGCGCGCCAAACGTAACGCCAAATCGGTGCCAACCGCTCGCCGCTCACGCAAGAGGTCAGAAAGCACGCGCGGCGAAATGCCCAGCCGCAGGGCCAATTCACTCTGCGTCAATCCCGTCTCCGGCAACAGGTCGCGCAAGACTGCACCGGGATGGCTGGGTCGTCTTTTCGTCTGATTCAGCATCGCGTTTTCTTTTCTGCACCCGCTTGCAAAACCTCACATCTTCTTGATCGTAATGTTGGTCATGCTCGCATCCTTGCTCTGCGACATCGAGACCCAGAATTTTTGCGCCTCCAGCACCTTGCGCGCGATCTTTCGTCCACTTTCGAGTTGCTCGACCGGCGCGTCGCCTACGACTTCGTTAAAGGGCGGCGCGTTTTTCACATCGAGAATCATCACCTGAATGGCAGTGACGCTACCGTCTTCATAGCGCACGGTCATCAAATCTTCGCCGGTCAGCTTGAATTCATCGGCAGCCTCGCCGCTGCTGGCCGGTGCGCCGAGTTTGGCGCGCACGTCGGCCTGCTTCATGCCGAGTTGCACGCCACGATATTCGGTCAGCACCTTGCCCTGTGCACCGGCCCCCGGGCCAGCCGCACACAACGCCAAGCCCGTGATCAAACCGGCCGTACTTGCCAATTTCCAAAGTCTGTTCATTGAGACACGCTCCTTTGTCAAAGATAGTTTGGGATAGTCCTGCGATAAAGCACATCGGGCGTCAGGTTGAGCGGAGCGAGTTGTTGGCGGCAGAGCCTCACGAGGCGTGGCGCGAATTCCCGGAAACTGCCTCGAAGTCTGCCGCAACTTGCGCCACAAACCAATCGGCTGAACTCGAAATCCTTACGCCAGAATGACTTTCTTGAACCGGGTTGGGGCACATGCTAGCATACGCCCGCAATTCAACAACCATCTTTTCATCACGACTTCATCACGATTGGGAGTAAGGATCATTGAGCGTCTGGCCTATTTTGTTACTCTTGCAAGAACCCCACGCCCCGCGCGGCAGCAATCTGGTTGACCTGCTTTTCCGTTCCAGCCCCATCGCCAAATTCGTCCTGTTCGTCTTGTTGGCCTTCTCGCTCATTTCGTGGGCGATCATGATTGCCAAAGAACTGGCGACGCGGAAAGCGCGGCAACAAACGCACGAATTCTTGAAAGTGTTCGGCCAAAGCCAGCGCCTTTCTGACCTACGCGCCAGCTCCGCCGCCTTTGGCGAAAGTCCGCTGACGGCGCTGTGCAACGCGGCGGCGGAGGAGTTGCGCAAACAATCCACATTGAGTCTGGACGCCGTGCAACGCGCCTTGCAAAGCACGGCGATTGACGAGACGACGCGGCTGGAACGCAGTTTAAGCTGGCTGGCTTCGACGGCCAGCGCCGCGCCGTTCATTGGACTGTTCGGCACAGTCGTCGGCATCATCATCGCGTTTCAAGGGCTGAGCACCAGCACGACGACTTCGATCCAAGCCGTCGCGCCCGGCATTGCCGAAGCACTGGTCGCCACGGCGGCGGGCATCGCAGCGGCCGTGCCGGCAGTGCTGGCCTACAACCACTATCTCAATCGCATAAAAGTTTTCGCGGCGGAGATGGACAGTTTCAGCTTGCGCCTGCTCAACCTGATTGAGCGCGAGGCTTCCGAAACGACACTCCGCACTCCGCACTCCGCACTCCGCATTTGAAGGTATGGCATTTACGAATCGCAATGGACGCACGCAGACCGCGCTGGCCGAGATCAACGTCACGCCGCTGGTGGACGTGATGCTGGTGTTGCTGGTGATCTTCATGGTCACCGCGCCGATCCTGCAAACCGGCATCCAGGTCAATCTGCCCAAAACGCGCGAGGCCCAGGCCAACGAGGCTACGCCCGAAGCGCTGATTATCTCGGTGGACAAGGAAGGCGCGATTTATCTGAGCGGTCAGGACGAACAAAAAGCAATCAACGTCAACGACCTGCAAAAGCTGCTGGGCGAGCGGCTGGCGCAATCGAAAGAGCGGCGCGTCTATTTGCGCGGCGATGGCGAGACACAGTACCGCGTGATCGCTTACGTGCTGGATCAAGCGAAGCGTGTGCAGGCGAACGTCAGTCTGGTGACCGAACCGACGGCAAAGAAGTGACGGCAACCATTGCAACAACCCGGCTGACCGCGCGAATGGGGGCCGTGCTCTCCGGCCTGTTGCATCTGCTCGTGCTCGGCTTGTGTTTCTGGTACTTCCGCGCGCCGCTGACTGCGGAAATCGTCGCGGCGGGCGCAGGCGCGAGCGGCGGCAGCGCCATCGAAGTCGGCGTGCTCGATTCCGCGCAGTTCGAGCAACTCGGCTTCACCAAACCCAAACCGGTCTCGTTCGCCGGTGAAGAGAAAACGCCCGGCAACAATATCGAAGTCGCCACGGCCAAGCCCAAACCCGCGCCCGATGCGGAGGTGCTGCCGACTACAGCCAAGTCGCCCAAGCCGGTCAAAGAGAACGTCGAAAAGACCGAACGCCCGACCGCAAATCAGACCGAGCAACTCGTGACCAAACAACCCTTGCGCGGCGCTTCGCCCAACACCAACATCGAGGTCGGACGCTCTTCAGGCGTGCCATCGCCCGCGCTGACCAACGGTGTCGGTGTCGGCAACGCCAATATCGGCGCGGGTGCGAGCGGCGTGCCGGGCGGTTCGGAGTACGGGCGGCGCATCCAGATGATCTTGAGCCGCAATTACAATCCGCCCGGCGGCAATGAAACGGCGGGGCAGCATTTCGTCATCATTCAGTTGCGGATTGCGCGCGATGGCCGCATCCTGTCGCTGGCGGGCGGGCGCGTGGCGGGCAGTTACATCAAACGCCGCTCGCCGATTGAACAGGTCAATTTCGCCGCCGAACGCGCGATCCTCGCGTCGAATCCGTTGCCGCCGTTTCCGAATGGTTTTTTGTTGAGCGCGGAGGAAGCGGTGGCGGAAATTTGGTTTCGTTATCCGAAATAGGTTTTAGCCGCGTCAGCGGCGTTTGAATTTAGCCCGGCTTTTCAAAGCCGGGAAAGGCGAACCGATGAATTCCAAGTCGCGTAGCGACGGTTGAAACTCACGCCTAATTGCCCGGCAGTTTCAATCGTCGCTACGCGACTTGGGATCCTCCTGCATCGCTTACCCAGCCTTGAAAGGCTGGGCTAAGCTCAACTTACCCAGCCTTGAAAGGCTGGGCTAAGCTCAACCGCCGCAACGCGGCTAAAGACAGCTTGGCTCGAATGAAAAAAGTTTTTTCCATCTTGGCAATCCTTCTGGTGGCGCTGGCTGCTACGCCAAACACATCCGCACAACAAACCACCCAAGACGATCTCAAAAAACAGATCGGCACCATCATCGTCACGCCCGGCAACGGCCCCATGCTCGCCATCGCCGATTTCCAGCCGCGCGCCGCCGGGGTTGAAGCAGCCGTCGCCACCTTCAACGAAGTCCTGCTCAACGACCTGCGCTTCGCCGGCATCGCCAACCTGGTCGGCAAGAGCCTGCACCCCAAAACCAAGCTGCCCGATCCGGCTTCGCTCAAACCCGAAGAGTGGGCGGGCGATCCGGTCAAGGCAGATTACGTGGCCTTCGGTTCCCTACTCAGCACGACCGAGGCGCAGGGTTTTCTTTACGACGTAAAGACCAATTCGCAACTGCTCTCCGCGCGCTTGAGCGGCGGCGATGCGCGCGAATTGGCGCACCAGTTCGCCGATCAGATCGTCAAGCTGCTGACCGGGCAGGACGGCATCGCTACGTCAAAGCTCGCCTACATCAATAGCCGCGAAGTCTTCCTGATGGATTACGACGGTTATGGCGCGCGCCAGTTTTCGCGCGATGGTTCGATTGCACTCTTCCCCGCGCTGTCGCCCGACGGCAACCGGCTGGCTTACGTCTCGTACCGCAGCGGCCATCCCAACGTGGTCGTGCGCGGGATTGACGGACTGATTCTCGGCTCCACGCAATACAAGGCGACGACCAGTTCGCCGAACATCGCGCCGGGCGGACAGATCGTTTTCAGTTCGAGCAAGGACGGCGACTCGATGGAACTTTATGTGGCGAATGGCGACGGCTCCGGCGCGCGGCGCTTGACGCGCACCAAAAACGCGGTGAACATTTCGCCGCGCTGGAACCCGAAGACCGGGCGCGAAATCGCTTTCATCTCCGACCGTGGCGGCGCGCCGCAGATTTACGTGATTGACGCCGACGGCACGAATGAACGCCCGTTGCTCAGTCTGGGCGGCCAGATGGATTCGCCCGCGTGGTCGCCGGATGGGCGCTACATCGCGTTCACGTGGAATGGTGGCGGGGCGTTCAACATTTATGTGGCCGATGTCGCGTCAGGACAGGTGCTGCGGCTGACCAGCGAAGGGCGCAACGAGAATCCGGCGTGGTCGCCCGACAGCCGCCATCTGGCGTTTCAATCGAATCGCAGCGGGCGCTGGGAAATATGGGCAATGCATATTGACGGCAGCGAACAAAGGCAATTGACGCGCAATGGCGGGCGGTCGCCGTCGTGGGCGAAGTAAAGGAGCAACTATGTACACTGTTTATCGGATCAATGCGGACGAGCTTGACAACAAATTTCTCAAGGCGCTCAAAGCACTCTTCAAAAACAAAGAGATCGAAATCTCGGTCTGTGAAACCGCACAAGGCGAGGAAGACGAAACCGCTTATCTGCTGAAGTCGCCCGCGAATCGCGCACGGTTGTTGAAAGCAATTGAAAACGTAGCGCAAGGGCGCAATCTCGTGACGGTCAGCCTCGATGAACTCCAATGAGAAAGCTCACGTTTGAAGAAAGCGCCTTTCAAGACTTTGCGCAATGGGCTACGCTTGATAAGAAACTTTATCAACGGCTCATCGGCTTGATCATGGAAACCTTGCGCCAGCCGTTCACAGGCATCGGCAAACCAGAGCCGCTCAAATACGATTTGAAAGGCCATTGGTCACGGCGCATCAATGATGAGCATCGGCTGATCTACAAGGTAACTGACGATGCCATCATCATCGTCTCTTGCAAATATCATTACAAATAACTTTGCAATAACAAGCGTTTCACATACCCACAAGGAGCACACTCAACGATGACTCGCAATTACCGCAACCTCCCCCTGCTAGCTTTGGTAATGCTGCTGGCTGCTTTGCTTTCCTCCTGCAAACCGCCGACGGCAAAGCTGAAGATCTCGCGCGCCGAGATCAAACAAGGCGATCCCATCACCGTCAGTTGGGAGACCAAAGACGCCAAGACCGTCGCGCTGAACGGCGAGAAGGTCGAAAAGATCGGCGCCAAAACCGTCACGCCCAAAGAGACCACTACCTTTGAAGTCGTCGCCGCCAAAGGCAAAAAAGAAGCCCGCGACAAGGCGACCGTGACCGTCACCGTCATCAAAGCCCCCGCGCCCGGCATCACCTTGCGCGCCGATCCGGGCAGCATCGAACGCGGGCAAAACTCGCGGCTGGTCTGGTCCGCCGACAACGCCAAGATCGTCACGATCTCCGGCCTCGGCGAAGTCCCGGCGCGCGGTGAACGCGAGATCAGCCCGCGCGTCTCGACGACCTACACTGCGACCGCGCTGGGCGAAGGCGGCAATGCCACGGCCAGCGCGCGCGTCACCGTCAACGATCCGCCGCCCCCGCCGCCCGCCGAACGCCCGCGTGTGGTGGCTGAGCCTGCGCCTACGCCAGCGCCGCCCGCGCCGCCGCCCGCCGCAGAGGTTTTCAAGACCGTGCTCAAACCGGTCTTCTTCGCGCTCGACAAAGCGGACTTGTCCGCCGGTGAACAGGAGAAGCTGCGCCGCGCCGCCGAGTGGCTGTTAAAAGCCGAGTACCGCTCGATCACCTTCCGCATCGAAGGAATGTGCGATCCGCGCGGGACTTCGGAATACAACCTGGGCCTGGGCGACCGGCGCGCGCGCGCGGCCAAAAACTTCCTCGTCAGCCTGGGCGTCGAAGAGAGCCGCATCGAGACGGTCAGCTATGGGCTTGAGAAGGCGCAGGGCACGGATGAAGGTTCGCCCGAAGCGGCGCCTTCGTGGGCCAATGACCGGCGCGCGGAGTTTATTTACTTGCGCGGCGGCGAAAAACCTTAACTCAATTTCAACCACGGGGGACACGGGGAACACGGGGAACACTGTAGGACTCCATCAAGCTGAATTTGAGGATACCGAAATCGCACCAGCCCAGTGGGGCAGGTTCCGAACCCATGTGCGCCAGGTTAAGGTGTAAGTCCTTTGAAATCAGTCGGCTGTTGCCGACGGTTGATAGTGCTAAGAGTTGCCACAACCACCAAAATCTT
>JAYUCP010000034.1:0-6464 GCA_043740245.1 Acidobacteriota bacterium | reverse complement strand
CTTTCGCAAGCAAGATGCAGGAAGGGCCGCGCGGGAGTCGGCGGGAGATTTCCTGCCGGACTTCACTTGGCGAGATAGGGAGGAGGTGGGATAATGGGCGGGGTGGTGGGTGGATGATGAAATGAAAGCGGAGGGGTAAGAAGCCGCAACAAGAAAGAGAGGCAAACATGATTCAAGAAACGCCCCAAGCTGACCTGTTCAAACTACGAATGGGTGAATCGCTGCGGCAGGAAACCTTCAATTCACGCGCCGTCACGATTCCGAAGCACGATCACGTTTATACGTGTGGCGACAATGATGAGCTGGTCTACTTCATCGAGAGCGGACAAATCAAACTGCTCATGCTCTCGCCGGAAGGGAAAGAATGCCTGCTGGCCGTCCATACGGCAGGCGATATCTTCGGTGAGTTGTGCCTGTCCGGCCTGGGTGCGCGGGTGGAAACCGCGACAGCGATGGAAGAGACGAACTTAAAACAAGTCCCTTGCTCCAGGTTCTTTGCGCGGTTAGGCCGCGACTCGCTGTTCGAGGGCTTCGTGCGGTACCTGACGGTGCGGATTGCCGACCAACAGCAGGTCATCGCCGATCTGGTGACGGTGGATAGCGAACAGCGCTTGGGCAAGACGTTGTTACGGCTGGCGCGCACCATGGGCAAGAAAGACCCGCGCAGCATTCGCCTCGAACCAAAAATTTCGCATGAAGAATTGTCGGAGATGGTGGGCACGACGCGGCCCCGGATCAGCGTGTTTATGCAGCGCTTTAAGCATCTGGGGCTGATTGAGATCAACGAAAACAACTTCCTGGTCATCAAGGAACAGAAGCTCTCGGATTACCTGACGCAAATCGCCTAGCACGCTGGCGCAGCTTGGCGATAGATAACGTAGGGGCAGACCTGCGTGTTGCCCCGGTCGGGTTTGACGTCAGCGAATCCGTCTACCGCCACCGGGCAGACACGCAGGTCTGCCCCTACGTTATAATTCTTTTCAACCTTGTCCTCTATTGAACGGAAACCCAGCCCAAATCAGCCAATCATTCGCTGCGCATAAACTGAGTTAAGGAGAAGTGGCGCGGCGCCGCGAGCATGATTCAAGCGATTACCCAAGCCGAGCAGTTCAAACAGCAATTGTCTTATTCAATGCAACAAGAGACGCTGCATTCGCCCGCCATCACGATTGCCAAAAATGCCTGCGTTTACCAGCGTGGCGAACCCGATCAGGCGGTCTACTTCATCGAAAGCGGGCAGATCAAAATGCTGCTGCGCTCGCCTGAAGATCGGGATTGTCTGCTGGCCATCCACACGGCGGGAGATATTTTCGGCGAACTCTGCCTCGCCGGCTTGAGCACACGGCTGGGAACGGCCATCGCCATGGAAGAGTCGGTCCTCAAACAAATCCCGCGTCCCCAATTCTTTGCGCGTTTAGAGCGCGATTCATTGTTTGTGGTGGGCTTCGTGCAATATCTGGCGGCGCGGCTGGCCGACCAACAAGAAGTAATTGCCAATCTCACAACGGTGGATAGCGAACAGCGCTTGGGCAAGACGCTGTTACGCCTGGCTGCCACACTCGGCAAGAAAAACCCCACTAGCATCCGCATCGAACTGCGGATTACACACGAAGAGTTGTCGGAGATGGTGGGCACGACGCGCCCCCGCATCAGCGTGTTTATGCAACGCTTGAAGAAGCTGGGGCTGATCGAGATAAACACTGAGCACTTTTTGATTATCAAAGAAAAGGAACTGACGGCTTACCTCGCGCAGATCGCTTAGCCTGGCGCAATCACGCGAATTTTTTTCGACCTTGTTCAATAGTGGACGGAAGCTCAACACCAATCAGCCTAATATCCAACTTCAAAACAAGTCAGAATTTGGTTAAGAATCTTGACGCGCACGATCTGCAAGGCCGTGCACAAAAAGCTAAATATGGAGGAGAACTATGCTTCAGATAATTGTCGTTGTGCTGGTTGTGTTGTGGTTGCTGGGTTTGATCGGCAACATCGGCGGCTCATTGATTCACGCGCTGCTTGTAATTGCCGCAATAGTGTTGGTCTTCAATCTGATCAGCGGGCGCCGGGCGTTGGGTTGAGCGGGCACGCAGACGCACTATTGTTGCCACTTACCATTGTTACGCAGTGATGGATGACGCGGGGCGGGCGAGGAACTAACAATGAAACTGACCGTTGGGAGTAAGGTGATTTATCCGGCGCAAGGCCCCTGCTTGATTGGCCCGGTCGTCAACAAAGAAGTGGCTGGCAAGCCCGTCAGTTTCTATCAATTGTCGCTGCTGGACGAGCGTGGCGGCGAACTGTTCGTCCCGGTTGAAAAAGCCCAGACCAACGGCCTGCGGCTGCTGTTGAAACGGTCAGAGATTCCGAAGCTGTTGCGTCAACTCAAGCACACAGTCAGCGCCGCCAAGGATTGGAAGCAACGCGCCAAAGACAACGCTCTCCGGCTCGCCTCCGGGTCGGCCTTCGACCTGGCCGAGATTGTCGAGTCATTGACCGCAAGAAGCGAAACGAAGGAACTCTCGTTTCAGGAAAAACGGCTGCTGGAAAAGGCGCGCAAGCTCCTGGTCGGCGAGATTGCGGAAGTAATGAAAGAGACCCGCAACGCCGCCGAGCAACAAGTAGACCAGGCGCTCAAGACGCGCAAAATTGCGCGGGCGTAGCGGGCCGCCAAAGCGGCGCACCAGCCCCAAGCGCGTGGCGATGTTCGCTACGGCTTTTGACAAGTCAAAGTAAATTACGGAGTAGAGGATGTTCGGGGGGATTGTCCTGTATTCCGTATTAGGAGTGGCGTCGTGGGGGCGCGACTCCTTGCTGGGTGGGAGATCGTAGCGGGAAGAGATATGGTCTCTCACCCATTTTCACCAGCGCGACGATGCCGGCTTCATGTTCGGCATTGTCCAGCGCAGCCGCACAACCCTTTTGAGAAACGGAGGTCGCGGGTATTCGGGGGAGCACCCGCCGAGCAACTCCGAACGGGAGTGGGATTCTTCATGGTGTGAAATTCACTCCCTACTGGGTGGGAGATCGCAGGAGAACGGACACTTTGGAATGATCTTTCACCCATTTTTTACCCCCGCAAACGCGTGTGCTTAAGGCCCGCAATCGGCAGGCTTTGCTTACCCTCAGCGGCTACGCGCGAAGTATCGGTAACGACAGAAAGGAAATTATGATTAGTAACATTGAAGTTGGTAACTCGGCGAATCGCCGCCTCCTATACGCGGCCTGCACGGTGCTTGCACTACTGCTGGCGAGCGGCAATCTGAGTAAGGTCTCCGCGCAAGGTTCAGGGGCGTGGGCGATTGCACAGGCGCAGCACGCCGTCAGACAACAAATCACGAATCAAGAAGGCGGGCGCACACCGACGGTGTCGTTTAACAACGATACCCAAACCGAATCCAGAACGAATTCGGGGGTGCGCGTGAGCGGCACAGGCACGTTCTCAAATAACAGCAATGCGCGTTACAACAATGGCCGTAACAACGATGCGCGGCCGCGCGACTTCTCATACCAGGCCACCGTCAACAACCGCAACCGCAATAACAGCTACAACAACGTCTCTGACATCCGGTACGACTGGCGCGGTGATCGGTCAGGCAATGAGCGCGATAACAATGACAGAGGTGGCGGCTACCGCAGCCAGAGCATCTACTGCGCGTCTGATGATGGGCGGCGGCATACGTGCGCGATCAATACCAACAGCGGCAACGTGCGCCTGGTGAATCAAAAGAGCGGGTCGGCCTGTGTGCAGGGGCGGACTTGGGGTTTCGATCGTGACGGCATCTGGGTGGATCGCGGCTGCCGCGCCGATTTCGAAGTGAGTGGCGTTCGCGGCAATGGCAATTACGGTCGTGGCAACAACGGCGATGGTGCTGTCAATAGCGGTGATTACCGTGGCGGCAACCGGCCCAACGGGCGCGTGAGTTACTCCGGCCCGATCATGAATCGCCACAGCGATAAAGCCTTGGACGTAACCGAGCAAGGCATGCAAGACGGGGCCAACATCCAACAGTGGAGCTATGCCAATCAGCCCAATCAAAACTGGGATGTGATTGACCTCGGCAACAACGAAATTGCCATCGTCAGCCGCCACAGCGGCAAGGTCCTGACCGTTCAGGGCGGCCGCGATAACAACGGGGCGAACATCATTCAACGCGGCTGGAACGACACCCCGCAACAACGCTGGCGCATGGAACAAACCGGCGGTGATTACTATCGCATCGTCAGCGTGGACAACGGCAAATGCCTGGACGTGACCCAGCAGGGCAAGCAAGACGGCGCCAACATCCAACTCTGGGATTATGCCAACCAGGCCAACCAGCAGTGGAGATTCAAACGCTAAGCCAGCAGCCTACTCAGGTATCCGTAACCATTGGACGCCTGAAAAGACCCTGACGGATGTCGCTTCCGTCAGGGTCACACCTAAAGCGGGCCGTGTCGCTGGCTGCCGCCCGGCGCACCCAAAGGAGCACTATGTCAGTTGCAAAAGTAACCGAGATCATCGCGTCATCGCCCGAGAGTTTTGATGATGCGACGCGCAAAGGGATCAAACGCGCCGACAAGACGTTGAAGAACATTCGGGGTGCCTGGGTCAAAGATCAGAAGGTGGTGGTTGTGAAAGGCAAAATTACCGAGTATCGTGTGACGCTGAAAGTTTCGTTCGTGCTGAAAAACTGAGCAGCTAAGCAATCTGCTGATGGGCCTGGCCGCTGAAATAGCCCAAATTGAAGAGCCACTTCCCCTACCCGCTTGCTGAACCAGCGTGCGTGACGGCGCTGAACCCGTCTGCCAGCCTTACGAATCAACCGCGACGCGAGAGATAACTGAACACAAAACCGCAACAGCCTAAAGGTCAAAGAAAACCCTGAGAGGTCACAGAAAATATGGATACAGAAACGAGAGCAAAACTGAAGGCAATTTTATTGCGCGGCAAGCTGGGGCAGTTCGTCAACGAAGACGAAAACGCATTTGCCCGCACTTGCTGGCGTCAGTGGCAGAAAGAATATTCCCTCTTGCAAACCGAAGAGGTCATCCCGGAGGCCGAAAAACTAATTCCCCGCCTGCGGACCAATAACCATTCCAACAATCAGGCCAACGCCACGCAGCCACGCCACAATGCCACGCAACCGCGCAAGGCCCGCCCGGCGCAGAACCGGCGCACGGGGCCACAGCGCGGACGGCGCTCTTGAGTAACCCGGCTGAGCGTGTGTAAGCAACACATTCGGGACCCGGGATTGATCGAGACGAAGGCCAAGCACTCCCGCATTCTCAAAGAAAAGCAACTTGCGCTGAGCGCACAACGCGGCGCGTCCAAGCTCCCGGCTACCCGGAACCTTGGACGCGGATTATTTTCATGCTTGTCCAATATTAAACAGCAGCCTGTCCCGCATTAGGTCATCGTTCGCCCGCCGCTACGGGGGAGTTCGCTCATTCCCCAAACGTAGCCCAGAAAATTCAATTTGTCCCAGTTTCAACCCCCGGAAATGCCCGCGCTGACTCGCTAGGTTCAGCATTTCAGGGAGCTGCAATTAGAGCCAGTATTCGCCTCAACATCAAGTCGCGAGCTTTCGCAATTTGCTCGTATCGTGTAGTCTGAGCCTTCCTGTGGTGGCGAATCTCGCTCACGAACTGCCGCACAATTGAAGCGAACATCTTTTTTAGAAGGATCCCCACATGCGACACACACACACATTCACATCTCTGTTCAACACGTCCACGCTAAGACGCACCAAGGGCTCGCACCTGCTGTTAGTTGCTACCTTTGTGCTCTTGGCCAGCGTGGGATTCGCCACGCTGCTTTACAGCCACACCGCCGCCTTTGTCACGCCCTCCCTGGGGACGGCGCAAAGCTTCGGCGTGTTGGGCGCTTCGACGGTAACCAATACCGGCCCGACCACTGTCAGCGGAGATTTGGGTGTCTGGCCCGGCACGGCTGTCACGGGCTTTCCGCCGGGGACAGTCACCAACGGCGTCATCCACGCCAACGACGCGGTTGCCTTGCAGGCGCAGAGTGACGTGACGATTGCTTATAACTCGCTCGCGGGCCTGCCGTGCAACACCAACCTGACGGGGCAGGATTTGGGCGGGCTGACGCTTGCGCCCGGCGTCTATTGTTTTAACACCTCGGCGCAATTGACAGGCGCGCTCGCGCTCGACGCCCAGGGCGATCCCAATGCGGTGTTCGTTTTCCAGATTGGCAGCACGCTGGTGACCGCCAGCAATGCGTCGGTGAACGTGATCAATGGCGCACAAAATTGCAACGCGTTTTGGCAGGTCGGCAGTTCGGCGACGCTCGGCACAAACACTTCGTTCATCGGCAGCATTCTCGCGCTCGCCAGCATCACGCTGAACACCAACGCCATCCTGTCGGGCCGGGCCTTGGCGCGCACCGGCGCGGTGACGATGGATAGCAACGCCATCACGCGCACGACCTGCGCGCCGCTGCTCGCCAAATCCTTCAGCCCGCC
>JAYUCP010000033.1:0-6483 GCA_043740245.1 Acidobacteriota bacterium | reverse complement strand
CGACCGTGAGGGAGGGCTTGACTGCGGATGCCAGCCCTTCCTCACGGTCGGGCTACTGACACGCCGCCCCAAATTTTTGAGACGATACAATGCGGAGGGGTAAAAAACGGCGCGAGTATAGGTAGCCCCCGAAGGCTTGTCAAAACTACGTTTCAGGCGTTTTCGGCCAGCGGGTTGAGCTTGACATAAAGCTCTTCGACCTGCCGCCGCGTGTCTTCAAACCCCAGCGAAGTGTTGATGGCGAAATCGGCGTATTTCAATTTTTCCGCCGACAGCATCTGCGCCGCGATGCGCGCTTCGGCCTGTGCGCGCGGCAGGTTGTTGCGCGCCATCAGCCGTTCCAGTTGCAACAGCGGTTCACACCAGACGACCACGACTTTGTCGAAGCGTTTGTACGAACCCGTCTCGATGATCAACGCGGCATCGAGCACGGCGATGGCTTGCGGGTTGCGCGCGGCAACTGCGGCCAACCAGGCGGCTTGGGCTTCGTAAACGCGCGGGTGGACGATGGCGTTCAGGCGTTCGCGTTTGGCCGCGTCGGCAAACACCAAAGCGCCGAGCGCCGCGCGATTGAGCGTGCCGTCTTCGTTCAAGACGCCGGGGCCGAATTCGTTGACGATGTCGTGATAAGCGGGCTTGCCGGGTTCGACGGCCTGATGCGCCAGCGTGTCGGCGTCGCTGACTTCGCAGCCGAGTTCGCGCAGCACCGCGACGACATACGATTTGCCCGTGGCGATCCCGCCGGTCAATCCGACTTTCAGCATCACTTGCTTCCCCGCCGCAACAGCGCCGCCTTGAGTGTGTTCTTCATCAACATCGCAATCGTCAACGGCCCGACGCCGCCAGGCACGGGCGTGAGCCAAGCGGCCTTGGGCGCCACGCTGCGCGGTTCGACATCGCCGACCAACGTGTAACCGCGCTTCGCCAACGTCGCCAGCCGCTTTTCATGTTCGGCGTCGGGGAAGATGCGCGCGATTTCTGCGGCAGTCGTGGCGTTGTTCATGCCCACGTCCACGACGACTGCGCCTTCACGCACATATTCGCCTGTGACCATCGCGATGCGGCCAATCGCGGCGATCAGGATGTCGGCTTGGCGCGCGATGTCCGGCAAATCCCGCGTGCGCGAATGGCAGATCGTCACCGTGGCGTGGCGATGCAGCAGCAACAGCGCCTGCGGTTTGCCGACGATGTCGCTGCGGCCGATGACGACGGCGTGCGCGCCCGCTAGGGGGATTTGATAATGGTCGAGCAATTCGATCACGCCCGTCGGCGTGCAGGCGGTCAGCGTCTCTTCGCCTTGCACCAAACGTCCGACGTTGACGGGGTGCAAACCATCTACGTCCTTGGCCGGATCAACGGCGTCCAGCACGCGGCGCGCGGCGATCTGCGGCGGCAGCGGCAATTGAATCAGGATGCCGTCAATCTCATCACGGCGATTGAGGTCGTTGACCAAGGCCAGCAATTGTTCCGTCGTCGCCGCCGCGGGCAGTTCGTGCTTTTCTGAATAGAGGCCCAGCGCCTGACAGGCTTTGACCTTGCTGCCGACGTAGGTTTTCGACGCCAGGTTGTCGCCGACGATGACGGCGGCCAGACCGGGTTGAAAGGTCTTAAGTTCGGCGACGCGCGCCGCGACGCCTTGTTTGATTTGTTCGGCGACCAGCGCGCCGTCCAGGAGTTGTGCGCTCATTGGATGTTTCCCTGCCTTGTAATCTTTACCTATGGTGTGAAGGAGTGGCGCATCTTAGCACAGATTTTTCGCGCGTCCGGCGTGCGCTCTGGCAGCCAATGCCACGCGATATAGAAAGCCAGTGCCAGCCGCGTAAAAAGTTGTCACTGCATGAAAAAACCACTTGCGGACGTGAGTCTGCGTGCATAAGATGCGAGGCGTTTCAGGCGAGACAATTTTTGAGTTCGAACCGCCAGCCACTCTTTCATTTTTGAGTTTCATCATCCGCTGCGCGTAGCGAACTCCGCTAGTTTTTGAGAGACATATTCAATCGCGTTTGCCCCCAACGACGATTGGCCCTTTTGGTTGACACGTTGTAACACCCTAAGGCCGGGACTTCCTTAACAGCCCTGTTCCGGCTATCCCTGGTAATGGATTTCGATCCAGTCGCCCCTGTATAGTCACCCCACCCAATAGCTTTGCTGTCGTTCTTATTCGTTTTCTTCGTTCATGCTACCAATGCGTAGGCTTGATTCTGTAGCGTCATTTGTGAGGGCTGCTGTTTTTGAGCGCAAGAGCAACCTTTGGCAGGCAATTGCCAACCAAAGCGCCGCCCGCGAAACAGAATTGCCCCAAAAGTCATTCATGGTAGCCCCGCAACAAACTGGTGCTGGTTTAAGGTAAGCCGGCCTTCGTCAGTCCGGCAACAACAGGCAAGGAGACAGGCATATGAGTGCAGCAATTCAATTGGTCAACCAACCGGTCGTCAACCCCGGCTTCGTTACAAACAACCTGGCCGGCAATGCAGCCGGCAATCTGCCCAACAATTTAGTCGAAGGCAATTTCAACAACGTTTCCCGCTTCGAGTCCGCGCCCGAACAACGGCTGCGCCGCGCCTTGGAATGCATCGCCGAATTGCAAGCCGAAGTCCGCACGCTGCGTGATGAAATCACGCGCAGCGAACGTGTCAGCGCCAATTACGAACTGTTGTTGCGCAACGCCCAGGTGCGCGAACATGAATTGCGCGCGCAACTCGTCGCCGGACGTTCCTAGCTTTTGCCCAAACAGCGCAGCCGCAAACGCGCCGTCGCTCCTTTCCCCAGTAGCCCGACGGCTCGTTTGCGCCCACTCACTCAGCGCTGCCCACCGCCGTCTCGTTGCCCCATCTCTTTCCGCTGTTTTCCCCAGACAATTCCGCACTGCGGCCAAGCGGCAAGCGCGGCGGAAGTGTGTGCCGTCTCCCCTTCTCCTCCTCGCCAAGTCTCTCGCTCTCTTATCCACCCGTTAGCAAATCCGCGCCTGAGCGGCTAAGATGCGTTTTACCAGCTTAGCTCAGCAGACGGATTTATCATCAAATGGATTCTACAAAACAGCGCGAAGACATTCGCAACATCGCTATCGTCGCCCACGTTGACCACGGCAAAACCACGCTGGTGGACGCCATGCTGCGCCAATCGGGCCTCTATCGCGCCAACGAGAAAGTCGTCGAGCGCGTGATGGACTCGATGGATCTGGAACGCGAACGCGGCATCACGATCATGGCCAAGAACACCGCCGTGCAATATCACGGCACCAAGATCAACATCCTCGACACCCCCGGCCACTCCGATTTCGGCGGCGAAGTCGAGCGCGTGCTCAAACTCGCCGACGGCGTAGTCTTGCTGGTGGACGCTTCGGAAGGCCCGCTGCCGCAAACGCGCTACGTGCTGTCAAAGGCGCTCGAACAGAAACTCAAACCCATCGTCGTCATCAACAAGATTGACCGCCACGACGCGCGGCCCGAGGAAGTGGTCAACGAAGTCTACGATCTATTCATTGACCTGGACGCCGACGATGAACAGATTGACTTCCCGATCCTCTACGCCATCTCGCGGGACGGCATCGCCAAGAACACGTTGGAAGAAGAGAGCAGCGACTTGCGCCCGTTGTTTGAACAGATTCTGAAAACCATCCCGGCCCCGCGTTGTGATGCCGACGCGCCGTTGCAAGTGCTGGTCGCCAATCTGGCTTACAGCGAATACGTGGGCCGCCTGGCGATTGGGCGCATCTTCAACGGCACGGTCAGCGTGGGCGATCAGGTCATGGTCTGCAAGCACGATGGCGCGCAGGAAAAAACCAAAGTCACCCAGCTTTACACCTTCGACGGCTTGAAACAGGTACCCATCGAGAGGGCCGAAGCCGGCGACATCATCGCGCTGGCCGGGATCGAAGGCATCAACATCGGCGACACCGTCGCGTGCGTCATTGACCCCAAACCGCTGCCGCGCATCGTGGTGGATGAGCCGACGATCTCGATCATCTTCAGCGTCAACACCTCGCCCTTCGCGGGGCTGGAAGGCCAGCACGTCACCTCGCGCAAAATCCGCGAACGGCTCGACAAGGAATTGCGCGCCAACGTCGCCATCCGCGTCGAAGACACCGAGACGCCCGACAGCTTCAAGGTCTCCGGGCGCGGCGAATTGCAACTCGCCATCCTGATCGAACAGATGCGGCGCGAAGGCTACGAACTGAACGTCGCGCGCCCGCAGGTCGTCACGCGAAAGATTGACGGCGAATTGCGCGAACCCATCGAACTGGCTGTGATTGACGTGCCCGACCAATTCATCGGCGTCGTCACCGAAGCCATGGGCCGCCGCAAAGGCACCATGACCAAGATGGTCAACCACGGCCACGGGCGCGTGCGCATGGAATTTGAAATTCCGAGTCGCGGCCTGATCGGCTTCCGCAACGAATTCCTGACCGAGACCAAAGGCACGGGCCTGCTCAACACTTTGTTTTTGCGTTGGGGCAAATGGCAGGGCGAAGTGCACGGGCGCGGCACGGGCAGCCTGGTCTCCGACCGCAACGGCGTGGCGACGGCTTACGCGATTTATAATCTGCAGGAACGCGGCGCGCTCTTCATCAAACCGCAGACGCAGGTCTATGAAGGAATGATCGTCGGCGAGAACGCGCGCGACGTTGACCTGGACGTCAATATCATCCGCGAAAAGAAGCTGACCAACATGCGCGCTTCGTCGGCGGACGAGGCACTGCGGCTGGTGCCGGTGCGCGATCTGACGCTGGAACAGGCGATTGAATATCTGGCCGATGACGAACTGGTCGAGGTCACGCCGCAATCCATCCGGATGCGCAAGAAGGTGCTGGCGGCAAATTTCAGACCGAAGGCGAAGAAAGTGGCGGAGTAAACAACCTCAACCAGATCAAGCGTTGCCTCGCAGTCAGCAGTTCGTGCTCGGCCAACAACCGCTGGATGTCCTGCAAAAGCTGTAGCCAGTGCCTGTTGGTTGAGCCGATGGCGCGCAGCCCGAAAAATAGTTGCCAGCGGTGAACCGTATTGTCAGCCAGCCGCGCTTTATCAGCAGGGGCGGCGTTCGCGCCGCGCCTCGCACCATAAGTCCCCAAGTCAGCGGAGTCAGCAAGATGGAAAGATCGGACTGGCAGCGCGCCAAGCATTTATTCAATCAAGCCGTCGAACTGGCCGCAAGTGAGCGTCAGGTCTGGCTCGCGCGCGAATGCGGCGGCGATGCCACGATGCGCGCCGCGGTCGAACAGATGCTGGCCGCCGACGCTGCCGAAAATCGGCTGCTCGATCAACCCGTGCTTTACTGGCAACCGGAACCCAACCCTATGGACCAACGCGAAGCGACTGACCACGAACCGGCAATTTACCTCGGCAAATACCGCCTGTTGCGCAAGCTGGGCGAAGGCGGCATGGGCGAAGTCTTTCTCGCGCTCGACGAAAAGCTCAACCGGCAAGTCGCGCTCAAACGCCTGCTGCAAAAGACCCAATTGTCGCCGCAGTTGCAAGGCCGTTTTGATGACGAGATGCGGGCGCTGGCGCAACTGAACGCGCGCAACATCATTCGCATTTATGACAGCGGCGAAGCCGAGGGGCTGCCGTTTTTCGTGATGGAATACGTCGCGGGCGAATCACTCAAAAGCCGGCTCGAACGCGGCGCGTTGCCGCACGCCGAAGCCCTCGCCATCGTGCAACAACTCGCGCAGGGCCTGGGCGCGGCGCACGACCGGCAGATCATCCACCGCGACATGAAGCCTGAAAACATTTTGCTGGGACGCGATGCCGACGGCTTGCTGGTCAAGATTCTCGATTTCGGCATCGCCGTCTTCAAAGAGTCGGCTACCCATACGCGCACCGATATGGTCGTTGGCACCGCCGCTTATCTCTCGCCCGAACAAGCCCAGGCTGTGCCGCGCGAACGGCTGACGCCCGCCGTAGACCTTTACGCGCTCGGCCTGCTGGCTTACGAAATGTTCACCGGCGCGCGCGTTTTCACGGCGACGCATCCGCAGGCGTATTTGCACATGCACGTCAACGAAACGCCCGTGCCGCCTTCGAGCCGCAATCCGGCGGCGGGACTGACGCCGGCGTTGGACGAGGTCATCCTGAGCGCGTTGCAAAAAGACCCGCTGGTCAGAGGCTGCGACGTCAGGCGTTTCGCACAAAGGCTGACAGACGCGGTCGGCGTGCAAGCGCGCGTGGCGTCGTTGCCGACCGTCATTGAACCTGACCCGCTCACGACTAATCCGCTCGGCGCTCCTCCGAAAAGCTGTGGGGCAGGTTCTCAACCTGCCCCACAGTTTTTTGTATTGGTGTGTGAGTGGTTGAACTTAGGGTTTTGTAATCGTCACCGAAGTGCCGTTGCTGGCGGCGGTGCCGGTGTCAGCATCGTGATTGGAAGCCGCCGCGTAGCTGTATCCGCTCAACGTCACATTCGTCACCGAGAAGATGAGGCTGGTGGTCGAACTCGCCAGGCCAGTCCGCGACATTGTGCAAGTGCCTTTTGTGTTGGTCGTGC
>JAYUCP010000032.1:0-16249 GCA_043740245.1 Acidobacteriota bacterium | reverse complement strand
CGCTCTCTTCGCCGCTGTCGGCCTCGCCCAAGCCGTCGTCTTCACTGGCCCACCACCAGCGGTAATAGCGCGAACGGTAGACGTACCATTTCACCTCGGCATTGGCGACGGGCGCGCCGAAAAAGTATTTGGCCTCGACCGTGAACTTGGTCTTCTCGCCGACGCCGACGAATTGTTTGGGCGTCGAGACGCGCACCTTGTATTCGGGCTTCTTGTATTCGGCCACGTCGAAATTGCCCGTCAATTCGGTCTCGCCGATATTCGCCTTGAGCGTGTAATAGCCCAGCTTCGCGCTCGCGGGGATTTCGACTTCACCGCTGAAAGTGCCGCGCGCGGTCAACGGCAATTCCTTTTCCAGCAGCTTGCCGCTGTCGTTGTCCTCGATGCTCACGCGCACGGTGCGGTCGCGGAAGAGTTCGTAGCCGTTCTCACCCAGCTTGCGCACGATGCCTTTGAAATAGACCTTCTGTTCGGGGCGATAGACGGGCCGGTCGGTGTAAATGTAGCTCGCCGCCTTGCCCGAGGTGCCGCCGAACTCTTCTTCAAAGTAGTACGGCTCCAAACCCGAAATGGCGAACTCATCGGTGCGCATCGCCATCACCAGAAAGTCCGCGCGTTCGGTATCCGGCGCATCTTCTTCGACCGGCTCCGGCTCGCCATTCGCGCGCGGCGTGGGCGTTGGCGTAGCCTTGGCTTTCGGCTCCTGCATCTTCGTTTTCAGGATGCCGTTTTTGTCGGTGACGCCCTGCGCCACAGTCTGGCCGTTGCGGACGACTTCGATGCGCACGTCGCCGCGCGGCTCGCCGGTCTTGCGGTCAATCGAATAGACGAGCAGCTCGCCCGCGCGCGTCGTCTTGTTGATCGTCGCCAGATCGGTCACGACCGCGATGGTATACGCGCGCAGCTTGTCGTTGACGGCTTCGATCAGATAGACGCCCGGTTTCATCGTGCCCAGATTGACCATGCGCGTGTCGTACTGGTTTTCGAGCGGCGTCAGCTTCTGCCGGAAGGTGCGGACTTTCTGATCGGGATTGAGCAGCGGCACCTTGGCAAAATCGGCCTGCTCGCTCGGCCCTTGTTCGCCGGAGCGGAATTGATCGTTGAAGGCCGCCCGCGATTCGCGCCGCAGTTGATTGCGAAAGTAATTCTTGACCGAATAGAAAATGCCCGACTTGAACTCGCGCAATCTGTCGAGCATGGACGGTTTGGCTTGGTAGGTCGCGGCAACCTCGCTGCGGTCGGCCACGCCCATTTGGTGCGGGTTAGCGAGTTGCTTGAAAAACTTGACCGGGTCTTTGATCTGATAGACGCGGAAATCGAGTTGCGTGACGCCCTGATAGTTGATGTAAATGCGCGTCCGCTCGCTGGCGCCGTAGGTGCGGTTGGTCGAGAGCGAGAAATTGGGCTTCACGCTGGGGCTGGGTTGGGGCGCGGCGTTGGCGGGTTGCGCGGGTTGTTGCGCCTGGGCGCGCGGCTGGAAAGCCGCCAAGACCAGCGACGCCACGATGACCGTGAAATAGACCGTTACGACCGTAAAATGATTTCTTAGCTTCATAATTCGACTACTCCGTCTCAACAAAACCGCTTCTGCATTGGCCCTGAAGGGGCCCGATTTAATAGCCGGGGGCAACGCCCCCGGAACGCGCCGCGTATTGATCCGGCCCTGAAGGGGCCGCATCAGACATCAATCCCACAAATATCGTTCGTCATATTCGACGCCATACTGTTGCAACAATTCAATCAACTCGTCTTCAAATTTCACCTGCTGGTGATGAATCTTCTGCTTTGCCAGATACGCCCGCACGTGCGGGACTTGCGATTGCCCCAACGAAAACGCGCCATACCCATCCTGCCAATGAAATCCGGCGAACTCGCGCCCTTTGGTCTTGAGCCATTTGGAAGAGTCCTGTTTCAAATTCTGCAAGAGGTCTTTCAACGCAATGTTCTTTGATAACGAAACGAGCAGATGGACGTGATTCGCCGTGCCGCCCGCCACCAACAACGGCGATTGGTGATTGGCCGCGATACCGCCAAGATAGGGGTAAAGCTCCGGTTCGATTTCGGGCGTGATCAAGTCTGCGCGGTGTTTGGTTGAGAAAACAATGTGCACGAGCAAGCTGGTTAAAGTTTGTGCCATTGCGAACCTCCTAACGTCAGATGCGGCCCCTTCAGGGCCGGTGATCTACTCACGCTCTTCCGGGGGCGGTGCCCCCGGCTATTGAATTGCGCCCTTTCAGGGCGGGGCTAAATGTTCAATCCAAAATCTTCAACCGATAAAAACCCAAAAAATTCCGATTGCTCTCCAGCGGCCGCCAGCGTTTGTCTGGGTGTTGTTCCAGCACCGACAACCGCACCTTCTTCACCTCGCCTTTATCATCCGGCGACGCACCCGTGTGATAGACGACCCAGTCGTGCGCGCCCTCGCCCGCGTGGCGCGCCTCGCCCAAAAAAATCATCACGTGGTAAGGATATTTTTGCACCCAGGGCTGGTGATAAAAAAGCAGGTCGCCCGCTTTGGCCTGCCGCCAGTCGCGGCTGACAAACGTGGCGTTGTAATTCTTCAACGTGCGCGCATCGGCGAATTCAGACAGCTTGCCATTGCTTAAATCGGCTTCCGCAAACGAACCGAACTCGGCGCGAAAGAGCTTTTCACCAACGGGCGAACGGTCGAGCGTGTAGGCGCGCACATCCGGCGCGACGGCTTCAATGCCTTCGCCCATTGCCTGAAACCAAAGGCGGTCGTGTTTGCGCAAAGCCTCGCGCCAGACGAAGCGCACCAAGCCCGCGCAATCGCGCTGTTCGGCGTTCCATTGCGCGCTCAAGCGATAAAACTGCAATTCGGCCAGCACGGTGAACCAGCGGCGAAAATTCTCGCGGTCGCTGAACGCGCGCAACTCCACAGCATCGGGCAAGCCATCGGCATCCTCATCATTCCACGAAAGCTTCAGAGTTGAGGTAGTGGCGCGTTCGGTGCGTGCTTGCGGCGGCTGTCCGCAGGCGAGCAGGCTCAGGCAGAAAACGAGTAGGGCCCAGCAATACCGTTGTATGGGTGGTTTGACAGTTGTGGGACGTGCCGCGTGCTGCATCACTCGTTCAACCTAATCCGGTTGCGCTTGTTGAAAAGGGGGAATCCGCTTGTTTGTTTTCGGCGCCTACTATAAGCGCGCGGCGGCGGCCCTGCCAATAGCGTCAAAGGGTTTCGCTTGTTCCCCCAACGCCAGCCCCTTGCGATGAACCGCCGCCACGTGACGGATCATTGCGCGTTTGCCGGAGTGCGGCTAGGCGGCCAGCTTCCTTGCGCGACTGTGGCAATCCACATCACTTGCACTTTTCCAGCGCCGCGAGGGTTTGTTGCAAAGCTGCCGCTTCAGCGGGCGCGGGCGCTTGGCCAGCGTGCAAGGCTTCGCGCAAGGCGCGGCTGTGTTGATAGGCCGCGCAGCCTTCGCGCTGCAAGGCGGCATTCTTTGCACCCAACTTAAACGCGACTTCGCCGATGAAGGCATACGAGCCGGCGAGGTCGCGTTTGGTCTCGGCGTTTTGCGGATCGGCTTGCGCCAGTTCTGCGCGCAACTTGGCGGCTTGGCGATGCTGGGCGAGGGCCGGTTCCAATGCGCCGCGCGCGGTCAGCGCCAGGCCGAGCTTTTCGTGATCGAAAGCGAGGTCGCTTTTGGTGCCCGCGTAATCGGGTTGCAGGCGCAACATCTGCTCATCCAGCGCGAGCATCTGGCGGTATTGCGCGAGCGCGCCGTTCAGGTCGTTCAGCTTTTCCAGCGTCTCGCCCAGCTTGCCGTAACTGGTCGCCAGATCGCGTTGGGCTTCGACGTTCTGCGCGTCGGCGGCAGCCAGCTTTTCCCGCAGTGCGAGCGCCTGCCGGTACTGTTCCAACGCCTGCACGGCTTCATTGTTTGCGAGTAAGCCATTGCCGAGTTTGTCGTGCGCAATCGCCAATTCACGCTGCGCACGGGCATCGTTGGCGTCAGCGGCGGCGGCGCGCGCGGCCACCGTCAACGCTTGGCGGTAACTGGCGAGCATGGCCGGTTTGTCACCGACCGCGCCTTGCCGGTCGCCCAATTTAATCAGGCCGATGTAAAGATCGCGGCGCGCGCGGCCATCATTTGGCACTTCGTTGGCCAGCGCGCTGAGCAGTTGCAAGGACTGTTGTTGCAGGGCCAGCGCTGCGGGGCGTTTGCCGCTCAGCGCCGTCGCATCACCCAGCCGTTGCAGGCTAGAGGCCAGATCGGCGCGCGCGGTGCGGTCTTGCGGGGCGGCGGCGCTCAGCGGTTCACGCAAAGCGCGCGATTGTTGGTAATGTTCGATGGCCGCGCCCAGCGCGCCGCTCATGCGCAAGGTATCACCTAGCCGATCCAGATTGTTGGCGTGCTCGCGTTGCAAGGCCACATCGCCCGGTGCGGCGGCCAGCAAGGGGGCGCGCAAGGCGAGCGACTTTTTATAACTGTCGAGCGCGCCTGCCGCATCGCCGAGGTTGGGGAAACCGGGACGGCCTTGCACATCGCCGACTTTCAAATAGGCGGCAGCCAATTCGCGCTGCAAGCTGCGGTCGCCGCGCACTTCTTGCGCGAGGCGTTCGAGGTATTCGAGCGCGCGTTTGACCACCAATTGCCGCGCGGGTGTTGCGCCGGGCAGCTTTTCAATCGCGTCGTGAAATTCAAACAGGTAGACGTTCGCCAACTGGCGCACTTCGTTGAAGCGGCGCTCGGCAATGCGCGCCTGCCGCACGGCAACAAACAGTCCGGTCACCAGGCTGAGGACGACCAAGACCGCCGCCATGACCCCGGCTTTGTGGCGTTGCATGAATTTGGCCGTGCGATAGCCGGCCGTGTTGGGCCGGGCGATGACCGGCAAACCAGCCAGGTGGCGGCGGATGTCTTCAGCGAACTGTTCGGCGGAGGCGTAGCGGCGCTCCGGCTCCTTGCGCAGCGCCATCATCACGATGTTGTCGAGATCGCCCCGCATCTGCCGCCGCGCGCGTTCGGGGTCGAGACCGGCGGCGCTCGCTTCATCAAACGCTTCCGTGGCCTGCGTCTCGGGCGGCGCGGGCACGACGGCGGTTTTGACCGCAGCGCGCAAGATGGCTTCGCGCCGCTTGCCGCTTTCGGCGGCGTGTGCCAGCGCCGTGCTGGGACGTTCGGGGTCTGAATCGCAGACCGCCTGTTCGATCTCGCGCACCGACAGGCCCGCGATTTCGTAAGGCCGCCGCCCGGTCAGCAATTCGTAAAGCAGCACGCCCAGACTGTAAACATCGCTGGCCGTCGTGATGGCTTGGCCGCGCACCTGTTCGGGGCTGGCGTAAGCGGGCGTCATCGGGCGCACCGAAGCTTGTGTTTGGGCGTCGGTCAAATCGAATTGCGTGGGATTGAGCAGTTTGGCGATGCCGAAATCGAGCAGCTTCGGCACGCCGTCTTTGCCGTCCTGCGAGGGCGTAACGAGGATGTTGCCCGGTTTGAGATCGCGGTGAATGACCAGATTCTGGTGAGCGTAATGCACGGCGGCGCAGACCGTGCGAAAGAGTTCCAAGCGTTGCGGGATCGTCAGTTTTTGTTGGCGGCAGTATTCATCCAGCGGTTCGCCTTCGACGTATTCGAGCGCGAAGTAAGGCGTGCCGTCTTCGGTTGCGCCGCCATCCAGCAAGCGCGCAATGTTGGGATGTTGCAGCCCGGCGAGTATCTGGCGTTCGTAGCGAAAGCGGCGCAAGACTTCGCCGTGCTCCAAACCGCGCCGGATCAGTTTCAACGCGACGCGTTGGCGGAATTGCGCGTCGGCGCGTTCGGCCAAATAGACCGCGCCCATGCCGCCGCGGCCTAATTCGCGGAGCACTTGATACGGCCCGATGCGCTGACCCGTCACGTCTTGCGCGCGGTTGAGCAGCTTCGCCACCAGCCCGCCGTCAATCGCCGTCGCTTGTTCAGCGGGCAAGGCGTCCTGTTCTTTGAGCAGCGATTCCACTTCGACCCGCAACGTGCCGTCTCCCGCGCAGGCTTCGACGACATAGGCCAGACGTTCATCCGGCGCGCGGTCGAGAGCGGCTTGAAAGATCGCCTTGATGCGTTGCCAACGTTCTCCCGTCATGGTGCGCTCCCAGGAAATATCTTTTTCTTCGTGACACAGGTGTTCACTGTTTGTCGGCTTCCTTCTCCCCGCGCCGCAATTCGCGTTGCAACCAGGTGCGCGCGGTTTGCCATTCGCGTTTGACCGTGGCGCTTGAAATGCCGAGCACGTGCGCGGTTTCGGCGATGGTCAAATCGGCGAAGTAACGCAATTCGACCAGCCGCGCCAATTGCGGATCGAAGGCCGCCAGCCGCGTCAATGCTTGATCCAGCGCAAGCAGTTCGATTTCGTGCGGGTCACCCGCCGCATCGAATTGCGCCGCCGTCAGACT
Source organism: Acidobacteriota bacterium (assembly GCA_043740245.1). Lineage (GTDB taxonomy): Bacteria > Acidobacteriota > Blastocatellia > RBC074 > RBC074 > JACPYM01. Next base: position 9,852 of record JAYUCP010000032.1, on the reverse strand, counting down.
GATGCGTTGCCATGCGCCGCCGCGTTTGGCGGAGGCATGCGCGCGGGCGTGATCTACGAGCACCTGACGCATGACTTGCGCCGCGATGCCGAAAAAATGGGCGCGGTTTTCAGCTTCAGCCAATTGGGCCAGTTGCGGTGGATGGCCGAGCAGGCGCAAAAAGGCTTCGTGAACCAGCGCCGTCGGTTGCAGGGTGTGGCTGTCGCGTTCGCGCCGCAAATAACTGTCCGCCAGGCGGCGCAATTCGTCATAGACCAGTGGCAACAACTCCGACAACGCCGCGGCCTCGCCTTGGGCCCAGGCGGCCAGCAGGCGCGAGACTTCGGCTTGCGTGGCGGCGGTCACGGGTTGTGATGAGGGCGGCGACATGGGGATTCCTCGCTTTGCATTGCCGTGTGTAGTTTGCGTTTGGAATTTTGCGCAGCTTAAAGGCCGCTGCTGGGGAGCGCAAGGCCGGTAGCCGAAGCGCCCGCCCCTCGCCTACAATGTGCGCGCGATGCGACTGAAAAGCCAACGCAAAACTTCGATCATCTTTTTCACCGTGCTGGGCGCGTGCCTGGTCGCGCTGGCGGCGGCGCTGAACGTCGGCTGGGTCATCCTCAACTGGCGCGAAGTCGCGCTGATGGTGGCGGGCGTGATCTTTTTCATCGTCATCATCGCCGGGCTGGTGCTGAACACGATCTTCCTGATCCGCGAAATCCGGCTCAACGAACAGCACGACAGTTTCATCAACGCGGTCACGCACGAATTGAAAACGCCGATTGCCTCGATCCGCCTGTATCTGGAAACGCTGCAAACGCGCGAAGTGGACGAGGCCAAGCGGCAGGAGTTTTACCGCATCATGCTGGCCGACAGCGACCGCTTGTTGCATACGGTCGAACAGGTGCTGCGCGCGGGCCGCACCGGCCACAGCCAGCGCCAGATTCAACAGGCGGTGATTGAATTCAACGACCTCGTGCGCGAATGCCTGGAACTGGCGCGCGTGCGTTTGAACCTGTCCGAGACGGCGTTACGGTTTCATTCCCTTTTGTCCGGCAACGAAAAAGCTTTGGTCAAAGGCGACCCCGACGAATTGCGCGCGGCCATCTCGAACCTGATAGACAACGCGGTCAAGTATTCGGACAGCAAACTCGACATCGCCGTCGAACTCGCCGCGCCCACACCCAAACACGTCGTGTTGCGCGTGACCGATCAGGGCATCGGCATTCCGCGCGAACAGCTCAAACGCATCTTCAAACGCTTTCACCGCGTGCCGCGCCGCGTGGCCATGGCGATCAAAGGCAGCGGCCTGGGCCTGTTCATCGTGCGTTCGGTGATTGATAAACACGGCGGCAAAGTGTTTGCCGAAAGCGCGGGCGAAGGACTGGGCAGCACCTTCACCATCCAATTGCCGCGCGTGCCGGAGTTGCGCGCCCGGGGCGCTGATGGGAGTCATAGTAGTAATGGGAGTAATGGGAGCAAGTAAAAGGAACAAATCAAATCTCATTCGTTCCCTTTCCCTGTTCCTATCACTCCCATCACTCCCATCACTCCCATCGCCAAGCCGGAAACAGAATTGAAAAAAGCGGAGGCCACACAATGAAACGGGTCTTGCTAGTCGAAGACGAACAACATCTGGCCAATGGCTTGCGCTTCAACCTTGAAGCCGAAGGATATTCAGTCGAGATTGCCCCCGATGGCGAAACGGCGTTGAACTTGCTGCTGCAAAAAAAACAGCCGTTTGACGTGGTACTGCTCGACGTAATGTTGCCGGGCAAAAACGGCTTTGAAGTGGCGGCGGAATTGCGCGCGGCGGGCCAATTCGTGCCCATCCTGATGCTGACGGCGCGCGGCCGCGCGGAAGATGTGCTGAGTGGCTTTGAAGCAGGCGCGGATGATTACCTGCCCAAACCTTTCGAGTTGAGCATCCTGCTGGCGCGCTTGGGCGGACTGTTGCGGCGGCATCAATGGCTGCATCAGTCGAGTGGTGAAACACAGCCTGCCACCACGTCCAATGACGCCACCGAAGCCGAACCGGCGGTCTTTCATTTTGCCGGCAAGACGATTGATTTCGGCGCGCTGGAATTGCGCGTCGGCACGCGCACCGTGCAATTGACGCTGATGGAAGCCGACCTGCTGCGCTATCTGATCAAACACGAAGGCCAGACCGTCTCGCGCCGCAATCTGTTGGAAGATGTGTGGGGCTTGCACGAAGACACCGACACGCGCGCGATAGACAATTTCATCGTGCGCCTGCGCCGTTACATCGAAGCGGAACCCTCCCAGCCGAAACACCTGCTGACCGTGCGCGGCGTGGGGTACCGGTTTGTTGCTGGGAAAGAACGCGTGTGATGAGAGCAATGGGAGCAATGGGAGTAATAGGAGAGAAGAACGCTGCCCATCGCTCCCATTGCCTCCCATCTCTCTGTTTTCACATTCACCACTTCACTTCCTGCCCTAATTCCCGAAAGCGTTTCAGCTTCATATTCAATGTTTGAACGCGCAAGCCGAGCATGGCCGAAGCCTTGGTTTGATTGCCGCCGGTCTGGCGCAACGCGGTTTCGATCAGCGTGCGTTCGTAATCATCCACCAACTGCGGCAGGTCAACGCCTGTGCCGGGAATCGCGCGCAACGTGGCATAACGCAGCCGCGCAGGCAGCAACGCTTCGTCAATCTGTTGCGGCGGCGTGGAGGCGATGGCGCATTCCAGCACCGCTTCCAATTCGTCAAGGTTCCCCGTCCAAGTGTATTCCGTCAGCACACGCAGCGCCGCCGCAGAAATCTCGTGCCGCCCTTTGCCCAGCTTGCGCGCCAGGCGTTCGGCTAGATGGCGGGCCAGATAGGCGATGTCTTCGCTGCGTTCGCGCAAGGGTTTGACGGTGAAGCTGTACGGCTTGAGCAATTCGACCAAGCCATAGGCGATGCGATTTTCAGCCCGCATCCCCGCCGGGTCGTATTCGGTGGCAAAGATCAAACGCGGCCCTGGCGCACGCCCGTTGTGCGCGCGCCAGCGTTGCTCTTCCAAATGCGCGGCAAAGCGCTGTTGCAAGATCGGTGGCAGACTGGTCAGTTCGTTGACAAAAATTGTGCCGAGCGGATTGCTCTCGATCATCCCACGCGTGCCGAACAACAGCGTGTGCAAGGCCTCGCTGCTCAGGCCGTGCGCGTTGACAGACATGAAAGGTTGCGCCCAGTTCGCGCTGGCCTGATGCAACACGCGCGCGATCTGTTCCTGGCGCAAGCCGCGTTCGCCGATCAGTAACACAGGTTGTTGCTGGGCGGCCTGCACGCTGATGAACTCTTTGAGCGCCGCCACATTTGGGCTCACGCCGATAAAACATTCGGATTGTTCCAGCGCCGTGCTGCGCGGAGCATTGACCAGGGTCAAGGCCGGACGCGGTTGCAAGGCGGGCCTGACAGTTTGGACAGTTTGGACAGTTTGGACTGCTTCTGCGCTTTTCATTGGTGTTACCTCTACCTCATCTTCTCTGTGAAAGGTCTGTGAAAGGTGCTTGGTTGAACATGTCTACCGCCGTGGACGGCAGAATGTTGAAGAAAATAGTCCGGCCAGACTTAAACAAACTCTGTGCCAGTTGAACTGCTGAAGCTAAGTACGCAGGAGACTGAAGCTTGAATGCAGCCGACTGTCTGGCTTGCCTCGCATCTTGTCCGCTTCCGGGATGGGCGTTGTCCGGTAGCGAACTCAAGCCAGCAGTCAATCAATTTATCAATCATTCGTGTTGCTTGGTGGAGCAGCGGTTCAAGTGCTTGAACAGTTGCAATTACGGGGAAGGCTTCAAAAAGTTCCCGCGCTGTTGGTGCGCTGAACGCGTGAAAGGTTTCAGCTTGGCAGGCAGGAATGCATGACAAGTTTTGGCCGTGTGATTAAGATGTGTGCGCCACTTGAGTTTGATTCAGAGGAGGCCGCACAACCATGGCATTGCCACAAAGCAAGTTTCGTTTTACCCCGGAAGAGTATCTGGCGTTTGAGCGCGCGGCTGAGGTGAAACACGAATACATTGACGGGTTTATTTATGCGATGGCGGGCGGGAGTCCGCCGCATAATCGAATCTGCTTCAACACCATCGCCACAATCGGCGCGCAACTGCGAGGCACTGAGTGTTACGGCTTCACTTCGGATCAAAAAATCAGAACCGACCTGCAAGACTTGGTTTCCTATCCAGACATCACGATTGTGTGCGGCGATCCGATCTTTCACGACCAGCAAAAAGACGTCATCCTCAACCCCAAAGTCATTATCGAAGTCTTGTCGCCTTCCACCGAATCGCATGACCGGGTAGAAAAATTCGCCCGTTACCGCACGATCAAAACGCTCACCGACTACCTGTTGATTGCGCAGGATCGCGCCAGCGTCGAACATTTCACCCGGCAAAAAGGCAAAAGCGAGTGGCTTTACGCGGCAGCCATCGGTTTGCAGTCCGAAATCAAAATCGCTTCGCTCAATTGCCGCTTAAAGCTCGCCGATGTTTATGACCGCATCGCGTTCCCGCTGCCGAAACCTGTGCTCGTCCCCATGCCAGACCGAGAAGTGAAAGAAGCACTGGCCGCCCAAAAACCCAAACGCGCCCGGAAACGTTAGCTCTCTTCCTCACTCTCATTCTGCCGCTGAAAATAATCCACAATCCGCTCCGCCTGCTTCTCGCCCACAAATGGCCGCAGTTCCGCTAGGCTCGCCTCGCTCACACGTTTCAAGCTGCCGAAATTGCGGAGCAGCCGTTCGCGCAGCTTTTCGCCCACGCCTGGAATCGCGTTCAGTTCCGACGTGAAATCGCGCGCCGTGCGGCGTTGCCGGTGAAAGCTGATGGCATAACGATGCGTCTCGTCGCGGATCATTTTTACCAGCCGCATCATGGGCGAAGTCGGCTCCAGATAAATCGGCTCGTCTTCCCTGCCCCGCACCAGCAGGTGGCTGATCTCTTCGTGTTTGCGCGGCGGTTTGACGAGGCCGACCAGCGGCAGCGTGCCCAGCCCCAACTCAAACAGCGCCGCCGAAGCCGCCGAGAGCTGCCCTTTGCCGCCGTCAATGAAGATCACGTCGGGCAGTTGTTTCTCTTCTTTCAACAGCCGCGCATAACGCCGCGCGACGACCTCGCGCATCGAGGCGAAATCGTCCGCGCCCGCGACCGTCTTGATGATGAACTTGCGGTAATCGCTCTTCTTCATCGCGCCGTCTTCGCACACGACCATGCCGCCGACGTTCTCGGCCCCTTGCAGGTGCGAAATGTCGAAGGACTCGATGCGCTGCGGAAACACGGGCAGCCCCAGCACGTCCTGCAATTCGGCCAGCACCTTCGACCAGTCAAGCTTGATCACGCGGAAGCGTTGCTCAAACCCGAGCTTGGCGTTCTTTTCGACCAGGTCAATCATCTCGCGTTTCTGGCCGCGCTGCGGATCCAGGATGCGCACGCGCCGTCCGCGTTTTTCGGTCAGCACCTGTTCCAGCAACTCGCGGTCTTCCCAATCCACCGGCACGTGGATTTCAAGCGGCACGTAATTGCCGATGGTGTAATACTGCTCCAACACCGCGCCCAGAAATTCGCCCGGATTGAAACCATCAACCGACACATCTTCCCAATAAAATTCGCGCCGCCCGACGATCTTGCCTTCGCGCATGGTGAACAGTTGCAAGGCGAGTTGATGCGCCTCGCGGTAATAGCCGAAGATGTCAATGTCCTGATCCGGCATCGCCATCATCTTCTGCTGCTCGCGCAAGGCCCGCACCGTGCGCAGCAAATCGCGGTACTTGGCCGCTTGTTCAAAGCGCAATTCCTCCGATGCCTTCAGCATCCGAGCTTCCAGCGAATCGGCGAGTTCCTTGTCCTTACCGTCCATCAGCAAGCGCACGTCGTTGACCGTCTCGGCGTACTGCGTGGGCGCGCAGAGGTCTTTCTGGCAAGGCGCGAGACAGCGTTTGATCTGGTATTCCATGCACGGGCGTTTGGCGCGTTTATAAATTTCGTAGACTTCGTCAGAACAACTGCGCAGTTGGAACTCGCGGTTGATCAGCGTGAGCGTCCGGTCGGCCAGCGCGGCGGGCAGGTAAGGGCCGTAATACATCCCGCCGTCTTTTTCGACGCGGCGCGTTTTCAGCAGGCGCGGGAATTCTTCGTTGATGGTGAGCTTCAAATGCGGATACTGCTTGTCATCCTTGAGCATCACGTTGTAGCGCGGCTTGTGCTGCTTGATCAGATTCGATTCGAGGACGAGGGCTTCCTTTTCGCTGTCGGTGATGATGTATTCGAAATCCACGATGCGCGCGACCAGTTCGCGCGTCTTGATGTCGGGCGTGCGGGCGGATTGGAAGTACTGGCGCACGCGGCTGCGCAGGTTCTTGGCCTTGCCGATGTAAATAATCTGGCCCTTGGCGTTCTTGTGCAGATAACAGCCGGGTTGGAGGGGCAAGCTTTGCAGTTTCTCGTCGAGCGTCATAGCCATAATTCAACACAAAGCGCCGCAGAAGACAAAGCGGACGCGCCACCGCCAGCAACCCAAAACAATTGCGGCGCGCCCCTTGTCGTAGCGAATTCATTCGCAGCGTGCCGGAGCGAATAAATTCGCTACGACAAGGGGCGCAGCGGTTTGCCACTGGCGCATGCCGGGAGTAGGATGCGCGCGTCCACACTTCCCAAACACTTCACAACACGAGGTCACCAACCATGCGACAAATCAAATTCCGCCCAATTGCCCATTTGCTTTTCGTGCTGCTGCTGGCGCTGCCCGCTTACGCACAAGACGCCGGCCAGGTGCTGCGCACATCGGTCGGCTTCCGCACAGTCAAAAACACCGCGCAACTGGACGACGCCACCCGCCAGGCCGTCACCGAGCTTGAAAAGAAAGCGCAAGCCGCCAATGCCGCGCAAAAATATGGCGAGGCGCTCAAACACTACGCGCACGGCATGGCCTTGATGCGCAAACAGGAATGGACGCCGCGCCGCGCGTTCGAGACGGCGTTGCAGGTCAAGCCGGACAAGCTCGTTTTCGATCCCGGCGATACCGCGCGCCTCAGGGTCACGCAAATGTTTGCGCTCGACGAACCGTTCGCCGGTAAGCTCACGCTCACGCTGGCACTGGCGCAAGCCCGCACCCAGCCCGGTGTAACCGTGAGTCCAACCGTGAGTCCAACCTTGAGTCCAACCCCGCCGCCGGTCATCAAAGAATTGAAAACGCTCAAAGATGTCGCGGCGGATTTCAGCAAAGAGTTGCTGCTCGAAGCGGTCTTGCCGCAGGCGGGCGCGGGCAATTACCAACTGCTGCTCACGCTGACGCCCACAGCCGGCCTAAATGACGGCGCGCCGATCGTCAAACCGTCCACCATCCGCATCGAACGCGATTTGAACGGCAAGGCCAACCAGCTTAAAGCGCGCATCGCCGCCGTGCGCACCGATTTGGAGCAGCGCAATCAGGATGTCAATCACCATGAATTATTGCTGGCACTGCCGCGCGCCGATTACGCGGCCTCAATGATTGATATGGTCAACGACGGCAAGTTGCCGCTCGACCGGGTGGAGTGGGCGAGCGAATTTGCCAATGCGCACGCCATGCTCGACCAGATCGGCAAAGGCCTCAATCCGCTCAAAGCCAAACGCGGCGACATTCATTGGGCCTACAATTCGGCGCTGGATAACACCGTGCAACCGTACCGGCTCTTCATCCCGGCCAAATACGACGCCAAGCAAAAATGGCCGCTCATCGTCGTACTGCACGGCATGGGCGGCGATGAGAACAGCTTCCTCAACGGCTATGCCAAAGGCAGCATCAAGGATGAAGCCGAAAAACGCGGCTACCTGCTGGTTTGTCCGAAAGGGCGCGGCTCGGCTTCGATGTATCAGGGCGCGGCGGAACGCGATGTGCTGGACGTGCTGAAAGAAACCAGACGCCAATTCAACATTGACGAAAACCGCATTTACCTGATGGGCCATTCGATGGGCGGTTACGGCACCTGGTCGGTCGCGGTGAACAATCCCGATCTGTTTGCCGCCCTCGCGCCGATTTCAGGCGGCGGCACCCCGCCGGTCGTGGCGGGCTTGAAAAAGATCGCGCACGTTCCCTGGCTGGTCACGCACGGCGACAAAGACCCGACCGTGTCGGTGGAGGAATCGCGCAAGATGGTCAAGGCGGGCAAAGACCTGGGCATCGAGATCAAATACAACGAAGTGCCCGGCGGCGACCACGGCAGCGTCGCCGTGCCTGCGTTCAAAGAAATCTTCGATTGGTTCGACGCGCACAAACGCCAGCCCAAAGCCGCGGCGAAAGCGGCGGGCAGCGGCCAATAACGCCAACTCAACAAAAAGGCCTGTCAGGTAGGACGGACTTGCGTCTGTCCTACCGCATTGGCCGCCTTAGCTGCCTTGGCCGTAATTGACAGACTCAAATTCGTCCTACACTTGGTTGCCGGATGAGTTTACGCGCGACCCTATAAACCGCCCGCTCAGCCACAACGGCACACCCATCTGTTTGTCCAAACCGCCCTTTGCAAGTGCGCTCTATCTGCGCGCGCTGATGGCCTGTCAGGCGCAGGTCACCGCGGCCTTCCGCGCGGCAGTTGTACCAATGTTGCGCCGTTTGTTTTAGACTCCTGCTCCGCAATCACACATCGTCAGGAGGAGCAATGCTCAATCGCAGAAAAAGTCTGGCCGCACTCGCCGCGTGCTTCGTCATTTCAACGAGCGCCCTGGCGCAAGCGCCCGCGCCCAAACTCGATCTCGCCCGCGTCGTCACCGCGCTCGAACCCGAAATCAAAGCTGCGATGGACGCGGGCAAGATTCCGTCTTGCACCGTCGCGCTGGTCGTGGGCGAGCAGATCGCCTGGCAGCAGGCGTATGGCTACAGCAACCTCTGGGCGAAAACGCCCGCGCGGCTGGATTCGGTCTATCTGATCGGTTCGACCTTCAAGGCGATGGCGACCGTCGCGCTGTTGCAATTGCACGAGCAGGGCAAATTCAAACTCGACGAGCCGGTCAACAAATATCTCAGCGCGCTCAAAGGCCTCACGATTCGGGGCGAAGACCCCAACAAGCCCGTCACCTTTCGCCATCTGTTGACACACGTTTCGGGCATGCCCGCCGACTTCGGCCCCTTCCCGCTGTGGGCCGACAAAGCGCCGCCAGCGTTGGAAGAGTACCTGCAAACGTCCTTGCGCGTGCAGCGTCCGCCGCTCGAAAAAGAAGAGTATTCGAACATGGCCTATGCGCTGATCGGCTACTTGGTTGAGAAACTGTCGGGCACGCCGTTCAAAGAGTACATGCAAAAGCAGGTGTTTGCGCCGCTCGAAATGAACGACACAGACTTCAATCCGCGCCCGGATATGGATGAGCGTTTGTCGGTGCCGTATGTGCCGGACGAAAAGACGGGCGAACAGAAAGCGACGCTGCGCTTGCGCGCGAGCGTCTGGCCGGCGGGATTGGTTTACGGCACGATTGCCAATCAGGCCAACTGGCTGATCGCCAATTTGAACGGCGGCGCATTCAAAGGCCGCCGCGTCATCGGCGAGCAGACGCACGCGCAGATGCTGAGCAAACAGTTCGCGCAATTCTCCGGGCCGGTCGAAAACCTGTGGGGTGGCAAAGAGGCCGGCTTCGGCCTGACGTGGTGGGTCGAAGAGCGCGGCGGCGACAAAATTTTTGCGCACAGCGGCAGCGTGCCCGGCTACACGGCGTTTTTGCAGGGCAATCGGACGCGGCGGCTAGGCTTTGCAATTTTGACGAATGGCAATCGCGCGCATCCGCATTTGATCAAGTTGGCGGACAAGGCGCTGGAGTTGTTGAAACAGAATAGCCGCGCGGAGTGAGTGCGCGATGCGGTACGCGCGAGCGGTAGCGACCTGGCGCTTCCGTGTGCTCACCTTCGGAAGCG
>JAYUCP010000031.1:0-39496 GCA_043740245.1 Acidobacteriota bacterium | reverse complement strand
CGAACCAATGATTATTTATGTGGATCGTACGACTCGCCCTGCGGCGTCCTTACACTTTCGTGGTCGCGGCTTTGCTCATCGCCCTGCTCGGCGGGGTGACGGTGAGCCGCATGTCCACCGACATCTTCCCAGAGATAGACATTCCTGTCGCGTCGGTGATCTGGAACTACAACGGCATCTCCGCCGAAGAGATGGAAAAACGCATCGTCACCTCCAGCGAGCGCGGATTGCCGACGACCGTCAACGACATCGAACACATCGAATCGCAATCGCTGAACGGCGTGGCCGTCATCAAGGTCTTCTTCCACCCCGGCGCCAAGATCGAAGCCGCCGTGGCCCAGATCACCGCGATGTCGCAATCCATCTTGCGCATCATGCCGCCGGGTTCGACCGCGCCCTTCATCGTGCGCTACAACGTCTCGAACGTGCCCATCCTGCAAGCCAGCGTCAGCAGCGACGCGCTCAACGAACAGCAGCTTTACGATTACAGCCAGAATTTCATCCGCACCCAATTGGCGACCGTGCAAGGCGCTTCGTTGCCGATCCCTTACGGCGGCAAGCCGCGCCAGATCATGGTGGATATTGACGCGCAGGCGCTTTATGCCAAGGGCCTTTCGGCCTCCGACGTCAGCAATGCTCTCAATGCGCAAAACCTGATTCTGCCCGCCGGCACGGCGAAGATGGGCAACCGCGAATACAACGTGCGGCTCAACAGCAGCCCCGAAACCGTCGCCGCGCTCAACGATCTGCCGGTCAAACAAGTGGGCAACACCACCATCTATCTGCGCGAAGTCGCCCAGGTGCGCGATGGTTCGCAAGTGCAAACCAACATCGTGCGCGCCGATGGGCGGCGTTCGGCGTTGTTGACCGTGCTCAAAAGCGGCGGCGCTTCGACGCTGGACATCGTCAGCCGCGTCAAAGAGGCCTTGCCGCGCATCATGAACACGCTGCCCAAAGAGTTGAAGGTCAGCCTGCTCTTCGATCAATCCGTCTTTGTGCGCGCGGCGATCAACGGCGTAATGATCGAAGCCTTGATTGCTGCGTGTTTGACGGCGGCGATGATCCTGCTCTTTCTGGGCAGTTGGCGCAGCACCTTGATCGTGACGATTTCGATTCCGCTCTCGATCCTCTGTTCGATCATCACGCTCAGTTTGCTGGGCGAGACCTTGAACGTGATGACGCTGGGGGGCCTCGCGCTGGCCGTCGGCATTCTGGTGGACGACGCGACCGTCGAGATCGAAAACATCCATCGCAACCTGGGGCAGGGCAAAGCGCTCAAACAGGCGATTCTGGATGGCGCGCAGCAAATCGCCGTGCCCGCTTTTGTTTCGACGCTGGCGATTTGCATCGTCTTTGTGCCGGTGGTGTTTTTGAGCGGCGCGGCCAAGTCCATGTTCACGCCGCTGGCAATGGCCGTGGTCTTTGCGATGCTGGCGTCGTATCTGCTCTCGCGCACGCTGATCCCGACGATGGTGATGTATCTGTTGCGCGACGAAGCCAAGCTCTATCACGAAGAGGGCGAATTCGTGGACGAATCGCATAACCTGGTCGGGCGCGTGCACAACGGCTTCAACTATCTGTTTGAACGCTTGCGTGAACGTTATGCGGCCACGCTGGCCTGGGCGCTCGAGCACCGGCGCGCGGTGGTCATTGGCTTCCTCGCCTTTTGCCTGGGTTCGTTCATCCTGCTGCCGTTCATCGGCGAAGACTTTTTCCCGGCGGTGGATGCGGGCCAGTTCCGCTTGCACGTGCGCGCGCCCGCCGGTACGCGGCTGGAAGAGACCGAGCGTTTGTTCGGCCAGGTCGAAGACGCCATCCGCCGCCTCGTGCCGCGCGCAGAGTTAGAGTTGGTGCTCGACAACATCGGCCTGCCTTCGATTGGCATCAACCTGGCGTATTCGGACAGCGCCACGGTCAGTTTGTCGGACGGCGAGATTCTGGTGGCGCTCAAAGCAAAACATCGGCCCACGCGCGAGTACGTCAAACGCTTGCGCCGCGAGTTGCGGCAGCAATTCCCCGCGCTGACCTTCTTCTTTCAACCGGCGGACATCGTCAGCCAGATTCTCAACTTCGGCCTGCCCGCGCCGATTGATATTCAAATCGTCGGGCGTGATCAGAAAGGCAATTACGAACTCGCGCGCCAGATAGAAACGCGCGTCAGCCGCATCCCCGGCGCGGCCGACGTGCATTTGCATCAAGTCGTAGACCAGCCCGAATTGCGCGTCAACGTTGACCGCACGCGCGCCGAACAGGTCGGCATGTCGCAACGCGATGTGGCCGGCACGCTGCTGACGGCGCTCAGTTCCAGCAGCCAGACCGCGCCGAATTTCTGGCTGAACCCTGAGAACGGCGTCAACTACAATGTCGCCGTCCAGATGCCGCAATACAAAATGGATTCGGTGGCCGCGCTGCAAAACACGCCGATCACTTCGCCGTCCAGCGGATCAAATAGTGGGACGGGGCCGCAACTGCTGAGCAATCTGGCCGAGGTCGAACACAGCACGGCGCTGGCGGTGGTCAATCATTACAACGTGCAACCGACCTACGACGTTTACGCCAACGTGCAGGGCCGCGACCTGGGCGGCGTCGCGCGCGCGATTGACCGCGTGATTGCCGACGCCCAAACGAAGCTGCCGCGCGGTTCGACCATCGTGATGCGCGGCCAGATCGAAAGCATGCGCTCGTCGTTTGTTGGCTTAGCTCTTGGGTTGTTGTTAGCGATTTTGCTGGTTTACTTTTTGATGGTCGTCAACTTTCAATCCTGGCTCGATCCCTTCATCATCCTGATGGCCTTGCCGGGCGCGCTGGCCGGCATTTTGTGGATGCTGTTTGTCACGCAAACGACGATCAGCGTGCCCAGTCTGATGGGCGCGATCATGTGCGTCGGCGTCGCCACGGCCAACAGCATCCTGCTCGTCACCTTTGCAAACGATCGGCGCCTGGCCGGGGCGAATGCGCTAGAAGCCGCGCTGGCCGCCGGTTTCACGCGCCTGCGTCCCGTGCTGATGACAGCGCTGGCGATGGTGATTGGGATGCTGCCGATGTCGCTGGGCTTGGGCGAAGGCGGCGAACAGAACGCCCCGCTGGGCCGCGCGGTGATCGGCGGTCTGTTGATCGCGACCTTTGCGACTTTGTTTTTTGTGCCAGTGGTTTACAGCGTGCTGCGGCGTAAAGCGGTGCGGCAACCGGAAGCTGAGCCAGAAGCTGAGACAGACGCAATGCCTGTCAACGCGTTAGGCGATTAGGTACGCGGATGACGCGGATGCGGCGGATCAGCGCGGATCGGCCAAAAGAAAATCCGCGCCAATCCGTCGCATGCGCGTCATCCGCGTACTCATTCTTTTGAACACAGAGGAATTCACGTTGGAGCAATCCATTCAACCCAAATCAACATCACGCGCCCCCCGCACCGCTTTGCTCGCTTGCGCGCTGCTCTTCGCCGTGTTGCTGGTGGCCGGCATCTTGCCGCGTCTTAAACGCAACACCGAACTCGCTGCCGTCGCCAACGAACAACAGCAGGCCGCGCTGCTCGCCACCGTCGCCACGCCGCGCGCGGGCGAAGCCACGAACGAACTGACGCTGCCCGCGACGACCCAGGCGATTCAGGATACGATCCTTTATGCGAAAACCGGCGGCACCGTGCGGCGCTGGTACGCGGGCCTCGGCCAACACGTCAAAGCCGGTCAACTGCTGGTCGAGTTGGACATCGCCTACGTCGGGCAGGAGTTGAACGAAGCGCGCCAACAGGCCACCGAGGCCGGCGAAAGCATCGCCCAAGCCAACTCCGGTTTGGCCCAAGCCCAGGCCGCGCTCGAACAGGCCGAGGCCGCGTTGAAACAGGCGCGCAGCAATCTGCAACTCGCCAAACTCAATCGGGAACGCGCCGATACGCTGGTGGCGCAAGGCGTCGTCTCGCGGCAGGAAGCCGATGACAAACAGGCAGTCTTCGACGCGCGCCAAGCCGATGTCGAAGCCGCGCAAGCCACCGTGCGCGTCAGGCAAGCCGAACTCAAAGCCCAGCAATCCGAAATTGACCTGCGCCAATCGGCCCGCAAAGCGCGCGAAGCCAATGTGGGACGCCTCGCCGAACGACAGGGCTTTGAACGAGTCACCGCGCCTTATGACGGCATCATCACCGCGCGCAATATCGAAGTCGGCGCGCGCATTCTTGAAAACGGCGCGACCGGCACGGGCCTGGGGTTGTATCGCATTACGAAGCAAGACGTGATTCGCGTCTTCACCAGCGTGCCGCAAACGAACGCCTCCGCCATGCACGCCGGATTGCCCGTCACAATGCGCGTCAAAGAATTGCCCGAGCGCACTTTCACGGGCCAGGTCTTCGGCACGGCGCACCTCATTGACCCTGCCTCGCGCACGATGATGGTCGAAGTGCGCTTCCCCAACCGCGACGAACAATTGCTGCCCGGCATGTACGCCGAAGTGAAATTCACCCTGCCCGCACCGCACCGCACTCTGTTGATTCCCGCCAGCGCCCTGATTGCCAATGCCGAAGGCACACAAGTGCTGACTGTGCGCGCCGATCAAACCGTCCATATCGTCAAGGTCGAACTTGGCCGCGATCTGGGCAAAGAGATTGAAGTCGTGAATGGCTTGGCTGGGAATGAAACGGTGATTACCAATCCGACGGATGCGTTTCGGGAAGGGACGCGCGTGCAGATAGAGAAGCTGCGTCATTAGTGCAGCCATTTCCAATGTGGTTTAGAGCAGCAGAGCCTAGGCGCGGAGGTTGACCTGCGTTGGCTGGCGCGCTCAAAGTTTCATCAGCCAGATGTCGGCTTCGGTGATGGCGAGTTCAAAATACAAAACGCGGTTATCGGGGGAAGGCACGATGGACTGCAATTGATTGGGGGCGACCGACAGGATGCTGTGCAGGCGTTTGGTTTGGCTGTCTACCACGTAGGCCTGGTCGCGCTGGTGAAAGAGAATGCGGCGCTCGTCGTTGAGCCACGACGGCCAGACGCCGAAAGCGGTGAGCCGGTCATAAAGCTGCGTGGCGAAATCGTAAACCACGATGGCGCTCTGCTCGCTGCCTTGACCATGATTGCGCAAACGCACCGCCAGCCGCTGGCCGTCGCGCGTCCAACTCTGGGCAAAGGGCCATTGGTTGAGTTCATTTTTCGCCGTGACCGGTTGCGGGGTTTGGGCCTGCCAGGGTTGGTCAACTTCGATGATGAAGGGATCGCCGCTTTGCCGGTTGCACAAGATGCGTTTGCCATCGGCTGACCAGATGGGGCGTTGCACCTGTGGCCCGGTTGTCCAGGTGAGTTGGCGCAAACCCGCGCCATCCACCCCAGTGCCAGCTATGTTGATAACCCAGGCCTCGTATCTGCCGCTGCGATCCGACAGGAACAGGATGCGCTGGCCGTCCGGCGACCAGCGCGGGATGCGGTCTTTGTAGCGGTCATTCGTGAGTTGACGCACGCCCGTGCCGTCGGTCTTGCACAGGTACAAATCTTCCTGTTGATCGCCGAGGTTGCCGTAGACCAGCCATTGCCCGTCAGGCGAAACGTCCGGGTTGGTCGTGAGTTTCGCGCCGCGCGTAATCCAGACGGGCGCGCTCGTGACCTTTTCGGTTTGCGGATCGAAGGCGACTTTTTGCAGATTGACGCGGCTGTTTTTTTGCACATACACCAATTGCTTGCCGGTGGCGTCAAAACTGAGCCAGCCGCTATTCGCAGACGGCGTGGTTACCGCTTCGGGCGCGCCCAGCACGCGGCCCGTGGCCTCTTCGATAGCGCTGCGCCAGACGTTCATCGTGCCGCCGCGGTCGCTGGCGAAATAAAGATACCGGCCATCGGGCGACCAGACCGGATTCCAATCAAACGCGGCATCATCCGTGACCGGCGTGGACGCGCCGCCGCTGGCCGCGACGGTAAAAAGATCGCGCTGGCCGCCTTTCTGCACTGACCAATAAGCAATCCGCTGCCCGTGCGGCGACCAACTCGGTTGGGCGGCATCGCCGGGCGTGACCACGCGCCGCTGCCCCGTCGCCAACTGCACTGCGAATAACTGGGCCGGCACAATGGGGCGGTTGCTGGGTTCATCAAAGTGGTCTTCGGAATACGCCAACTCACGGCTGTCGGGCGACCAGGCCGGATTGAAGCCTGCGTCAGATACACGCCGCGCCGCGCCGCCTTGCGCCGGCATCACGAACAGGCCGCCGCCCGCGCGTTCCGAGCGAAAGGCGATCTGCGCGCCGTCCGGCGAATAGGCCGGTTGCGCATCATCTTCGCTGAAATCTTTGGTCAGATTGACGGCCTCGCCGCCGCTCAATGGGCGCGCATACAAATCCCAATTGCCCGCCGCCGGGCTGGCGTAAAGCAAAGTTTTCCCGTCCGGCGAAAGACGCGGGTAAAGCTCCTGTCCAGGCTGATCGGTCAATTGGGTAAACGTCGCGGGCACGGTTTGAACCGCCGGTGGCGCGGTTTGGCTTTTGCTTTTATTGAAAACGAAAAAGGCCGCCGCGCTCAGCAACGCTGCCGCGCCCAGGGCGAGGCCCACACGCGCCCAACGCGGAGTTGGCCGTGACGGCACAGCCACCGCCGCGCTGTGCGAACTCGAATCGCGCTGCCAGCCTTTCAACGCGGCGCGCAAATCGGCGGTGGTCTGGTAACGCAACGCGCGGTCTTTTTCCAAACAGCGTTCGATGAGGGCGGCGAAGGCGGGCGGCAGGTTCGCCAGCGTTTCGGTCAACGCGGGCGGCGCGAGATTGAGAATCGCGTTGTAGGTCGCGGCTTCGCTGTCGCCCTTGAACGGTTGCACGCCGCTCAGCAATTCATAGAGCACGACGCCCAGGCTGAAAATGTCGGTGCGCTGATCCAGGCTTTGGCCGAGCGCCTGTTCGGGCGACATATAGCTGATCGTACCCATGACTTTGCCCGGCTCGGTCGAAGGCGGAATGCGGAGTGCGGAATGCGGAGTTTGTTTTTCGGTCAGTTTCGCCAGGCCGAAATCGAGCACCTTCACGTAACCGTCAGGCCTGCGCATCACGTTTTCGGGTTTGATGTCGCGGTGGATGATGCCTGCCGTGTGCGCGGCGCTCAGCGCATCGGCCAGTTGCGTGGCGATCTCGATCACTTGGGCGAACGGCAGCGGGCCGCTTTGCAAAAGCTGGCGCAGCGTCTGGCCTTCGACATATTCCGTCGCGATGAAATGCGCGCCGTCCGTCTCGCCCACATCATAAATCGTCAGGATGTTCGGATGATTGAGCGCCGAGGCCGCCTGCGCTTCGGTTTGGAAACGGCGCACGCGCTCGGCGTCTTGCGTGAAGCGGGTCGGCAGCATTTTGAGCGCGACCATGCGTTGCAGCCGCGTGTCGCGCGCCAGATAAACGCGCCCCATGCCGCCCGCGCCCAACAGCGAAAGCGTTTGATAGTGACTGATTTGTTTGCCCAGGGCGGAAGGTTGCTGTTGCTGGGCCAACAGTGCGGCGGCCACGTCCAGCGCCGGGCGGGACAGGTAATCTTCGGCGGGCGCCATGCCGGTGAGAAACTTTTCGACGGCGGCGCGCAACTCGACATCCGCGCCGCAAGCCTCAGCGAGAAACGCCGCGCGTTCGCCCGAAGCCCGTTCCAGCGCCTCGTCAAAAAGCTGGCAGATACGTTGATAGCGTTCCGGTGTCATCGTGAGGTCAGGCAGTCAGTTGTTGATGCAACCAGATTTGGGCGATGCGCCAAGCGCGCCGGACGGTGCTGACCGAAACGTCCAGCACGGTCGCCGTTTCCTCCAGACTCAGCCCGCCAAAGAAGCGCAATTCGACGATGCGGGATTGCCGCGCATCCAGTTCGGCCAGGCGCGCCAGCGCCTCATCCAACGCGACCAGGTCGGGATTGTCCCGCGTGCCGCTGGCCCCGGCGGCCTCGGCGAGCGAGACCTGCAAGACCTGGCCGCCGCCGCGTTTCGCCCGCTGCTGTTCGCGCGCGAATTGCACCAGGATTTGCCGCATCAAGTGCGCCGAGACACCGAAAAAATGCGCGCGGTTTTGCCACGCGACGTCTTGCGCGTCAATCAGCCGCAGATACGCCTCATTGACCAGCGCCGTCGTTTGCAGCAGATGTCCCTGCCGTTCGCCCGCCAGATAATGATGCGCCAACCGATGCAATTCACGCTCGACCAACGGCACGAGTTGGGCCAGGGCATCCTGATCGCCGTGGCTCCAGGCCGCCAGCAATTGCGTGATGTTGGGTGGCAAGTGAGATTGCATAGCGCTTGTCTTGTTGGTTTTGGGGGGATGCGGCGCGACTTTAGCACAGTGTTGCGGAAAACCGCATCCCAACGCGGGCAAGAAAGGCGGCTTTCAAGCAGAGGCGTTCTCCGCGTCGCGTCGCGACGGCTGACTTTAGCCGTGGGTTTCAACCCACGGAAAGCAGCGCACATTTCCCCGCGTCGCGTCGCGACGCCTGAATCCGTCTCGGCTATCGAATCCGCCGTCGTTGGTTTGTGCTTTCAAGGTAAGTGGAAAGAGAGCGGGTGTTTGCGCATCACGCTGCTCAGGCAGCCTTCAAGCGTCGCTACGCGACGCGGAGAAACGTTCGCCCCCTTCCGTGGGTTGAAACCCACGGCTAAAGTCAGCCGTCGCTAAGCGACGAAGACTCCCCACTGCCTGCCCGCCAAAGGCCCGCCAAATTTTTTTTATTTTTTTTGCCGGCGTGAACACTTTTTCCGGCAAATGGCACATGTGCGGGTGGAATTCAACGAATCGTTGGCGCGCGGGGCCTGCGTGGCAGGTTCCCTTTCCCCCTCCGCGCGCGCGCCCGGCAGGCAACCAGCAAGCAATCACCGTAGGAGGTTCGCAATGAAAACACCCCGTATTCTGAACCATGTTGTTCACGCTCGTTTCACGCCAGTGCCGGTCTTCGCGCTGGCGCTGCTCATCCTCACCTGCAGTTTGGCCGTCTGGCGCACCCAGGCCGGACGCGGGGCGTTTGGCGGCAACCCCGCTCGCGCCGCCAAGGCCAACGCCCAGCCGGCCAGTCCCGTGCGCGAAGCCATTGCGCGCAAGCTGCAAACACAGGCCACAGTCAAAGTCGAACTCTTTGTCATGAGCCAATGCCCCTTTGGCGTGCAGGCCGAAGCAGCAATGGCGCCGGTGCTGGCTGAATTTGGCGGGCAGGTGGAGTTCCAGTTGCGCTTCATCGCGGCCCCGGCGAGCGACCGCTTCGACAGCCTGCACGGGCAGCCGGAAATTGACGAAGACATCCGTCAGACCGTCATGGCCGCGCAGTTCCCCGCGCAGTATTTCGATTATGTCGTAGCGCGCGCCGCGAATTACCGCAGCAGTGAGTGGCAGCCGGTGGCAGCCGCCGCCGGAATCGAGGTGGAGACAGTCGAACGCCTGACCCGCAGCGCAGCCGCCAAACGGCTGTTTGCTGAGAATATCCGGCGCGCCAATGAACTGCACATCAGCGCCTCGCCCACGATTCTGCTGGATGGAGAGAAATACAGTGGGAAAGTCCTGCCCGCCAGGTCTTCCATTGCAGCCTGTGATGCTAACAACGCGGTGGCGAACCCGGCGCTGGCCTGCACCGTGAACTCGGATTGTAACGATAACAACGGCTGTACGACCGATACCTGTGTAAGCGGGACCTGTCAAAACACGCCTATAATCTGTGACGATAATAATCCGAACACGGCCGACACATGTAACCCGCAGTCAGGGTGTATCTATGACCCAAACGGCTGTACCGCTAATCCGTTCGTATGGGTGAAGACCGACAGCGGATCGGGCAGCTTGCGTCAAGCTATTCTTGATGCCTGCGCGGGCAGCACGATTATGTTTGCCAACAATGTGACGGGGACGATTACGCTGTCGGGTGGTCGAATCGTGATTGACAAGAATCTGACAATCATGGGACCGGGAGCGAATCTGTTGACGGTTCAGAACACTGCTGCGCCAAGCGCGACAAGTCGCGTCTTTAATGTGAACAGTGGAGTGACGGCAACCATTTCAGGTTTGACCATCTCAGGTGGAAATCTCTCAAGCGGCAACGGCGGCGGCATTCTCAACGGCGGCACGTTGAATGTCACCAACTCGACCATCTCAAACAATTCGGCACCGGGCGGCTTCGGCGGCGGCATTTACAACGCCGCCGGCACGGTGAATGTCACCAACTCGACCATCTCAAACAATTCGGCAACGGGCGGCGGCGGCATTAACAACTTCACCGGCGGCACGTTGACTGTCACCAACTCGACCATCTCAAACAATTCGATAATGGGCGGCGGCGGCAGCGGCGGCATTGCCAACTTCAGCACGTTGACTGTCACCAACTCGACCATAGCAAACAATTCTGCGGGCACCGCCGGCGGCGGCATTAACAACTTCGGCACGGTGAATTCCCGCAATACAATCATCGCAGGAAACACTGCTGGTCTTGGACCCGACTTCCTCGGCACGTTGACCTCGCAAGGCTACAACCTGATTGGAAACACAACCAACACAACCATCAGCGGCGGCTCGAACGACATTCTCAATATGAACCCGATGCTTGGTCCTTTGCAAAACAACGGCGGTCCGACTCAGACGATGCGCCCGCTGCCCGGCTCGCCCGCCATCAATGCAGGTAACAACTGCGTGCTGACGGCGAACGGCTGCGGCAATAACAATCCGGCGCTGACCACCGATCAACGCGGCTTCAATCGCCAAGTCGGCGGCACGGTGGACAGCGGCGCGGTCGAGACCAATTACACGCTGGCGGCGACGAGCGGGACGCCGCAAAGCACGACCGTCAACACGCAGTTCACCACTCCACTGCTTGCCACGCTGACCGAATCCGGCCAGCCGGTCAGCGGCGTGCAACTGACCTTCAGCGCGCCGGGCAGCGGAGCGAGCGCCACGCTCAACGGCACGAACCCTGCGACGACCAACAGCAGCGGGCAGGCCAGCGTCACCGCGACGGCGAATGCGACTTCGGGCAGCTACACCGTGACGGCTAACACCACGCCGGGACTGGCGACTGCGGCCAGCTTCTCGCTGAGCAACATCTGCCCCGCCATCACCGCGCAGGTCAGCGGCGGCGGCACGATCTGCCCGACCGGCACCGCGCAAGTCACCGTCACCGTCAGCGGCGGCGCCGGGCCTTACACCGTGGCGTTGAATAACAACGGCGGCACGCAGACGGGCAATGGCCCCACCTTCACGTTCAATGTCAGTCCGGCGAACACGACGACTTACGCGCTGGCCTCCGGCACGGGCGCCAATAGCTGCGCCATCACCGGCAGCGGCAGCGCGACTGTGACGGTCAGTGCCGCGCCGGCTACGCTTTACGTCAATGCGGCGGTCGTCGGTGGCGCGGGTGACGGTTCGTCGTGGACGGATGCTTACCCCACACTGACGGCGGCGCTGGCGCGGGCCAATGCGACGGGTTGCGCCAGCGTCACGCAGATTTGGGTCGCGCAAGGCACATACAAACCCGCCGGAATGAATGGCGACCGCAACGCGACCTTCGCGCTCAGGAGCGGTCTGGCGATCTACGGCGGCTTCACCAGCGGGCAGAGTAACCTGACGGATCGCAACCCGAACCCAGCAACCAATGGCACGCGGCTGAGCGGCGACCTCAACGGCGACGACGGGGCGAACTTCGCCAACAACGGCGAGAACAGCTACCTCGTGGTGACGGGTGGCGGGACGAACAACACGGCCCTGCTCGACGGCTTCACCATCAGTGGCGGGAATGCGAATTGCACTTGCTTCCCCCAGGACTCCGGCGGCGGGATGTTCAACCAGAGCAGCAGCCCGACGCTGACCAACGTCAGCTTCAGCGGCAACTCCGCCTCCAGCCAAGGCGGCGGGATGTTCAACTTCAGCAGCAGCCCGACGCTGACCAACGTCACCTTCAGCGCCAACTCCGCCAGCCGCGAAGGCGGCGGGATGTACAACGCCAGCGGCAGCCCGACGCTGACCAACGTCACCTTCAGCGGCAACTCCGCCATCAACAACGGCGGCGGCGGGATGTACAACGTCAGCAGCAGCAGCCCGAAGATCCGCAACAGCATTCTGTGGGGCGACAGCGGCAGGGAGATATTCAACTTCAGCAACGACACTCCCACCGTCAGCGACAGCGTCGTGCAGGGCGGCTACGCGAACGGGACGAACATCATCACCACGGACCCGAAGCTGGCGCCGCTGGGCAATTACGGCGGCTTCACCCAGACGATGCGGCTGTTGCCCGGCTCGTCCGCCATTGATGCGGGCAACAACTGCGTACTGACGGCGAACGGCTGCGGCGGCACGCATCCGGCAGTGACGACCGATCAGCGCGGCGTCGCGCGTCCGCAAAACTCCACCGTAGACATCGGCGCGGTCGAGGTGAACTACGCGCTCGCGGCCACCAGCGGGTCGGGGCAAAGCGCCTTGGTCAACACGGCGTTCACCAATTCGCTGATCGCCACGCTGACCGAATCGGGCCAACTCGTCAGCGGCGTGCAATTGACGTTTACTGCGCCGGGCAGCGGAGCTAGTGCCAGCTTCACCAGCACGAACCCTGCGACGACTGACAGCAACGGGCAGGCCAGCGTCACCGCCACCGCCAATGCCACGCCGGGCAGCTACAACGTGACGGCCAACACCACGCCGGGCCTGGCGACACCGGCCAGCTTTTCGTTGATGAACAACTGCGCGACGATCACCGCAACCGTCAGCGGCGGCGGCACGATCTGTCCGACCGGCACGGCGCAAGTCACTGTCACCGTCAGCGGCGGCGCCGGGCCTTACACTGTGGCGTTGACCAACGGCGGCGGCACGCAGACGGGCAATGGCCCCACCTTCACGTTCAATGTCAGTCCGACGAGCACGACGAGCTACGCGCTGGCTGCCAGCACGGATGCCAATGGCTGCGCGCTCACGGGCCAGGGCAGTGCGCTGGTCACGGTCAACGCTGCCACGGTCATCAACACACCGCCCGCCGCTGTGACGGCTTGCCCCGGCGGTTCAGCGAGCTTCAGCGTCGCGGCCACGGGCACGGGCTTGAGCTATCAGTGGCGCAAGGGCAGCGTCGCCATTAGCGGCGCGACCGGCAGCAGCTTCACGCTCAACGCGCTCACGGCGGGCGACGCGGGCAGCTACGATGTCGTCGTCACTGGCGCGTGTGGCACGCTGACTTCAAACGCGGCGACGCTGACGGTCAACGCGGCCACGGCCATCAACACGCAACCAGCCAGCCTGACCCGCAATGTGGGCCAGAGCGCGAGTTTCGCGGTCGCGGCCAGCGGCGTAAACCTGACGTATCAATGGCGCAAGAATGGCAACGCGATCAGCGGCGCGACGGCCAGCACGTACACCATCGCCGCCGTCGCCGCCGGTGACGTGGGCAATTACGACGTAGTGGTGACGGGCGCGTGCGGCACGGCCACTTCCAACGTTGCGGCGCTGACCGTGAACAGCCCCTGCGCGACGCCGGTGGTGAGCATCAGCGGCCCGGCCAGCGGGGCCATTTACGCGGCGGGCACCACCGTCAATTTCAGCGGCGCATTCACCGACGCGACAAGCGCGACCACACACAGCGCGACCTGGATGTTCGACAACCTCGCGCAAGCCGGCGTGGTGAATGAAACGGCGGGCACGGTCAGCGCCAGTTACAGCTTCGCGCAGGCCGGCGTTTATCAAGTGTCGCTGACGGTCAGCAACGCCTGCGGCCAGCAAGGTTCGGCCAGCACCGTGGCCAGCACTCTGGGAGGCTTGGCGGCAATGGTGGTGGTCTATGACCCGACGGCAGGCTTCGTCACGGGCGGCGGCTGGATCACGTCCCCGGCAGGCGCTTACGTGCCGAATCCCGCCTTGACCGGCCGGGCCAGCTTCGGCTTTGTCTCGAAGTATCAGAAGGGCGCCAGCGTGCCGACCGGCGAGACCGAGTTCCAATTCGCGCTCGCCAACCTGCGCTTCAAGAGCACCGTGTATGAATGGCTGGTGATTGCCGGCGCGCGGGCGCAATACCGCGGCGCGGGCACGATCAACAATGCGGGCGATTACCGCTTCATGCTGACGGCGATTGACGGGCAGGTAAACGGCGGCGGCGGGCAAGACAAATTCCGCATCAAGATATGGAATAACGCTGGCGGCGGGCTGGTTTACGACAACCAGATGAACGCGCCCGACAGCGCCGACCCGACGACCGTGTTGGGCGGCGGCCAGATCGTCATCCACTCCGGCGGCAACGGCAACGGCCCACTGGCGCAGACCGGCGCGGTGGCGCTGGCAATGCAGGGCGATTACGACGGCGACGGCAAGGCCGATCCGGCGCTCTGGTCGGCCAGCAGCGGGCGTTGGAGCATTGCGCAAAGCAGCGATCAGCAAACGCTGACGCCAAGCTGGGGCACGAAAGGCGATGTGCCGCTGTTGGGCGATTACGACGGCGACGGCAAGACCGACCTGGCGGTGTTCAGACCGAGCGACGGCACTTGGTATGTGAAGCGCAGCAGCGACGGCGCGCCGCTCGTCAAAGCTTGGGGCCTGGCGACGGATGTGCCCGTGCCGGGCGATTACGACGGCGACGGCAAAACTGATATAGCAGTCTGGCGCGGCGCTGAAGGCCATTGGTACATCGTGCGCAGTTCGGATGGGATGATTGATTCGGTGGCGTGGGGCGCGAGCTATGCGCCGTATTTCGACGTGCCGGTGCCGGGCGATTACGACGGCGATGGCAAGACCGATCTAGCTGTCTTCCGGCGTGCGACTGGCGTCTGGTGGATCAAACGCAGTTCAGACGGGCAAATCAGCAGCAAGCTCTGGGGCTTGGGCACGGACGTGCCAGTGGCGGCGGATTACGACGGCGATGGCAAAACTGATATAGCAGTTTGGCGCGGCGCGGAAGGCGCCTGGTACATCTGGCAAAGCGCGACGAACGATTACCGCGCCAGCACCTGGGGTTCGGCCAACGATCCTTACCGCGACCAAGCCGTGCCGGGCGATTACGATGGCGACGGGCTGGCGGATGTGGCGGTCTGGCGTGCGAGCGATCAGGTTTGGTACATCAAGTGCTCGGCCAATGGCGCGGTCATGACCAAGCCGCAGGGATTGGTCAGCGATAAACCCATACGCCCATAAGGCGGCGCAGGAAAAGACGGCAGGTTTTTAGCAACAGCGGTGGTTGGGCGGTAAATTAGGACAGGGCCTGCGCGGAAGCACAAACAACCCTGGCGCAAGAGCATGGAGTTCAGGCTTCAGCCTGAACTCCATGCTCTTTTGCGTAAGCTCTATAGGAACGCCGCGCAACCACCGCTGACGAATTCCCGCTGTGCCGCACAGCAAGCAAGGACGCTTGCGCTCACAAGAACCTTGGCAAGCATCGCCGCAAGAAATTTTTCTTCCCTGCAAATGAGCCGCAGGGTTGCCGACAAGCCCGGCTTCGCCCTACCATCCAGCGCGAACTCCCTAAACAAACGGTCAAGCTGTGCGAGGCTTTGCGGGCGCAGGCCGTCAATTCACCATTTTGCGCAAACAGAAAATAAGGAAACAGCTATGCAACAAGACAAGCTCTCAAGACGCAGATTCGTAACCGGCACGGCGGGCGCTGCTGCCGGGGCCATGATCTTGCCGCGCCACGTGTTGGGCGGCGCGGGCCATTTGGCGCCGAGCGATAAATTGAATGTCGCGATCGTTGGTTGCGGCGGCCAGGGCGCTTCGGACGCGACCGAACTCGTGGCGGGCGGCATGAACATCGTCGCGCTGTGCGATGTGGATTTCGGTTACGTGGACAAGGCCGTCGCGTCACGCACCAAAGACCGGGACGGCAAACCGAACGAGCAGGCGATCAAGGTGCAAGAGGCTTATAGCAAAGCCAAACGCCACGAAGATTTCCGGCGCATGCTCGATCAGCAAAAAGACATTGACGCCGTGCTGGTCGCCACGCCCGATCATTTGCACGCGATCATCGCCAAGTCCGCGCTCGAAGCCGGCAAGCACGTCTATTGCGAAAAGCCGCTGACTTACAGCGTGCAAGAGTCGCGCGTGCTGCGCGAGACGGCGGCCAGGAATCCGAAGCTCGTCACACAGATGGGCAATCAGGGGCATTCGGGCGAAGGCGGCCGCTTCGTCAACGAATGGATTCAGGCCGGCGTGATCGGCCCGGTCAAAGAAGTCCACGTCTGGACGAATCGCCCGATCTGGCCGCAGGGCGTGCCGCGCCCGGCGCGTTTGCCGGTCACAGTGGACGGCGCGGACGGCGATTCGGGCACCCGTTGGACGTCGCGCCAACTCAACAAAGTGATTGCTTCGGCAGTGGTGGGTGAATACGCAGTGCCTGCGACGCTGAATTGGGATTTGTATCTTGGCCCCGCGCCCGAAGTGCCGTACCACCCGATCTATCATCCGTTCAATTGGCGCGGCTGGTCGGATTGGGGCACGGGCGCGATTGGCGATATGGCCGCGCACTTGATTGACCATCCCTATTGGGCGCTCGATCTGCGCTACCCGGTTTCGGTCGAAGCGACCTCGACGCCCTGGGGCACCGATAACAAAAACAATCCGGTCAGCTATCCACTGGCTTCGCAAGTGACCTATCACTTCCCGGCGCGCGGCAAACAGCCGCCGGTGAAACTGACCTGGTGCGATGGCGGCTTGATGCCCGGACGGCCCGAATGGCTGCCGGATAACATCCTGCTGGATCGTGGCGGCGGCGTGATCTTCCTCGGCGAGAAAGGGATTCTGCTGCACGAAACCTACGGCAAGAATCCGCGCATCTTCCCGGAGAAGTTGATGGAAGCGGCCAAGAAGGTGCCGCAGAAATACGAACGCCTCGAGACCAATGACAAGAAAGACGCGCTGCACCGCATGAATTGGGCCAAGGCCGCGATGGGTCAAGGCAAATCAACGACGCCGTTTGAATACGCGACGCGGCTGACTGAAACGATGTTGCTGGGTGTGGTGGCGCTGCGCGCTGGACAGGGCGTGAAGATCGTTTGGGATGGCGAAGCGGGCAAGATCACCAACGTGACGGAGGCGAACAAGTATTTGCAGCGCGAGTATCGCAAAGGCTGGACGTTGTAAGCGCGTTGCTGCATGCATAAAACAGTAGGGGCAGACCTGCATGTCTGCCCCGGTGGCATCAGACGGATTCGATTGCGTCCGATGCGACCGGGGCAGACACACAGGTCTGCCCCTACATTGTTTTAGCCGCCTGCTTGTTATTTCTGCTTGGCGATCACCTTGTCGGCGAACTTCATGTAGTTGGCTTTGGGCACGATCTTCTTGCTGACCAGATCGGTCTTCATTTTGTAGGGGCGGCCCGCGATGATCTTGTCGGCATACGCTTCGCCGACGCCGGGCAGCGCCACCAGTTGGTCGCGCGTGGCGGCGTTGAGGTCGAGCAATTCGACAGCCTTCTTGGCGTCGCCCGCCGGTTTGGCTTGCGCCGCCGGTTTGGCTTTGTCAGCCGGTTTGGCGGCTTGCGCCCAGACGAGCGCGCTGCCGCAGAGGGCGACAACGGCCAGCAACGCCAGCGTGGCTGGCAATGAATTCAGTCTTCTCATTGAGATGTTCCTTTCGGGTTGTGTTGATGTGGTGTGGGGGTGATGGCGCGCAGTCTAGCCGCTTCGGGCGGGGATGAAAAGCGGGCGGGGCCTCTTTGGTGCGCCCGCTGCCCGCAGCCCGCGGGCAGCGTGGTCTCAGACGAAAGAATACCGGAGGGTTTCTTTTCAGCCTTTGTCCGTCCGCCGCCACGCTTCCCGCAGGCCGCGGGCGCACCAAAAAGCCAGTTGGTCAGACTTTTGCTGGACATTAGCGAGGGCATTACAGACAATTCGCCCCGATCAAAAGACACCACGCCGGGATGATCCTCATTCCGTCAAGCAATCGTAAGTAGAAGCTTTGCCGGGACAGTTTTAGACCGCTCGGGCCCGTGGCCGCCGAGTTTCCGCCTGCCTGTTCCGGCCTGCGTTTGAAACCCACTTTGCGAGGAGAACGATATGTCGAAAGCACACCTGCTACGCGCGCTCTTACTCGTTGGTTTGTGGTTGGCCGGGCTGGCTGGCGGCGCGGGCGCGCAACAATTCACCGGCACGCTGCGTGGCACCGTGCAGGATTCGGCGGGCGCGGTGGTCGCCGCAACGGACGGCAATGATTCCCGTAGCGCAAGCCGCGTAAGGCTACGCCTCATCAGGCGCGGCAGCCTGGCGCGGCGTAGTTCGGTGGCTGACTCGCCTGAGTGGGAGTAGCAGGTATGAGTGACATTCTGGTCAGAATTAAACGCGCAGTTTTGGCAGGGCGTATTATTTTCACCGAGAAAGCTCAAATCGAAATGGACGTGGACGGCCTTGATGAAATGGATGTCATTGAATCCATTTTGAACGCCGTCGCTATTTACAAAAAGATTCGCTCGACGAGTCCGAACCGCCGCAAGGCCAAAGAGTATTTGTACATTATTCAAAGCCCGAATCTGGATGGCGTTGCTATTTACACCAAAGGTAAACTGGTGCTGGAAGCGGGCGAAGAGACTTATTACTTTTTGATTTCGTCCAAGCGGGCGCTCTAAACGAAAGGCCCTAAACGAAAGGAAAGATGGCTATGGTTAAGATCACAATTTGTCCGACCTGTGGCAGCGATAAGATCAAGAAGGTTCGTCGCAATTGGACGAGCAAAGCGCAAGGGCGGGCTTACACCGTGCCGAACCTTGAGTATTACGACTGCCCTGATTGCGATGAGAAGGCGTTCGATGTCGAGGCAATGCGCAAGATACAGGCGCATTCTCCGACTTACGCGAAGAAGCAAGCACGGATGGCGAAAGCTAAAGCTGCGTAACGCTGTCAGGAAGCGCGCAGCCTGGGAGCGCCCCGCATCCTTGCGGGCTGTAAAAGAAGCCGCGCAGCGTTCCTCATTCCAGTCTTTCGCATTGCGCAGCTTGAGGAAAAAGGAAGTCTTCGCCGCTTCTTTCACAGCCCGCAGGGATGCGGGGCGCTCCCAGGCCGCAGCGATTGCGGCATACGGTTCACGAACTGGCGGCGGGCCGGATGGATGGTGAAGATGGTGCCGCAGCGGACGGCGCTGATTCCCGCGTAGCGCAAGCCGCGTAAGGCTACGCATCATCAGGCGCGGCTGCCTTTCGTTGCGTAGGCGGTGGCTGACTCGCCGTGCGGTTTTAACGCACGGGCAGGTGAGCGCGAATTTCTCTGCGTCGCGTGAGCGACGCTTGATTCCGATGTTTCGCGTAGCCGATAGAATGAACCGCCTCTTCGCCGCGTATGCGGCGGCTGAGTTTTACGGTGCGTGTTGTGTCAGTAGCCCGCGCGTAAGCAAGGGCTGCCTCGGCGTTGCGTACCGTTGACCGAAGGGCGCATCCTTGAGGCAGCCCTTGCTCACGCGCGGGCTACTGACACGCGGTTTCAACGCACGGAGCGCGCAAGCCAATTTTCCCGCGTCGCGTGAGCGACGCTTGATTTCGATGGTTTGCGATGCCAAGAAATTCAACCGTCGTATACGCGGCAATGAAACTAACAAGAAGCGTAATTGGCTATGGAAACATGGTCGTTTTGAGTTACTTTTCCAAGAAAGGATAAGAAATGAAAACAAAACAAAATGAAACACAACCTGCTAATTTCAACTTAAACCTTTTAAAAACATCCTTCATTTCGACGTTGATTGTTTTATCTTCGCTGTTATTTGTTTGTTGTTCCAATCCAAGTTCTAACCTGTTAAGTGAAGATGAGCAGGCAGCATCAAAGGCCAGAGAGCTATTTGAAAAGGTTTCTATTAAGTGCAATGACTCTTTTTTTGTATTTACTGAAAACAAGCTTTGGGAACTTAATGGAATTTCTATCAATCCTGATAAATTGCAGATTTCGGAAGCCGACAACCTTAATGGAGTTACTTGGAAAGGGCTTGTTCTGGTTCATTGGAAGGCAATGAGGGAAATAGCAGGAGAAGGAGTTAATGAATGTGGCGATTGGCTAAACCGTTCAATAATTCAGGAATATTCTTGTGAAAGAAGAAATTCGGAGTGGACTTGCACGCCTAATCAGGGTCTAAAGGAAAAGCCAAAATGGAATTGTGACGAGATTTCTCAATTTGTTAGTAAGTGTAAATCAAAACGAGCAGTTAACTAAGGTTAAGCATTTCAGACTTTTTAAGCCCAATGATTGTGAGTTGACGTCTTAAACTTGCCAAGATGCTTAATTAAGCAAACCGATAATGACTAAGCAATTCGTACATCTTCACCTTCACACCGATTACAGCCTGCTTGACGGAGCCATCAAGATTGGCCCGCTTGCCAAGCGGGCTGCCGAACTGCAAATGCCTGCCGTAGCCATCACCGATCACGGCAATTTGTATGGTTCGTTGAGCTTTTACAACAAGATGAAGGAGGTCGGCGTGAAGCCGATCATCGGCATCGAGGCTTATTACACGCGGGGCAGCCGTCACGAAAAGGGCGAGTCGAAACTTGAGCCGGGTGAGAAGGCTACGAATCATATCGTGCTGTTGGCGAAGGACTTAAAGGGTTATCAAAACCTGGTCAAGCTGTCTTCGTTTTCGTTCACCGAAGGCTTTTGGCGCAAGCCGCGCATTGATAAGGAACTGCTCGCCCAGCACAGCGAAGGCATCATCGCCCTGTCGGCCTGCATCAGCCTGGGTCGCGGGCGGCTGGCAATTCAACGGCATTGTCACTTACCAAAGCGGCACGCCGATCATCATCAACCAGGGCGCCAACAACGTAGGCATCTTCAACCCGTCGCAACGCCCAACCTGGAATGGCAGCGATGTGAACCTGGCCGGCAGCAAGACCGACAAGCTCGCCAAGTGGTTCAATACGGCGGCCTTCGGGATCACGCCGGCCTTCGTCTTCGGCAATGCGCCGCGCGTGATGCCGGATCTGCGCCAGGATGGCAGAAGAACTTCGACTTGTCCCTGTTCAAGAACAACTACTTCAACGAAGGCAAGTGGAACGTGCAGTTCCGCGCGGAGTTCTTCAACGCCTTCAACCGCGTGCAATTCGGCGAGCCGAACGGTGCGGTGGATAACAGCGCCTTCGGTATCGTCAGCGGTCAGGCGAACGGCCCGCGCCAGATTCAATTCGCGCTCAAGCTGGCCTTTTGAGCTGATCGGTACGGTACCGCGCGCGTCAGCAAGTGGCTGCCTGCTGGGGCAACCGCTTGCTGACGCGCGGTACCGTACCGATTTAGTTATTCCCGAAGCTGACGGTCAAGGCATTGCTAACCTGGCCGTCCACGCTGATGACCACGCTGGCTTCGCCACGGCCCGCGAGCGTGCGCGGCAATGACAGATTGATTTGGTCCAGGCCGCTCAACTCGCCTTGCGCGCCGGCAAACGCGACCGGCACACTGACATCGCCAATGGCCGCCGCCAGGCTGGCAAGGCCCGCCCGGCCGCGCACGCCCGTCCCGAAGAGCAATAAGAAAAGCTGATCGCTGGCCGCGCCGAATTCGATCGGCTGCGCGACGAAGCGGTTTTGCGCGGCGTCGAAACGCGCGACGGGTTCAAACAACTGCGTGCCGTCCGCTTTCACGCGCAGCAGGACGGCGGCGGCGAGGCCTTGTCCGCTGGCGTTGACGGCGAACAGGCCTGGCGCAACCGGCGTAATCTTGAGCAAGTCGGCGGAGACTTGGCCCTGGCTGTTGGTGAGCGCCAAGGTCGCCAAGCCCGGCACGGTCGCCGCCGGCAAAAGCAAATTGGCTTGGGTAGGCGACGCAAAGAAAAACGCGGCGGCGCGCTCAACGCCTAGGCTGTCGCGCACGCTGGCGCTCGTGCCAGCGAGCGTCGCGGGCAAGGGCACTGTATTCGCCGCCGCCGTGGCCGCCGCCAAATTGCCGCCAAAGATTGCGGCGATGCTGTCGGGCGCGAGCGCCGCCGTGTTGTAACTGGCTGCCGAAGCCGCGGTTAATTTTGCGGCTGGCGCCAACTCAACGCGCACTACGGAACTGCTGCCGCCGGGGCCTTCCAACGTGACATACATCCAAACGCGGCCATCGCTGGTTTGCACGAGCGTCGGATCGAAAAAGCCCGTGCCGTTCGCAAAGAGTTGCGCGGCGTCGAGCGCGGCTTGTTGCAAGGGCGTGAAGACGCGGCCATCGGTGCTGGCAAACAGATAAAGCTTTTTGGCGCGCATCGTGACGGCGAGGTAGCTTCCTTGCCCGGAGGCTTGCGCGAGTTTCACGACGGCAGGGTCTACGTTGGTGTTTTCGGCGTTCGGCGCGGTGACATTGAGATCGTTGAACGGGTTTTCGTATTCAAACGTGAAGCTCTGTCCGCCATCGCTCGACACGGCCGTGCGTGTGTTGGAACGCGCCGTGCCGCGCGCGACATACGCCAGCCGCAACTTGCCGTCATTTGTTGGATAGACATCCGGCACGCCGATGAAAAGATTGTCGGCGGCGGCTCCGCGCCAGACGGGTGTTGACGGATTGAGCACGAAATTGCCTGTGCCGCCAACTTGCCGCAAGCGATAGAGCACGGCCTGATTCGTGCCTGGCCCGGCCAGTCCGAGCGAATAGAGTTCGACCGTGCCATCGGCGCTCGTGCGCGGCAAGGTTTCAGTCGCCGTAAAACCCGTGCCGGTGAAGGCGCTGGCGAGGCCGGCGATGGCTTCGGCATTCGCCGCGTTGTCGCCATTGGCCGAACGAAACAGCCGCAGGCCGCCTTGTCCGCCGACGATGAGCCAGATTTGATTACTTACAAAACCTACGTTAGGGATGCCGGCGTTGGCGATGCGAAAGGCGGTGTCGGGTTTCGCCGTCCAGAATTGGTTGGCGACGGCAAGGATGTTTTCAAAGGCCGTCAAACCGTAATCAACATAACGCGGCGTCAGCATGAACACGCCGTGTCCGCCTGCGCTGTCTTCGATGACTAGGTCGAGCAACGCGCCTTGTTCGAGCAACCATTGACCGGTGCGGCGCAGCGCCGGAATGCCGTCACGATCAGGATTGGGGTCTTGTCCGCCCGCGCAAGTCAGCCAGCGCGTACCCGCCAGCGGACGCGCGCCGTATTTTCCGTTATTCACGTCAAGGTAGAGCGGATAGCCTGTCGAGGCGCCGCCCGAACTGGCGATATTCAGTCCGAAGAAATGATTGCCCAGCAGGCGGTCAAACAGCGAGACGTAATACCCATTGGCGCTGCCCCGGCTGAAGCCGTGAAAGAGCGCGCGTCCCGGTTTGATGCTCTGGTCTTTGAGCGCCGCCGCGAGCGCCGTGTAAGCCTCAGCAGGTTCGTAATAATCATTCGGCGGCTGATTCGCCGGGAACCACCATTGCAACGCCAGCAAGCCCTGTTGATGCTGTTGCGCCGCGTTGAACCACAGAAAGAAATCGTC
This sequence comes from Acidobacteriota bacterium, assembly GCA_043740245.1. Lineage (GTDB taxonomy): Bacteria > Acidobacteriota > Blastocatellia > RBC074 > RBC074 > JACPYM01. The sequence continues at coordinate 16,226 of JAYUCP010000031.1, read as the reverse complement.
GAAGGCGAAGCCCGTGCTGCCGTGCATCGTCGCAATGATCGAACGCTTTTCAGCGGGCAAGCTGCGTTGTGAAGCGGGAAACCACAAGAGCATGAAACTCTTTTGATCGGGCGTGACGATAATCTGCGCGCCTTGATCGAGCACGAATTGGTAGCGTTGCGGATTCGCCGCGCGGCTGCGATCAAGCAAGGCTTGCACGGTGGGCGGATAGGTTTGCTGTGGCGCAGCCTGCATAGTGGCAGCGGTGAAGCTGAGCCAAACAAGGGTCAGCAAAAACGTCAAGCGCCCGTGAGTAAGGCAAAGCAAGCGAGTGCGAAGATTCATTCAACCTCCAGAGAACAAGCGTTGAAAACGTGGCGCTAAGATCAAGCCTGTGTAGCCAGAGTCGAAAAACATTTACAAGCGGATTGGTCTGTCCATTGCTCTTGTGTGACGGGCGAGCGTAAGATCACGTCACTGAATACGTTTCTAGCGCGACCAGGGCTGACATTTGCGCTGGTCGTGGAGACGCCTCCCGAACATAACCCGCAGGACTTACGCAAAAAGCCTGCAAGTGTGGTGCGGGTTCTTTACCCGCACCCGCCTGCCGTGCGCATGTGGTGCGGGTAAAGAACCCGCACCACACTTTGCGTAAGTCCTGGAATAAATTCGCGCGCCGCCGCCATTTCATCGCCGGACTGCAAAATTACCAACGAGGAACCTATGAGATTAAAAGACAAAGTCGCACTCATCACCGGCAGCAGCCAGGGCATTGGCCGCGCCATCGCCGAGCGCTTCGCCCGCGAAGGCGCGCACGTGGTCATCAATTACAACCGTGGCGCAACCGGCGCTGAAGAAGCCCTCGCCGCCGTCAACGCCGCCGGCAGCCGCGGCCTGATCGTGCAAGCCGACCTCGGCAAAGTCGCCGACATACGCCGCCTGATTAACACCGCCGTCGAACATTTCGGGCGCTTGGATATTTTGGTCAACAACGCTGGGCTCGAAACCCACGCGCCGTTTTGGGAAGTCAATGAAGACGATTACGACCGCGTGCTCAACGTCAATTTGAAGGGCGTGTTTTTTGCCACACAGGCCTTTGTGCAACAGTTGCTGCCCGCAAAACGGCGCGGCAAAGTCATCAACATCAGTTCGGTGCACGAAGAGTTGCCCTTTCCCAACTTCACCGCGTATTGCGTCAGCAAAGGCGGCGTCAAGATGCTCATGCGCAACCTTGGCGTAGAGCTTGGGCCGCTCGGCATCAACATCAACAACATCGCGCCGGGCGCAATCGAAACGCCGATCAATACCAAACTGCTCAACGATCCGGCCAAGCTGGGCGCGCTGCTCGGGCAGATTCCCTTGGGCCGCTTGGGACAACCGCACGACGTGGCGAGCCTGGCGGTCTTTCTCGCTTCGGACGAGAGCGATTACGTGACCGGCTCGACTTTTTATGTGGATGGCGGGCTGACGTGGAATTATCAGGAGCAGTAATGGCAGGAGCAATGATGGCGGCAACATTGGTTTGGGCAGCGGCAATTTATGCTTTGCTGGGATTGCTCTTCGCCGTGGCGTTCGTGGCCTTTGGCGTGACACGGGTGGATGGGGCGGCACGGGGCACGGGCCCGGGCTTCCGCCTGTTGATCCTGCCCGGAGTCGCTCCCCTGTGGCCGTTGCTCTTGCGGCGCTGGTTACAAGGCGCGCCTGAGCCACCCGTCGAAACCAACGCGCATCGCTGCATTGCAAAACATGGTTAGCCGCAAGACTCGGGACAGTACCGCGCGCGTGAGCAAGCGGTGACTGCAAGCAAGACGCATGTGGTGCGTTGAGTGACGGCTCCGCTTGCTGACGCGCGCGGTACTGTCCCGGTGCAATCATTCTGAGGACAAGATGATTCGTTCGTTGCGACGCGCGCACAGCAGAATCTTTTTAGCGGCGGCCATCCTCTTGCCGTTGTTGTTGCTCTGCGCCCTGTGGGTGCGGCGGCCCTTCCCAGTGAATCCACAACTGCCAACCATGCAAGTCAAAGAGGCACGATGAGTCACGCTTACCAAGCCATCAGTTGGAACCGGCAGAAGCGCGTTTATGACGGCGTGCTGGCGAGTGGTGTCATTGGATATTTGGCGCTCTTCATCAGCGTCAGCACATTTGCCAATCCGAATGCGACGCTTGAGACGTTGTTGATCCGCGCCTTTGGCACCGGGGCCTTGCTCTTGTTGCACGTAGTCTTGCTGATCGGGCCGGCCTGCCGTTTGTGGCCGGTGCTGTTGCCGCTGCTTTACAACCGGCGGCATCTGGGCGTGACGACGTTTTTGCTGGGGCTGGCGCACGGCGGATTTGCCATCGTGCAATTCCACGCGCTGGGCGATTTGAATCCGCTGGTCAGCGTGCTGGTCAGCAATACACGTTATGGCAGCTTGGCCGATTTTCCGTTTCAACCGTTGGGACTGGTGGCGCTAGTGATTCTGTTTTTGCTGGCCGCCACCAGTCACGATTTCTGGTTGCGGCAATTGAGCGCGCCGGTCTGGAAGCGGCTGCACATGCTGGTTTATCTCGCCTACGGCCTGTTGCTCGCACACGTGGCATTGGGCGTGTTGCAAGCCGAGACCAGTCCGCTGTTGGCGGGCGTGCTGGCGTGCGGTTTGGTTTGCGTGCTGAGCTTGCACCTGGCAGCAGCGCGGCGCGAACGTGCGTTGGATGTCGAATTGCCAGCCGATGCCGAGTTCGTACCGGCCTGTGCATTGGATGAGATTCCCGAAAATCGCGCGCGCATCGTGACCTTGTCGGGCGAACGGGTGGCGATTTTCAAATACGACGGCCAGGTCTCGGCGCTCTCGAATGTGTGCCAGCACCAGAACGGGCCGCTCGGCGAAGGCCGCATCATTGACGGCTGTGTGACTTGCCCGTGGCACGGGTTTCAATACCTGCCCGCATCCGGTGCTGCGCCCGCGCCGTTCACCGAAAAGGTGCCGGTGTTCCGTGTGAAGCTGGTCGGGCAACAGGTGTATGTTGACCCGCGCCCGCTGCCGCCGGGGACGTATGTCGAGCCAGCGCGAATTCAGGAGAGCGTTCAAATGAAAGCGAAAGGGGCCGCCACGTGCCAGAGCTAAAGCAGGATGAGTTTTACATCGGCTACTTGCCACGTGCGCCGCGCGGGCTGGCGAAGCTGTTGCGCCGTGTGGTGGCCGCGCTGCTTTGCGGCGGCGTGCTGGTGGCGTTGTTGCTCGCCTTCGGACAACAACGGTTGCCGCTGAGCGTCTTTGAATTTCAGCAGTACCGCGACTACAGCGGCGTCATTCGCGCGACGCCCTATCCGGCCTTGCTGGTGCAGCGTGAAAAAGCGTTGACGCAATACCTGCTGGTCGCACCGGGCAAGCATCGGGCGGAAGTCGCCGCCTTCGATGGGCAAACGGTGAAGCTGCGCGGGGCGCTGATTCAGCGCGCCGGAACGCTGATGCTCGAAATCCTGCCGGGGTCGCTGACTGCGTTAAGTGCCGCAACAGTTACCGCGCCGGCCAGCACCGAACTCGGCACGTTCACACTGGTGGGCGAGATCGTAGACAGCAAGTGTTACCTCGGCGTGATGAACCCCGGCCACACCAAACCGCACCGCGAATGCGCCGTGCGTTGCATCAGCGGCGGCATCCCGCCTTTGTTCATCGCGCGCGACGCGCAGGGGAATGAATTGAAGCTCTTGCTCACCGATGCCCAGGGTGCGCCGGTCAATCAGGCTGTGTTGGAGATGGTCGCCGAACCCATCGAGATCAGCGGGCGCGTGGTGCGTGAGGGCGCGCAACTCTATTTTCAAGCTGACCCGCTGACGTATCGGCGCGTGCACTGACGCTTGGGCGCGAGTAGCGCAAACTGTCCAGTTTGCGCTACTTGCGCTCAAGCCCCGCGCTCCTGCCAATTGCGCGCAGACTGTTTTAGACTCAGCCGCCATGAATCCAAATTTCCAATGGCCGCAAGTGCTCGCGTTCCGTCTCGCGCGCCATCATTTGACCGGCACTGTCCCGTCCACGCTGACCGGCGTCTGCCGCGCCATCTGCGGCTTGCAAGCGCAACTCAACAGTGCCGCGCAACTGGCCGCCTGGGCGCGGTTGCGTGACCTAACTCAACTCGACATTCACGCAGCGCTTTACGAACAGCGTGCGCTGGTGCGCACGTCGTGTATGCGGCAAACGCTGCATGTGATTCCGGCGGCGGACTTCGCGCTCTACATCAACGCCTTGAAACAGAGCCGCGTGACAGCCCTGCTGCGTATCGCAGCCAAATTCGGCGTGACGCGCAAACACGCGGACAAAATGAATGAACAATTCCTGGCCGCGCTCAACGCCGGGCCCTTGCCACGGCGTGAATTGCTCGAACGCATCAAGCCGCTGGTTGGCAAAGAACTGCGCGCGTGGATGGACGTGGTCTGGGGCATCCAGGTCTTCCGGCTGGCGCTGGTCGAAGGGTTGATCTGTTACGGCCCTGACCAAGCAGGCGAAGGCACGTTTGTGCGCGTGGATCAGTGGTTGCCGCCGCAAAATGCGTTTGAGCCTGCCGAAGCGCAGACGGAATTGTTGCGCCGTTACTTGCGCGCTTACGGCCCCGCTACGCCGCGCGATTTCGCCAAGTGGACGGGCAATCCGATGTCGGAGGTGAAAGCGGCCTGGGCGGCGGTGCAGGAAGAATTGATCGAGGTTACCGTAACCGACACGCGTGCCTGGTTGTTGCGCGCAGACTTGGCGGAATTGCAAAACAGTTCGCTGAATGCGCCGCACGTGCGTTTGCTGCCGAGTTTCGATCCCTGGGTGCTGGGGCACGCCGACAAAAACCAGTTGGTGGAGGCGCGCCATTACAAACGCATCTTTCGCAGCGCGGCCTGGGTGACGCCGGTGGTTTTGCTCAATGGCCGCGCCGTGGGCGTCTGGTCGCACAAACGGCAAGGCCAGGAATTGCTGGTGGAAGTCGAGCCGTTTGAAAAATTCAGCCCAGCGGTGCGCGCCTTGATCGAAACCGAAGCGGCGCGGCTGGGTGGTTTTTTAGGCTTGCCCGTGTTACACCGCTTCGCACGCTGAGTTCACGGTGTAGCACACGCAAATTGTCGTAACGCCGGTTGGCTGGCCTTCGTCATACCGCTCAGCACAACCAATCCGCATCAACCGTCAAATCAGGAGGAATCTACTCATGCAACTTCGACACGCATTCACACGGCGTCTGCAACGCGCGCTGGTGCTCGTTTTCTGTTTCAGTCTGATCGTCACGCCCGCCCTGTCTTTCGCACAAGACGCGGCAAAACCCGCGCCCGACAACCGCGTGCGCAAGGCCAATTACGATCTGGCCTCGCGCTGGACGGCGGCCAAGGTCGGCAAGATGGTCTTTGATACCGCCGTCGCGCCGCATTGGCTGGAGAGCGGAGACCGTTTCTGGTACAGCTACGAAACGAATCAGGGCAAGAAATGGTGGCTGGTTGATCCGCTCAAAAAAGCCAAGACGCCGCTCTTCGACAACGCCAAGCTGGCGGCGCTGCTGACCAACCTGACGCGCATTCCCTATGACGCCCAGCATCTGCCGATTCAAACCATCAAGTTCATCAAGGGCGACACGGCCTTTCAATTCGACGCCACCGTGCCGCGCGACGCCGAGATTCCCGGCTTGAAAAAAGAAGACGCGACCACCGTGTCAGGACGCGGCAGCGGCAGCGGCAACGAACCGGAAGGGCCGCAGCAGCAACAAAGGCAGCAGCAAAACGCGCAACCCACACCGTCGCCCACACCGCGCACACGCCCGATTTATTTTGAATACGAATTGGCGAGCGCCAAGCTGGCCCTACTGCCCGATTTCAAACCGCCGCAAAAACCGCGCTGGGCCTCGGTCTCGCCCGACGAGAAGACCATCATCTTCGCGCGCGGCCACAACCTGTTCATGCTGGATGCCGACAATTACGCCAAGGCCAAAGTCAAAGAAGACGACACCACCGTCGTCGAGACGCAACTCACCACCGACGGCGAAGAGAATTACGGCTTCGAGCGGCGCTTGCTCGACGAAGAGAAGCGCAACTACAAATTCAGCGACAAAAACAAAACGCCGCGCGTGCCCGCGATCACGGTGTATTGGGCAAAGGACTCGCGTAAATTCGCCGTCCAGCGCAACGATCAGCGCAAGGTCGCCGACCTCTGGGTCATCAATTCGCTCGCCAACCCGCGCCCCACGCTCGAAAGCTATCGCTACGGCATGCCGGGCGAAGAGAATCAGCCGCAGGCCGAGGTCGAAGTCTTTGAACCCGCGTCAAAAGGGCGCGTCAAACTGAAGACCGACCGTTTCAAAGACCAGCAAATCGGCATTGCCACCGCGCCGGTCAGCAATCTGGAACGCGAACGCGCGCGCACCTTCCAAGTGGATCGCGGCGAACAGGATCAGCAGCAACAGCAAGGCCCGCCGGGCGGCGGCGGCGGGATCGAACCGAAATGGCTGAGCGACACTTCGGACAAGCTCTTTTTCAACCGCACCAGCCGCGACCTGAAAAAGATTGATGTATGCGTCGCCGACACCGCGACCGGCGAAGTCAAAACGCTGATCGAAGAGCGGCTCAATACTTACGTCGAGATCAAACCATTGCGGCTGCTCAGCACCGGCGAAATGATTCATTGGTCTGAACGCGACGGCTGGGGGCATTACTACCTGTTCGACGCGAACGGTACGTTGAAGAATCAGATCACGTCGGGCGAGTTCGTTTGCGACGGCATCGAGGGCGTGGACGAAAAGACGCGCACGCTCTTTGTCGCCGCCAATGGCCGCGAGGCGAGCGAAGACCCCTATTACGAGCACGTTTACAGCGTGAACCTCAATGGCAGCGGCCTCAAACTGCTCGCTCCGGGCGACGCCTCGCACAATGCCGCGACCGCCGATTCAAACAAGTATTTCATTGATACTTTCTCGCGCGTGAACACCGCGCCCGAATCGGTGCTTTGCGACCAACTCGGCAACGTCGTGCTGAAACTGGAAACGACCGATATGACCGCGATGGCCGAGGCTGGCTTCAAATACCCCGAACCCTTCAAGGTCAAGGCCGATGACGGCATCACCGATCTGTTCGGCGTGATGTACAAGCCCTTCGATTTCGACGCGAACAAACGCTATCCGATCATCGCCTACGTTTATCCGGGGCCGCAGACTGAGAGCGTGACCAAGACCTTTACGCCGCGCAACGAGCGTATGGCGCTTGCGCAGTTCGGCTTCATCGTCATCGAAGTCGGCAATCGCGGCGGCAATCCGCAACGCTCGAAGTGGTATCACACCTTTGGCTACGGCAACCTGCGCGATTACGGTTTGGCCGATAAGAAAGCCGCGCTTGAACAACTCTCGCGGCGGCACGCCTTCATTGACATTGACCGCGTCGGCATCTACGGCCATTCGGGCGGCGGCTTCATGTCCACGGCGGCAATGCTGGTCTATCCGGACTTCTTCAAAGTCGCCTTCTCCGAATCCGGCAATCACGAGAACAACATCTACAACCGTTGGTGGAGCGAGAAGCATCACGGTGTCAAAGAGGTCACCGACAAAGACGGCAACATCAAATTTGAATACGACATCGAGAAAAATTCCGAGTTGGCAAAGAATTTGAAAGGCCACTTGATGCTGACGACCGGCGACATTGACAACAATGTGCATCCGGCCAATACCTACCGCCTGGCCGACGCGTTGATCAAAGCCAATAAGCGGTTCGACTTCTTGCTCCTGCCTGGCAAACGGCACGGCTACGCTGACGCCAGTAGTTATGTTTTTTGGGTGCGCTCGGATTACTTCTGCAAACATCTATTGGGCGAGGCGGCTGACAGTGTGGACATGGTCGAACTCAACCGCGAGAAGGAACAAACCGGCGACAAAGGCCAAACACGCGCCCGGCGCGGGCCGGATGAGCCGGAGCAGCGCTAAAGCCGCAGGCAAAGGAATCGTGGCAAAGGAATAGCAGAGCCGCGATTCCTTTGCCTGTTGCTGCTGAAAGCAATTTTTGGTTAAGGCCAACGCAATGATTCAACCAGGACAACCTGCGCCTGCATTTTCTTTGCCAATGCTGACGGGCGAGGCAATCGCATCCCCTCACGGCGCGACGCTCACGTTGCTGGTCTTTTTCGAGACCGATTGCCCGACCTGCCGCTTGACCTTTCCCTATCTCAATCGCCTGGCGCAACGGCTGGGCGCGGCGGCGCGCCTCATCGGCCTTTCGCAGGATGACGCTGAGGCAACGCGCGCGTTTTGCGAACAGCTTGCCGTGAGCTTCCCCGTCGTGCTCGATCAAGGCTGGCAGGTTTCGCGGCAATACGATCCGCTGGCGGTGCCGACGCTGGTGTTGGTGGACGCGGCGGGCAAGGTGGCGCGCACGTTGTCGGCATTTGATAAAGCTGAACTCAACGAACTCGCGGCCCTGCTGTGTGAAATGGCAGGCAGCGAGCCGTTCGTATTGGCTGAACCATTCGATGGCAATCCGGCGACGAAGCCGGGTTGCACCTCGCGCCATCTGGAGCCGGAGACGGAAGGCGCGACGGCAGAGGCCGTCAATCTTTATGCGCAACGCGGCGCGCGCGCTTCGCAAATCGAACTCAACAACGATGAAGATGCCGCTGAATACTGTTTGGAAAACGGCTTCGATCCCTTGCCGGTGATTCCGCCGACGATGGCGCGCGTCGAACGAATGTTGGCCGCGACGCCGCTTGCCCCCGATGAAATCATCGCACTCATCCCGCCGAATTACGGGCAGGCCACGGTTGAGAAGATCGCGGCGAATGCGGTGATGGCGGGCTGCAAACCCGAACTGCTGCGCGTGCTGATTCCGCTGGTGCGCGCCGTTTGCGACGAACGCTTCAACATTCACGGCGTGCAGGCGACGACGCATTTCGCCGCGCCGCTGGTGATCGTCAACGGGCCGGTGCGGCGCGAATTGGGGTTTGCCTGCGGCAGCAATGTGTTCAGCAATGTCGCGCGCGCCAACAGCACGCTGGGACGCGCGTTGCAATTGTTGCTGACCAACATCGGCGGCGCGCGGCCCGGCGAGATGGACATGTCCACGCTGGGCAATCCGGGCAAGTTTTCGTCTTGCATCGCCGAGAACGAAGAAGAGAATCCGTGGGCGCCGCTGCACGTCGAACAGGGCTTCAAAGCGGAGCAAAGCACCGTGACGCTGTTTGCCGCCGAGCCGCCGCGCGGCGTCAGCGAACACAACGCGCGCCACGGCCGCACGCTATTGCGCGCCTTCTGCCAAACGCTGGCGACGATCTGGTCGTGGCGCATGTGCGTGGGCTTTGAGGCCTTCGTGATCTTGTGCCCCGAACACGTCAAGACGTTGGCGCGCGACGGCTTCACCAAACAAGCCGTGCGCGACTTTCTGTTTGAAAACACCGGCGTGCCGTTGCGCGCGTATGACGAACCCTCTGACCAAGAGGATGCCGAGGGCGCGCAGTACCGGCAGATGTATCAAGAGGTCACGATCAACGGCGAACCGTGTTACCGCAAATTCGCGCGGCCCGAACAAATTCGTCTCGTGGTGGCGGGCGGCACGGCGGGCAAGTTTTCCGCTGTCATCGGCAGTTGGGCCACGGGGCCGCGCGGTTCGCAAGTCGTGACATATCCGATTGAATAAGTCTTGAGAAGTCTAGCGAAGTCTAGGGAAGTCTGGGGAAGTCAAAAGATTTTTACACGACGTACCCTTCAGACTTTTCGAGACTTTCCCAGACTTTCCCAGACTTCGCTAGACTTATTGACAAACAAGGAGTGTGCAGTGCCGACCATTCTCATCAACCCACTCAACGAAACGCCGCGCACAGCGGGCGCGCCCGCGCCACGCTTGACTACGTTGGCGGGCGCGACCATCGGGTTGCTGGACATCAGCAAACCCGGCGGCAATCTCTTTCTCGATCATCTGGAACGATTGTTGAAAGAGCGGCTGGGCGTGCGTGAAGTCGTGCGTGCAATGAAGCCGACCTTCACCAAACCCGCGCCGGCAGCGGTGTTGGAGCAACTGGTCAACGCGCGCTGTGCGGGCGTGATCGAAGCGCTGGCCGATTGAGGGTCTTGCACAACGTGCAGTTTGCACGATGTCACCAAACTCGAAAGTTTCGGCATCCCCGCCATCGCCGTGGCGACGACCGAATTCATGACCGCCGCGCGCGCGCAAGCGAGTGCCTTGGGCCGCCCCGATTACGATGCGCTGTATGTGCCGCATCCGATTCAGGATCAAACCAAGGCCGAGATCGAAGCGCGCGCAGAATCGGCGCTAGAAGAATTGCGCGCACGGCTGGTGGCGTGAACTGTAGGGCCGAGGCTGGCTTCTGATTCCTGGTGCCTGACTCCTGATTCCCTGAAAATTGCCGATGATTTTTCGGGCTTCAGGAGTCAGGCACCAGGAATCAGGAATCAGGAATCAGGTCGCAGGCCCGCTTGAATTGACAGGCCGCGACTAACCGGGGTATAACCGCGCCCACTTTTCAATCGCACTTGCGCGCTTGAGCAAACGCATCATCGAAAACAGGCAAACCCTGAAAGGAAATCGCAATGACTCTCGCTTACACGAGCAACAATTGGTCAAGTAGTGGTAGTTCACCGACGCGCCGCGCCGCTGTTTCTGCTGTGTCCGTCCTGTCCTTTACGCCCGCCTTGCTTGCCTTCCACAAACGTACATTTCCCTGTTGTTGTTGCTGTTGTCGCTGAACCCGCAAACCCGCTCACGTAGCCGTCTGCCCGCGTGACCCGGAGTTGGGCCGAGGTGTAGCTCGCCAGCTTGGCGTGTAGCTCCCTTACCACCCTGCCGGATCAAGCTGCCGTCTACCGAACAGTAGGAGTTTGCCTGTGTATGCCTATCACTGCGTCTGGCACTGCGCCTGTTCGCGGTGCGGGCTGCCGGGCATTCATCGTCAACAACCAGAGCAACTATGTCAGAAGCAACGCAACCAACTGCAACAGCAAAACCGGAAACCAACGCCGAACGCATCAAGCGCGAGAAGGACGGTTTGCAGGTCTGGGCCGACATCGAACGCTACGCGCAGACCGGCTTCGCCAGCATCGCGCCTGACGATCAGGATCGTTTCAAATGGTACGGGCTGTATACGCAACGCCCCGCCGAAGAGGGCTATTTCATGCTGCGCATCAAGGTGCCGGGCGGGGCGCTTAACGCCGAACAACTCGAAACCATCGGCTGGCTCTCGCAAGTGCACGCGCGTTCGACCGGCGACATCACCGTGCGCCAGGCCATTCAACTGCATTACATCCGCATCGAAGACGTGCCGCACATCATCGCCGAACTCGAAAAAGCCGGCCTCACGACCAACGAAGCCTGTGGCGACGTGGTGCGCAATGTCGTCGGCTGCCCGCTGGCGGGGATTGACGCCGAAGAGGTGTTTGACCCTTCGCCGTTGATTGAGGCGGTGGTGGATAAGTTCATCCACAATCCCGACTATTCCAACTTGCCGCGCAAATTCAAAATTTCAATCACCGGTTGCCGCCATCATTGCGCGCAGCACGAGATCAACGACATCGGCTTGGTGGCCACGCGCAACGCGACAGGCGCGGCCGGGTTTGACCTGTGGGTCGGCGGCGGATTGGGCGCGCGCCCGCATCTGGCCAAGCACCTGGGCGTCTTTGTCGGTTATGACGAAACGCTCGAAGTCATCACGCACATCGTCGAAATCTTCCGCGACAGCGGCTATCGCGGTGACCGCAAACGCGCGCGCATGAAATTCCTGCTGGCCGATTGGGGCGTCCCGAAGTTCCGCGCCGAATTGGAGCGCCGGCTGGGCCGTCAACTGGTTGATAGTTTCCCGGTGAACGATCAAGCGGTGAACGATCAGGTGGACAATGATCCGCACGCCGCCTTGCGCGATCACACGGGCGTCAGCGCGCAACGGCAAATTGGTTTGCACGCGGTCGGCGCGGCGACGCTGCGCGGGCGTTTCTCGGGCGCACAGATGGTGCAGGTGGCCGGAGTGGCGCGCCGTTACGGCAGCGGACGCATACGGCTGACCAATGCGCAAAACCTGTTGGTGCCGGATGTCGCGGCGGCGCACGTCGCGGCGGTGCAAGCCGAATTACGCGCGGTTGATTTGCAGACCGACGCCTCGGCCTTCAGGCGCGGCACGGTGGCCTGTACCGGGCGGCAGTTTTGCAAACTCGCCAACGTCGAGACCAAAGAGCGCGCCAGCGAAATCATCACGCATCTAGAAACAGCGCTGCCCACTTGGGAAAGCGCGCTGCGCGTCAGCGTCACCGGTTGCACCAACGCCTGCGCGCAATACCAGGTCGCCGAAATCGGCCTGGTCGGTGTCAAAGGCCAGGTCAACGGCGTCGAACAGGACTTCTTTCAAATCCATCTGGGCGGGCATTTGGGCGGCCCGGCTGGGCAAGCGGGCGCGCTGGGCCGCAAGCTGAATCAGCGCGTGCCCGTTGCCGAGGCCAAGGATTATCTCGAACGCCTGCTGCGCGTTTATCGCGCTGAACGGCAGCGCGGCGAGCGGTTTTATGAATTCGTGGCCCGGCACGACGCGCCGCAGCTTGAACAACTGGCGGCGCGGGTAAATCAGATTCAACATCAGAAAGCGGAGGTGGCACACGCATGAGCTTGAGATTCAGAATTACAACTTGGAACTTTGAAGCGGATTGGGATGGATTGACGGTTACGCCGTTGACAGATGACGATGTCCGGCGGCGCAAGGAGGCCGAACGCGAACGCGCCTTGGCGTTGGAACGGGTTTCGCCAACGCCGCCCGAACAAGGAGAGGAACAAGCTTGGGCTTAAACGGCAGCGGCAAAGTTTATCTCGTCGGCGCGGGGCCGGGCGATCCGGGTTTGCTGACTGTCAAGGGCCGCGAGTTGCTGACTGTGGCCGATTGCGTGATCTACGATGCGCTGGTCAACCCTGAAATCTTGCGGTGGGCGCGCGCTGATGCCGAATTGCTTTTCGCCGGCAAACGCGGCGGCGGGCTTTGTGGGACAGAGGGCATCACGCAAGCCGAGCTCAACCGCTTGTTGCTGGCAAAGGCCGCCGAACACCGCGTCGTTGTGCGTTTGAAAGGCGGCGATCCGTTTGTTTTCGGACGCGGCGGCGAAGAGGCCTTGGCGTTGGCGGCGGCGGGCATTGCCTGGGAAGTCGTCCCCGGCGTCAGCGCAGGCATTGCGGCGCCGGCCTATGCGGGCATTCCCATCACCCACCGCGGCCTCAGCAGTTCGGTCGCGTTTTTCACGGCGCACGAAGCGTCAGCGTTGCCGCGCGAACAACTGGGCGCCGACACGCTGGTGTTTTTCATGGGCGTGGCGCGGCTTGCAGAGTTGACGGCAGCATTGATCGCACACGGCCGCGCTGCCGCCACACCGGTCGCGGTGATTCGCTGGGGCACTTGCGCAGAGCAGGAAGTTCACACCGGCGAGTTGCAAAACATTGCCGCCCTGATCGCCGCGCGCCAGGTTCAACCGCCCGCGCTCATCGTCGTTGGCGAAGTCGTGCGCCTGCGCGAACGGCTGCGCTGGTTTGCCGAATCCGCAAGCGTCTGATGCGCTATTACCCCATCCATCTCGATCTGCAAGGACGGCCCGTTTTGATGGTCGGCGGCGGCGTCATTGCCGAAGGCAAGACCGAACAACTGCTGGCCGCCGGCGCCCAGGTGCGCCTCGTCAGTCCCGCGCTGACCGCGCGCTTGGCTGAACTCGTCGCACAAGGCGCATTGACCTGGCGCACAGGCGACTTCCGCACCGACGATCTCGATGGCATCTGGCTGGTTTTCAGCGCCACCGCTGAACAGCCCGTGAATGAAGCCGTGGCGCGCGCCGCCGCCGAACGCAAGCTGCTCTGCAATGTCGTGGATCAACCGGCGCTCTGCAACTTCATCACGCCCGCACTGGTCACGCGCGGCGCGTTGCAAATCAGCATTTCGACCGCAGGCGGCAGTCCCACGGTCGCGCAACTGGTCAAACGCCACATCGCCGCCGCGATTGGCGATGAATACGGCGCGCTGTTGGAACTGGCCGCGCAGTTGCGCGCGGCGTTGAAAGCGCGCGGTGTTGGTTATAACGAACGGCGCGACCTGTTGAATGCCTTTGTCGAATCGGAGGCGCTGGCGTTATTACGGGCCGGACGCGTGGCTGAGGCCGAACAATTGGCGCAAGACGTGCTGGCGCGTTTAACGTAGTGGCACCCTGTTTTGCTGTCTACACCATGGCAACCCGCTCTACTTCGTTTATGCCGCACTACCTTCGCTTGCTCACGCGCGAAAGCGCATTGGCATTGACGCAAGCCAACCTGGTCAAGGCCGCGCTCGAACAGGCGCAATCCGGCCTCACCGTCGAGTTGCGTCCGGTCAAAGCGCTCGGCGACAAGTACCGCGACCGTTGGGAAGAATTCGCGCGCACCAACGACCGCGCCGCGCTGACCAAACGCAAATGGACGTTTGAACTGGAAGAAGCCATCGCCAACGGCGAGGCCGAACTGGCCGTGCATTCTGCCAAAGACTTGCCGCTGGAAATTCGCGCGGAGACGGCCTTGCTGCCCGTGTTGCAACGCGCCGACCCGCGCGATGTTTTCATCGGCAAGCATGATCGTTTTGCCAAACTGCCGGACGGCGCGCGCATCGGCACCGACAGCAAGCGCCGCCGCGCGCAACTGTTGCGGCTGCGGCCCGCGTTGCAGGTTGTGCCGCACGATGGCAACGTGCCGACGCGGCTGGCGAAGCTGGATGCCAGCACCACGCTCGACGGCATCGTGCTGGCGGCGGCGGGGCTGGCGCGCTTGGGGCTGACGCGGCCTATGACTGATTACTTTGCGCCGGCGGAATTCGTGCCCGCCGCGCATCAGGGCATGCTGGCGGCGCAATACCACGCGGGCAATGCCTGGCTCGCCGGATTGTTGCAACAGATCAGCGACGTGCATACACACACCGCCTGGTTGGCCGAACGCGCGGCCATCGTCGCGTTGGAAGCCGATTGCGAAACGGCCATCGGCGCTTGGGCGCGTGTCGAGGGCGCGCAATTGCACCTGCTGGTGCGCGGCCTGGCGCCCGACGGCAGCCGCTCGATTGAAGAGCAAGCCAGCGCGCCTTTGGCAGAGGCCGAGAGTTTGGGGCAGCGCGTGGCTGAAACATTATTGCAGCGCGGCATTCGCGAGGTGCTGCGTTGAGCGAGGCAAACGATGACTGAGTTATCTGGCCGCTATCCGGCGACACGCTTGCGCCGTTTGCGCACCGACGATTGGGCGCGCCGCTTGGTGCGCGAGCATCGCTTGAGCGCCGACGATTTGATCTGGCCGCTCTTCGTGATCGAGGGCGAGCAGCGCCGCGAGCCCGTCGAATCCATGCCCGGCGTCGAACGGCTGACGATTGATTTGTTGCTCGCCGCAGCGGCGCAGGCTGTCCAGTTGGGCATTCCTGCCGTCGCGCTCTTTCCGAAAATTGACCAGCAATTGAAAACCGAACGGGGTGAAGAGGGCGTCAACCCTGACAATCTGATCTGCCGCGCGGTGCGCGCGTTGAAACAGGCGCAGCCCGATCTGGGTGTGATGTGCGATGTGGCGCTCGATCCTTACACCTCGCACGGCCACGACGGTTTGGTGCGTGACGGGTACGTGCAAAACGACGAGACAATCGAAGTGCTGATTGAGCAGGCGCAAGTGCAAGCGGCGGCGGGCTGCGACATCCTTGCGCCTTCGGACATGATGGATGGCCGCGTCGGCGCGATTCGTGCGGCACTTGAAAACGCGGACTTGCCCAACGTCAAGATCATGTCCTATGCCGCGAAGTACGCCTCGGCGCTGTACGGCCCCTTCCGCGACGCGGTCGGCTCCAAAGCCAATCTGGGCGCGAGCGACAAACGCACCTATCAGCAAGACCCCGCCAACACGGACGAAGCCTTGCGCGAGGTGGCGCTGGACATCGCCGAGGGCGCGGACATGCTCTTGATCAAACCGGGCAGTTTTTATCTCGACGTGATTCAACGCGTGAAAGCTACGTTTGGCTTGCCGACCTTTGCCTATCAGGTCAGTGGCGAATACGCGATGATTCAGGCGGCGGCCGCACAGGGCTGGCTGGACGGGCGGCGCGTGATGCTCGAAGCCTTGCTGAGTTTCAAACGCGCGGGTTGTGACGGCGTGATTACTTACGCCGCGCGGGATGTGGCGCGCTGGCTGGCGGAAGGATCAGAAGGATGAGGGATGAGGGATGAGGGATGAGGGATGAGGGATGAGGGATGAGGGATGAGGGATGAGGGATGAGGGATGAGGGATGAGGGATGAG
>JAYUCP010000030.1:0-16308 GCA_043740245.1 Acidobacteriota bacterium | reverse complement strand
TCCATCCACACCCAGGCAAGTTGCTCGGAATCTGGATAGGGCAGCGGGCGTAACAACAACGCATTCACCACGCTGAAAATCGCCGTGTTCGCGCCGATGCCCAACGCCAGCGTCAGCACCGCAATCAACGTGAAGCCGGGTTGTTTCCTCAACATTCGCGCGCCGTAGCGCAGGTCTTGCCACAATGTCTGCATAATTTCCTCCTTGTCGAAAATGGTTCATTCACATCTCAAAGCAATCATCGGATCAACCTTCGTCGCACGGCGCGCCGGAATCCAGCAGGCCAGTAGCGCCACAGCAATCAGCAACGCGGCCACTGCAGCAAACGTCAGCGGATCAGTCGCACGCACGCCAAACAATAGCTTCTCCATCCAACGCGTCAGCGTGTAGGCGCTCAGCAATCCCAGCGCGACGCCGCCCAGTGTCAGCTTCATGCCTTGCCCGACGATCAGCCACAGCACATCGCTGGTGCGTGCACCCAAGGCCATCCGAATGCCGAACTCGTGGGTGCGCTGGCTGACCGAATACGAGATCACGCCGTAAATCCCGACCGCCGCCAGCAGCAGCGCCAGGCTGGCGAACCCCAGCAGCAACACCAGCGTCAGCCGCTGCTGCGCAATCGCGCTGCCCATCAACTGATCCATCGAGCGCACCGCGAACACCGGCAAATCTTTATCAATCGTATGAATCGTCTGTTCGACCGTCGCCGCCAGATTCAATGGATTGCCAGAGGTGCGCACGACCAGCCCCAGGAAAACCGAAGAATCCTGCGCTAACGGCAAATAAGTTTGGAGCGGTGTCTCCTGATCCACGCCGTTCAGCTTCACGTCGGCGACCACCCCGACCACTTCGCGCCACGGCGTTTTGTCTTCGGGCCAGCCCTGTTTCAAGCGTTTCCCCAGCGGGTCTTCGCCTGGCCAGAGCCGCCGCGCCAGCGTCTCGTTGATGACCGTGACGTTAGGCTGGCCCGCCACGTCGGCCTCCATAAACACGCGGCCTTTCAAGAGCCGGATGCCCATCGCTTTGAAATAATTCGCGCTCACCGGCGTGAAAGCCGAACTCGGCAATTGGGCGCGTGGCGGCACAGGTTGATCGGCGACGATAAAAACAGAATTCCAATTCGAGCCGTCAATCGGCAGCGACGAGGTCAGCGCCGCCGCGCGCACGCCCGGCAGCGCTTCGATGCGCGTGAGCGATTCGTTGTAGAACGCCTGGCGGTGTGGCTCGTCGTAAGTAGTGCGTGGCAAGTCGAATTGCATCGTCAGCAGGTTCTCTGCCGCGAAGCCCGGATCAACGTGCGTCAACTGGTAGACCGTGCGCAGCATTAGCCCTGCGCCAATCAGCAGCACGAGCGACAAACCGACTTCAGCCACGAGCAGAACTTGGCGCATCCTTTCGCGCCCAGCGCCCGCCGTGCTGCGCCCGCCTTCTTTCAACGCCGTGTGCAAATCGTGCCGCGCGGACTGCCACGCCGGCAGCAGACCGAAGAGCACCCCCGTCAACAGCGAGATGCCCAAGGTGAAAAGCAGCACCGTCGTATCCAGCTTGGTTTGGTCGAGCCGCGGCACGCTGTCGGGCGCAAGCTTCAGCAGCCCTTCCATCATCCAGACTCCGAGCAGCAGTCCGGTCAAGCCGCTCAATAACGACAGCAAGACGCTCTCGCTCAGCAACTGCCGGATGATGCGCCAGCGCCCGGCGCCCAGCGCGAGCCGGATGGCGATCTCTTTCTGCCGCTCCGCCGCACGCACCAGCAACAGATTCGCCACGTTCACACAGGCGATCAACAGCACGAATCCGACCGCGCCCAACAACACCCAGAGCGTCCATCGAATGTCCGCTGCGTAGCGCTCAAGCAGCCGGTAAGTCAGCGCGCCGTTGCCGCTGTTGGTAGCGGGATAGGCGCGTTCGAGTTGCGCGGCTAGTGTGTCCATCTCGGCGCTCGCCTGCGCCACGCTGATGCCCTCTTTCAAACGCGCCAGCACGTTCAGCCCGCTATGATTGCCGCGACCCAGATCACCGCGACCGCGCGACAAGGAAACATCGAGGGGAATGAAAAGATCATCCTTGCGAAAGAACTCGAAACCGGGCGGCAGCACGCCAATCACGCTGTAGCTGTCTCCATTCAGCGAGATCGTCTTGCCTATGATTGCGGGATCTCCGCCGAACTTCTCTTGCCAGAGCGCGTGGCTGAGCAGCGTGGTGCGGGCCGCGCTTGTCTTGTCGTCATCTGCGACGAACAGCCGCCCGAGTTGCGGCTGCACGCCCAACATGCGAAAGAAATTCCAACTCACCTCCCGGCCTCGCAACCGCGCCGCCTTGTCCACGCTGGTAAGGTTGAATGAGTTGCCGCGAAAGCCCGCCATCTCTGTGAAGGATTGCGCCTGCTCACGCCAATCCTGGAAATTCGGATACGCCACGCCCATCCGCTGGCCTTCCCGCGTCTTCTCGGTCAAGACGAGCAGCCGCTCAGGCTGCGGATAAGGCAAGGCTCGTAAAAGCACGGCATTGACCACGCTGAAAATCGCCGTGTTCGCGCCGATGCCCAGCGCCAGCGTGACGACGGCAATCAAGGTGAAACCAGGATTTTTCATTAACATTCGCGCGCCGTAGCGCAGGTCTTGCCAAAGGGTTTGCATAAATCCTCCTCGTTGTTCATTCACATCTGAGCGCAATCATCGGATCAACTTTGGTCGCCCGCCGCGCCGGAATCCAGCACGCCAGCAAGGCCACGAGGATGAGCAGCAACGCAATGACGAGAGTGGTCATTGGATCAGTCACCGTGACTCCATAAAGTTGTTTGACCATCTGTGCCTGCCAAGTGGCGGGAGCAAAAGACTGGCTGACCAGCATGCGCTGTAGGGCATAAACGCTTGCTACCCCGACGGCCAGCCCCAGCAAAACCAATTTCATGCCTTGCCAAATCACCACCCGCAAGACATTGGCGGTTTGGGCGCCGAGCGCCATCCGAATGCCAATTTCATTCGTGCGTTGGGAGACCGAATAGGCCAACACGCCCGCCAGCCCGATGGCTACGAGCAACAGCGCCAGCCCGCCAAAGAAACTCAGGAGCCGCGCCGACAGGCGTTCCTGTCCCAAGGTGGCCTGCGCGCGGGCGGTTTGCGTGCTGACTTCCGTGACCGGCAGATTGCTGTCCAGTTCGCGCACGACCTGGCGCACCGTGGCGGCGAGGGCGGTCGGTTCGCCCGCCGTGCGCAGCATGAAATGCATCTCGCCAATGTCGGCGACTTCCTGCTGCCATGGCGTGTAGAGCAGCGGCTTGAGTTCTTCACGCTGGCTCATGTATTTGGTGTCGGCCACCACGCCGATGATCTCGACTTCACGTTTGCCGTCAATAATCATGACACGTTTGCCGAGCGCGTCTTCGTTGGGGAAAAACTGACGCGCGAAGGTTTGACTGACGATGGTGACGTTGGGCGCGCGCTGGTCATCTTGCGCCGTGAAGCCACGTCCACGCAGCAGCGGGATTTCCATCGTCGCAAAATAGTTTTCGCGCACCGCCTGCCGGTTGGTGATGTGCTTCCCTCCGGCAATCATTTCCGTCTCGGCGGGCAGCAAGAGGTCAAAGAACCAGTTGTCATTAGCGATGATCGCGACACGCCCAAAGGTGGCCCCACGCACGCCGGGCAGGTGATCCAGCCGCGCAAAGAGTTGCTGATAGAATTGCCACAGCCGTTCGTCTTTGTACCCGCCCTGTTGCGGCTGCAACCTGAAGAGCAAGAGGTTTTCCTGATTGAAGCCCAGGTTGACGCGTTGCAGATTGTAGAGCGTGCGGATGAACAAACCCGCGCCGACCAATAGCAACAACGACAGCGCGACCTGCGCAACGATCAGCCCTTTACTCAACCGTGACACCGCGCCCGTCGTGCGGCGGCTCTGTTTGAGCGAGGTCGCCAAATCCAGCCCGGTCGCGCGCCACGCGGGCGCCAGACCGAACAAAACGCCGGTCAATAATGAGACGGCCAGCGTGAACGCCAGCACACGCCAATTCAGACTGAGGTCAACGCCGTTAGGTAAGATTCCCGTGTCGTTGTCGGCCAGCGCCAGGAGCGCGCTCTTGCCCCATAAGGCGAAGATCACGCCGACCGCGCCACCGCAGCCTGAGAGCAGCACACTTTCGGTCAGCAGTTGCCGGATCAAACGCCAGCGCCCCGCGCCGACCGCCAGCCGCACGCTGATCTCTGCGCCGCGCAAGGCCGCCCGCGCCAGCAGCAGGTTGGCCACGTTGGCACAGGCAATCAGCAGCACGAGCGCCACCACGATGAACAGCCCATAGATGGTGGTTGAATACTCCCTGCGCATGTCCAGCATCCCACGGCTGCCGGATTCCGTGAGCAGGCGCGGATAATCTTTCGGTTCGAGTTGCGCAGGTTGATTCGCTTTGCGCGGCGGCGGCATGACCTCCAACGCGGCGGCTTGAAAAGCGCCGTTCAAGCTGTCGCGCGCCTGTTCGTAGTTCGCGCCCGGTTTGAGCCGCCCCATCAAATTGATCCACCAGACGCCCGGTTTGTTTGCCCTGCCCAATCGGCTCTCCTCACCTCGCAGCAACGGCTCGCAGGCAATCGGCACAGTGACGGCGGGGTGATAATCCACTTGCAACGTGCCGGTGAACGCAGGTGGCGTGACGCCGATGATGGTGAAAGACAGCTTGTTGAGTTTGAGTTGTTGACCGATGACTGCCGGGTTCGCATTGAACCGCTCCTGCCAAAACTGATGGCTCAGTACGACCACCGGCGCGGCACTCGGCTTATCATCCTCGTCAGTGATCGCGCGTCCCAAGACTGGTTGTACTCTCAGCCCGGCGTAATACCCGCCGGACACGGCTTGCCCGTTGACAAGCTCCGCCTGATCGCCCGCCGTCGCAGTCAGTTCACGGGTCGGAGCGAAGGCAAAGAAATCGCTGAGCGGGCCGTCCGGCGCAGCGGCGCGCGCTTGGCGCATCTTTTCAAAGACCTCGGAGCGAAACAGCGAAACCCCACGTGTGCCCGGCGGCGTGGGCACGGACGACGTGCCGCTCGCGCCATTTATTCTGAACGGGAGTCCAGCTTGCCATTCAAACAGCACCAACCGCTCCGGCTCGGCGACGGGCAAGGTCTTGAGCAGCACGGCATCCACCACACTGAACAACGCCGTGTTCGCGCCGATGCCGAGCGCCAAGGTCAGCACGGCAATCAGCGTGAAGCCGGGTTGTTTGAATAACATTCGCGCGCCGTAGCGCAGGTCTTGCCAGAGGGTCTGCATAGTGCCTCCTTGTCGAGTTCGAATCATTCGTATCTGAGCGCAACCATCGGATCAACCTTCGCCGCCCGCCGCGCCGGTATCCAGCAGGCCAGCAAAGCGACTGTCAGTAAGAGTGCAGCCACCAGGCTGAAGGTCAGCGGATCGGTCGTACTCACGCCGAACAGCAAACTCTTCATCAACCGCGTCAACGCCAGTGCCGCCAGCACACCCAGCGCCACACCGACGAGTGCCAGCTTCAATCCCTGCCCGATGACCAGCCCTAGCACATCGCGCGCCTGCGCACCGAGCGCCATCCGCAAACCGATCTCGCGTGTGCGCTGCGTGACGCTGTAAGCCATCACGCCGTAAATGCCGACCGCCGCCAACGCCAGCGCCAGGGCCGCAAACAGGCTTAGCAACACGGCGGAAAAGCGCGACTGCGCGAGCGAAGCCATCACCACCTGCTCCATCGTTTCGATCCGAATAACCGGCTGGTCTTGATTGACCGTTTGGATTGCGTTCCGAATGGCGCCGGCCAGACTGAGCGGATCGCCGTCCGTGCGCACCACGAAGGTCATCCCGCGCCGGGGATCCTGCGCGTGCGGGACGTAGATGGTCGGCGTGGCCGCCAGGCTCAAGCCCTGCAACCGCACGTCCGCCGCCACGCCGACGATGACGCGCGCCGGGCCGGGCAGGCTGAGCGAGCGGCCCACGGGGTCTTGGCCGGGAAAGAATTGCCGGGCGAGGTTCTGGCTGATGATGGCGACCGGCTGCGCGCCGTCCCGATCCTGCGCGTTGAAATCGCGCCCGGCCAGCAGGGTGATGCCCAGCGCCCGAAAGTAATTCGGACTGATCATGCGCCGCGCCGCCACCGGTTCCTGTCCCGGCGGCGGCGCCGGTTGGCCCGTAACCGTGAAGCCGTTGCTTTCGCCCGCGCCTCTGAGCGGCAGTGGCCGCACCATGCCCACGGCCTGTACGCCGGGCGTTTGCGCGACCCGTTCGAGCGCCTGTTGCAGGAAGGCCGTGTATTGCGCGCGCTGCGGCTCGCGGTACGTCGGCACGTTGACTTGCAGCGTCAGCACGTTTTCGGCATTGAATCCCGGATCAACCTGCAGCAGCCGGTACAGGCTCTTCGCCACCAACCCGGCCCCGGTCACCAGCACGAGGGCCAGCGCGACCTCGGCCACCACCAGCGCGTTGCGCAGCCCTTTGCGCCGCGCGCTCGCCGCGCCGCGCCCGCCTTCCTTGAGCGCCTCGTTCAACTCAACGCGGGCGAGCTTGACCGCCGGTGCCAAGCCGAAGACCAGCCCGGTCAACACCGAGACCAGCAGCGTGAAACCCAGCACGCGCGCGTCAAGCCAGCTTTCGCTTAGCCGGGGAAGGTCGGCCGGCGCGAACGAGAGCAGCAAATCCCTGCCCCACACCGCCAGCAACAAACCGAGCGCGCCGCCCAGCAGCGCGAGCAAGACGCTTTCCGTGAGCAACTGCCGCAGCAGGCGCCCGCGTCCAGCCCCCAGGGCGGCGCGAATCGTCAGTTCTTTGTGGCGTTGCTCGAAGCGGGCCAATTGCAGGTTGGCGAGGTTGGCGCAGCCGATCAGCAGCACAAAACCGACCGCCGCGAAAATGGCGAACAGCGCCGGTTGCACATTGCCCACGAGCTGTTCGTGCAGCGGTTTGAGCGTGACGGCATTCAGACCGCGATTCGAGTCGGGGTACTGCTGCTCCAAGCCGCGCGCGATAGTCGTCATATCCGCGCGCGCTTGCTCGCGGCTCACGCCCGGTTTGAGCCGCGCCACCACCGCCAGCCAGGCATTGCCCCGCAAGCGCGGCACCCGGTCGGGGCCGATCAAGGACAACGACGCCCAAACATCCGTGTCCGCCGAGGGCAGATGCAACCCTGGCGGCATCACACCGGTCACCGTGAAGCTGCGGCCATCGAGCGTCAGCGTTTTCCCCACGATGCCGGGATCAGCGCCGAACCGGCGTTGCCAGAGACCGTGGCTCAAGACCACCACCTGATTGCGGCCGGGTTCGTGTTCGTGCGGCAGCACCGCGCGGCCCAACGCAGCCTGCACACCGAGCAACGCGAAGAAGTCCGCCGTGACATAGGCCGTGTTGAGTTGCTCCGCCGCCCCCTGGTCGTTCAGCGTCATCCCGGTTACGTCCACGGCGGGATAGGCGGCTATGGCTTCGAAGACGCGGTTTTGCGCGCGCCAGTCTTCAAAGTCCGGCGTCGAAACCGGCCGGCTAGTTGCGCCGCGCTCCGGATTGGCGCTCCAAAGCGCGACCAGCCGGTCAGGCTCCCGGTACGGCAGCGGGCGCAGCAGCACCGCATTGACAACGCTGAAGATCGCCGTGTTCGCGCCAATGCCCAAGCTGAGCGTGATGACGGCAATCAACGTGAAGCCGGGCTGCTTCAACAACATTCGCGCGCCGTAGCGCAGGTCTTGCCATAAACTCTGCATAAATCCTCCTTGTTATTCATTCACACCGCAGCGCAATCATCGGGTCAACCTTCGTCGCCCGCCGCGCCGGAATCCAGCACGCCAGCAACGCGACGCTGGTGAGCAGCAGCGCGATCACAATGAAGGTCAGTGGATCAGTCGCGCTCACGTTGTAAAGCAGCTTCGCCAAGAGCCGGGTCAGTCCCAGCGCGGCGATCAAGCCGAGCGCCACGCCGCCCAGCGCCAGCTTCATCCCGTGCCGGAAGATGAGGCGCAGCACGTCCGTGCGGCGCGCGCCCAGCGCCAGGCGGATGCCGATTTCATGCGTGCGTTGGCTGACGAGATACGAAATGACGCCGTAAAGGCCGAGGCTTGCCAGCAACAGCGCCACTGCGGCAAAGGCATCAAGCAGAATCATTGAGAAGCGTTGCGCGGCTAACGAGCCAGCGATCACCTCGTTCATCGTCTGCAACCCAAAAACCACGTTCTGGCTGTGCTGGCTTTGGATGGCGCGGCGCAACGAGTCGAACAGCGCCGCCCCGGTTGCGCCCTCGACACGCACAACCACGCCCACGCCCGGCGGACTGCCCGGCATCTGCCTGAGCGGTTCGTATAGTTGCGCCTGTAACGATTGCTGTTCATCGGAAGCCAGGCTCCACTGCTTGACGTGTCCGACGATGCCGACGATTTCCAACGGGCCGCGGTCGTCTCCCACGTTGATGCGCTTGCCGATGTGGTTGGCCTGCGGGAAATGCTGGCGCGCGAAAACCTCGTCAATCACCACGACGGGTTGATGGCGTTCATCATCCTGCGGCGTGAAAAAGCGGCCTTGCTTGAGCGGAATGCCCAGCGCCGTCAGATAGCCGGGTTCGACCTGATAGACCAGCGTCATCTTCATCTCGCTCGTGCTGGCCGGCTTGGGTTGATCGTCGAGCCAGAAGAACCGGTCGTCTTCGTTCTGCAATGGCGCTGCGCCGGTCGTGAATGAAGCGGCTCGGACACCCGGCAAAGCCTTGAGTTTGTCACTGAGTTCGCGCAGATTGGCGCGCGCCGCCTCCGGGCTGGCCGAATTTATGGAAGGCGGAAAGCCGAGACTGAAGGTCAGCACATGCTCAGCGCGAAAGCCCGGATCAACCTGCCAGAGCGCGTTGAGACTGCGAATCATCAAGCCCGCGCCAATCAGCAAGACCAGCGCCAGCGCCATTTCCACTGCGACCAAAATGCCTTGCGCACGATGGCGTCCGCCGCCCGCGCCGCGCCCGCCTTCCTTGAGTGTTTCGGACAAACGCCCTTGCGAAGTCCTGAGCGCCGGAGCCAGCCCCGCCAGCACGCCGGTGAGCAGCGAAATGGCGCAGGCGAAAAGCAGCACGCGGCCATCCAGTGCGATTTCAGCGGCGCGCGGCAACGCCGTCGGCAACGCGTTGAGCGCGGCGCTCGTCAACCAACTTGCGAGCAACAAGCCCAGCCCGCCGCCGAGCAAGGCCAGCAGCATACTTTCGGTGAGTGATTGCCGCAGCAACCGCCAGCGGCCTGCGCCCAACGCGGCGCGGATGGCGAATTCGCGTGTCCTGCCGGTCGCGCGCGCGAGCAGCAGGTTGCTGACGTTCACACACGCAATCAGCAGTACAAACCCAACCGCGCCCAGCAGCAGCCACAGGGTCAGCCGAAGGTTGCCAACCATCTGCTCCTTGAGCGGGATGAGCGCCGCGCCATTGTTCCGATTGGCTTCGGGATAGGCAGCGGCGAGCCTGCGCATCACGCCGTCCAGATCGGCCTGCGCCTGCGCGAGCGTCACGCCGGGCTTGAGCCGCCCAATGCCGTGCAGACCCAAACCGGCGCTGCGATTTTGTAAAGCGGGTGTGTTCCACTGGCCGATGGGCACATAGACATCAAGGCCGCGATACAACTTGAAGCTTGCCGGCAGCACGCCGGCAATCGTGTAGCTCTTGTCATCCAGCGTCAGGTTTTGGCCCAACACCTCCGCCGCTGCGCCGAACTTACGCTGCCAAAGCTCTGCGCTGATGAGGACGACCGGCCCCGCGCCGCGCTCATCTTCGCCCGGCGCAAAGTCGCGCCCCAGCGCGGGCTTCACACCCAGCACGGAAAAGAACGACGCCGAAACCCAGCGCCCGTCCACCTGTTCGGCTGCGCCCGCGCCGAGCAGACTGAAACTCGTCCGGCGCGAAATCGCCATGGCCGCGAAGGTCTGGTTCTCGCGTTGCCAGTCCCGAAAATTCGGGTACGGGATCGCGCCCGCCGAGAAATTCGGTTTGCTCTGGTGAAGCGTGATAAGTTGCTCGGGCTGCGGATAAGGCAGCGGCTTGAGCAGCACACCATTGACCACCGAAAAGAGCGCCGCGTTGGCGCCGATGCCCAACGCGAATGTCAGCACCACCACGGCGGTGAAGCCGGGCTGTTTCCACAACATTCGCGCGCCGTAGCGCAGGTCTTGCCAGAGTGTTTGCATTTTTCCCTCGCTTGGTTAGCCAGCCCAACGGCGGCTGGCGTATGATGCGCTCGAAAGGAGCAGAATCATTATGCCGACCATTCAGATCGCCGCCGATCAATTGCTGGAGGCCGCGCGGCAACTGCCGCCGCCGGAATTCAATCAACTGGTGGAGCGCCTGTTGGCGTGGCGCGGGCAGTTGATGAATGCCGCGCCCCGCCTCTCAGCCACCGAAACGGCGTTGTTGCTCAAAATCAATCAGGGGTTCGCGCCCGCGCCGCAGCAACGCTATGACGAATTGCTGGAAAAACGCGATGCGCGCACGCTCACGCCGGCGGAATATCAGGAACTGCTGGCCCTGACCGATCAGGTCGAGGCCTTCAATGTCGAGCGCGTCCGGGCGCTGGCCGACTTGGCGCGGTTGCGGCAGGTCTCGCTCCCCGAAGTGATGCGGCAACTAGGTCTCGATACGCCTGCTTATGAGTAGACCTTACGTCCCTGCCGAATTGCGCCGCCTGGTTTTCAAGCGGGCACGCGGTTGTTGTGAATATTGCCGCTGCCAAGTGCGCTATTCGCCGGGCAATTTTCAAATCGAACACATCATTCCCGTGGAGTTGGGCGGCGCGACCGTCGCCGAAAATCTCGCGCTGGCCTGTCAAGGCTGCAACAGCCACAAGTACATCAAAGTCGCCGTGCCTGACCCAGCCACGGGCAATCTCACGCCGCTCTTCCATCCCCGCGAACACGATTGGGCAGAGCATTTCGGTTGGAACGAAGACTGTTCACTCGTGCTGGGTCTCACACCGACTGGACGCGCCACGGTCATCGCCTTGCAACTCAACCGCGAGCGCGTCGTCAACTTGCGCCGCGTGCTTTATCAAGCCCAACAACATCCGCCGGAAATATTGCCGGAGGTTTGAGCGCGGCTATTCACATCTGAGCGCAATCAGCGGATCAAATTTCGTCGCCCGCCGCGCCGGAATCCAACACGCCAGCAGCGCGACGACTGCCAACAGCGCCGGGATAACGGCGAAGGTAATCGGGTCGGTTGCACTCACGCCGAATAGCAGATTCTTCATCAAGCGCATCAGGCCGAACGCGCCGAGCAAGCCGGCTGACGTACCAATCAAGGCCAGCTTCATTCCCTGTCCAACGACCAGGCGCAGCACATCTCCGCGCCCCGCTCCGAGCGCCATGCGGATGCCGATTTCGTGCGTGCGCTGCGCGACGGTGTAGGCCATCACGCCGTAGATGCCGATGGCCGCGAGCAGCAACGCAACGCCGCCGAAGAGGCCGAGCAGCAACGTGTACACGCGCGGCTCGCCCATCGAATTCCACCGCACTTGCTCCAGCGTGCTGACACGACCGAGCGGCAGATCAGCGTCAATCGCGTTCACTGCGCGCCGGATGGCGGTGACGTAGCTCAATGGATCGCCGCTCGTACGCACCGCCACATACATTGAGCGCCACCACAGGTTCTGCGCGAAGGGCGTGTACATCGTGGCGTCCGGCGCTTCATTCAGCCCGGCGTATTTCACGTCTTCGACGACGCCGACAATCGTCGCCCACGCCCCTTGCGCGTCGTAATCTCCGGTTTGCAGCCGGCGGCCCACCGGGTCTGCGTTCGGGAAGTAACGCCGCGCCATCGTCTCGTTGATGATGATGACTTCGGGCGCGCCTTGTTTGTCGGTGTCACTGAAAATACGGCCTGCTTGCAGGCGGATGCCGAGCGTGCGGAAGTACGCGGGGCTGATGAGCAATTGTTGGGCGACGGGCGATGATTGACCGGGTGACGGCGGGCGGCCTTCCAGGGTGAAGGGGTTTCGCATCACCAGCAGGTTGGGCGGCAGCGCCATCGAAAGACTAGCCGATTCGACGCCGGGCAAAGTTTGCACGCGTTGCAGCAATTGCTGGTGAAAGGCCGCGACCTGGCTGGCTTCGCGGTAACGCACCTGCGGCAGTGTGATTTGCGCCGTCAACACGTGGCCGGGATTGAAGCCCGCGTTGACACGTTGCAGTTGCAGGAAGCTGTGAATCATCAGCCCCGCGCCGATCAGCAGCAGCAGTGCGACGGCGAATTCGCCGATCACCAGCGCGTTACGCAAGCCGCGCCGCCCGCTGCCCGTGCCGTTCGCCCGCCCGCCTTCCTTGAGCGTCGCATTCAAATCGAGCCGTGAGTTTTGCCACGCTGGAAACACGCCGAAGAAGATGCCGCTCGCCAGCGAAAGCAAGGCCGTGAAGCCAAGCACGCGCGCGTCAAGTCGAACTTCCCCCATACGCGGCAGGTTCTCTGGCAAAGCGGACAAGATCAGATCAACGCCCCAGAGTGCCAGCAACCAGCCCAGCGCCCCTCCCGCTAGGGCGAGCAGCAGGCTTTCGGTCAGCGCCTGTCTGAGCAAGCGCCAACGCCCCGCGCCCAGCGCCGCACGCACGGCCATCTCTTTTTCTCGTTCCGCCGCGCGGGCCAGCAACAGGTTCGCCACATTGACCAGGGCGATCAGCAGCACGAAGAGGACGGCGCTGAAGAGGACGAGCAACGCCAGCCGCGCAGCGCCGATGATGGAGTCCTTGAGCGGCCTGGCCGTGACCGCTTTTACGGTCGTGCCGGGAAACTGGGTTTGCACCTGCGCGGCGATGCCGCTGAGTTCGCTTTGCGCCTGTGCGGCGCTCACGCCCGGCTTCAACCTGCCGACCACGTTCAAGTAGTACGGCGGACGATAGCGCGGCGGTTCGAGTTGCAATGCAGCCCAAAATTCCGAGGTACCCGTCAGCGCAAAACTAAAGCCGGGCGGCATCACACCGATGACCGTGTAACTTTCCCTATCCAGGGTGATGGGCTGGCCGATTACATTCGGGTCAGCATTCAAGCGGCGTTGCCAAAAGCTATGGCTGACGACGACGGTACGCGCGGCGGCTGGTTGATCTTCAGCGGATGCGAACGTGCGGCCTTGTGCGGCCTTGACTTGCAGCACAGCGAAGAACTGCGCCGTCACGAACGCGCCGGGCACCTGCTCCGGCGTCGCGCGCCCCGACAGGCTGAAGCCGTTGCCGGGCGCATAGACCGCGGCAATGGCGGCCAAGCTCTGCTGGCGCTCTTTGGCCGCCAGGAAATCCATCGCCCCGTATGCTCCGCGCCCGCCTTCGACCTGTGGGTCAGCCAGCGACACGCGCAGCAATTGCTCCGGCTCCGGGTAGGGCAGCGGACGTAGCAACACGCCGTTGACGACGCTGAAAATTGCGCTGTTGGCACCAATGCCGAGCGCCAGCGTCAGCACCGCAATCAAGGTGAAGCCAGGTTGTTTGAGCAACATTCGCGCGCCATAGCGCAAGTCTTGCCAGAGTGTCTGCATAATTTCTCCTTGTCGAGTTCGGATCATTCACACCGAAGCGCGATCATCGGGTCAACCTTCGTCGCCCGCCGCGCCGGTATCCAGCAGGCCAGCAGCGCCACCAGCAAGAGCAGCAACGCGATCACGATGAACGTCAACGGATCAGTCGCGCTCACGCCGAACAGCAAGCTCTTCATCAACCGTGTCAACGCCAGAGCCGCCAGCACACCCATCGCCACACCGACGAGCGCCAGTTTCATGCCTTGCCCGATGACCAGCTTCATCAAATCTTGCGCTTGTGCGCCGAGCGCCATCCGCACACCGAATTCGTGTCTGCGCCGCGTCACGGCGTAGGCCATCACGCCGTAGATGCCGATGGCGGCGAGCAACAGGGCTGTCGCCGCGAAAATGCCGAGCAGGAACAGAGCAAAGCGCCACTCGGCGAGCGCGGCGGACATCAGTTGAGTCATCGTCCTGACTTTGCCGACGGCGACTTCCGGATCCACAGCCGCAATCTCTTTCCGCACTGCGCCGGCCAACGCCTCCGGCTCTGACTTCGTGCGCACGACCAGCGGGACAGCGCCGGCGACGAGTTTTGGTTGTATGGCACGTACATCTCCGGCCCCGGGGCCTTGTCGGGACCGAAATGCCTGACGTCATTCACGACGCCGACGATCTCGCAAGCCTGTGGCTGGTTGCGGATGATGATGCGTTGGCCGAGCGGGTCTTCATGCGGGTAAAAACGGCGCGCGAAACTTTCGTTGACGAGCGCGACCGGCGGCGCCCCGTCGCGGTCGGCTTCCGTGAATGCGCGCCCGCGCCGAATCTGAATCCCCATGGCGCGGAAGTAATCAGTCGTGGCGATCTGGAATCCGGCCACCGGGCGCTCTGACTGCGCAAGGTTCTGTCCTTCCTTGCGAAACGTCCAGCCGCGCTGGCTTCCGCTCAAAGGCAAACTGTCAATTGCGCCAACCGAGACCACGCCCGGCAGCGCCCGGATGCGCGGTATCACCTGTCCGTAAAAGTTCAGCCGTTGTGCTTTCCAGTCATTGCCGCTGTAACGCGCCGAAGGCAGATTGACCTCGACCGTCAGCACGTTCGGAGTCTGAATGCCCAGCTCGACCCGCCGCAAACGCAGGAAGCTGTTCAAGAGCAACCCGGCGCCGACGAGCACCACTAGCGCCAGCGCGATTTCAGCGACGACCAGCGCGCCGAAAATGCGCCGCTGAGCCGGATTATTCGCCGTCCCGCGTCCACCCTCCTTGAGCGATTCGTTGAGGTCAAAGCGCGCCGCCTGCAGCGCCGGAACCAGGCCGAAGATCAAGCCGGTCAGCAGCGTGATCGCCAGCGTGAATCCGAGCACGCGGTAATCAATGCTCACTGTCTGCAAGCGCTGAATCTCCGCCGGGCTGAACGCCAGCAGCGCCTCAGTGCCCCAGAGCGCCAACAGCAGACCGAGGCCGCCGCCGATGCCGGCGAGCAGGGCGCTTTCGGTGAGCAACTGCCTGACGATGCGCCAACGACTCGCGCCGAGCGCCGCGCGCACCGTCATCTCCGCCTGCCTGGTTGCGCCGCGCGCGAGCAACAGGCTGGAGACATTCGCGCAAGCGATGAGCAGCACCAGGGAGACCGCGCCCGCGAGCAGCAGCATCGTCGAGCGGACCTGCCCGACTTCGTCTTCGAGCAAAGGAACAACGTTGAGCATCAAGTTTTTATTCGTCGCCGGGTATTGTTGCGCCAGCGCGCCGGCAATCGTTTCCATCTCGACGCGGACTTGCGCGAGCGAGACACCGGCGCGGCGGCGCGCAATCACTTGTAGAAAATGCGCCTCGCGCGTCTGCGTCTGATTGGCGTTGAGCGCCAGCGGCGTCCAGATTTCCGCGCCGCGCGGATACTGAAACCCGGCAGGCATAATCCCAACGACCGTGTATTGCGAGCCATCGAGATGCACTTGCCGTCCGACCAGATTCGTGTCGCCGCCAAAGCGCCGTTGCCACAAACCGAAACTGAGCACCGCGACCGCATCGTGTCCCGGTTGATCCTCTTCTGATGTAAAGCCGCGTCCACGCAACGGACTCACGCCGAGCACGGACAGGAAATTGGCCGAGACGAAAGCGGCCCTCACCGGCTCTGCCCCTCCCGCATTCGCCAGCGCCTGTTCCTCATCTCCCCAGGCGGCAATCTCCGGCAGCGTCCGGCTCTGCCGTTGCCAGTCAAGGAAATTCGCCGGCGCCACCTCTAACCGCTCGCTCGGCACCGCGGCGTCCGTATGCTTCTCGTAAAGCCGCACCAACCGGTCCGACTCCGGAAACGGCAACGGACGCACCAACACCGCATTGACCACGCTGAAGATCGCCGTGTTCGCTCCAATGCCGAGCGCCAGCGTGATGATGGCAATCAAGGTAAAGCCGGGTATCTTCACCAACATTCGTGCGCCGTAGCGCAGGTCTTGCCAAAGTGTTTGCATAGTCATCGCTCCTCCGAAGCCTCCGGCCCCTTGGAACCGAAGGAAAGTAAAGTTCACCCTTAACCGCCAAAAACGGCCTGTTCAGTGTGAACGTCAAGCGGCGGTGAGACCGTAGCAACACCGCCAGATTCTTGGTGGCTAGACTTCCCCTTCCGATAAGAGCATTCACTGCCAGGACCGGGCGTGTTACTTGGATGCTGGCCCGTTATTGCAATCGCAGGTGACGGTCCGTGCCAGAAGGCAGCTTGATGATGAAAGTGGCGACTTGTTCTACTAGACGAATCAGCGGGAGTCAGCACAAACGAGGAAATTCTCCTCCGCGTTCTTCCGGCGCGTGCCGGTGCAACAGTTTCGGGCGCTTTTGTGTGACTCGGGTCAGACTCC
>JAYUCP010000029.1:0-16324 GCA_043740245.1 Acidobacteriota bacterium | reverse complement strand
GAGAACGTGCCCGTGTCAGTAGCCCGACCGTGAGGGAGGGCTTGCTTGCGCAAGCAAGCCCTCCCTCACGGTCGGGCTACTGACACGGGCACGTTCTCAGCATCGCGCCAGAGCCGTTCCAGATCATAGAAACGGCGCGACTCTTCGACGAAGACGTGCACGACGAAGGCGCCGAAATCGAGCAGTATCCATTCGCCGACGTTATAGCCTTCGGTATGTTGCGGACGCAGCTTGTAGGTCTTTTTGAGCCGCAAGCTGATTTCATCGGCAATCGCCTGCGTCTGGCGCGGATTGGTGCCGGTGCAGATGAAGAAATAGTCGGTGAATTCGGTCAGCGCGGCCAAGCGCAACACGACTACGTCAAGCGCCTTCTTGTCTTCGGCGGCGGCCA
Source organism: Acidobacteriota bacterium (assembly GCA_043740245.1). Classification (GTDB taxonomy): domain Bacteria; phylum Acidobacteriota; class Blastocatellia; order RBC074; family RBC074; genus JACPYM01. The sequence continues at coordinate 15,933 of JAYUCP010000029.1, read as the reverse complement.
CGACGGTTTTGACCTGCTCGAAGATAAGCTGGTCTTCGGCTGTGATTGCCGCAGGCACAACCACAGGACTCACCGCCGGGATTTCTGTCTGCAAAATTGCTTCACTCATACTGCCCGCTTGTACAACCGATATTTGGCGATGTAATCCGCGACGGATGGCGGCGCCAGATTCTCCAAACTTTGACCAGACTGCACGGTCTGGCGAATGCCGCTGGCCGCTACGTCAGCCGCTACGTAATCGGTGATGAACGTGTGCGGCGCGGCCAATTGCGCTGCCGCCGGTTGCAACCCGCCGCGTAAATCAACGACGCAGGCTTGCAAGGCCGGAGCCAAATGCGCGGCGACATTTTCCGTCGCGTGTTCGTGCGCGCGATAGCCGGGGCGCGTGGCGACGATGATGCCGAACTCGGTCAGCAAGCGTTCGTGCGCGCGCCAGAGCGTGACGTCGCGGAACGAATCCATGCCCATCACAAAGAACAATTGCGCGCCGGGGTGTTGCGTTTGCAAATGGCCCAGCGTTTCGATGGTGTAAGGCCGCGCGGGCGCTTCCAGTTCAAGCGTCGAAATCAACATGCGCGCTTCGTGCGCGGTCGCCAGCGCAAGCATCGCGTAACGGTGATGCGCCGCGCTGATCGTTTGCCCGCGTTTGTGCGGCGGCACGAAGGCCGGCACGAACAGCATTTGCTCCAACGCAAAATTCTCAAGGATCGCGGCGGCCACCCGCAGATGGCCGTTGTGAACCGGGTCGAATGTCCCGCCGTAAACTCCGATACGTTGCGGCACGGCTGTTACCTATGAAGCTGCTTTTACGCTCGCCGCAAAGGCTCGCGGCGCATCAACTGCCGCCGCCACTTCTGCCTGCGGCAAACTTTGCAACTTGCGTTCGAGCGCATAAAGCAAATCTTTCAAACCCGCGCCAGAAGCTGCCGAAATCTGATGAAACTCCAAGCCCGCGCGCTGACAGAAGGCTTTGAATTCATCAAGCGGTTCTGTGTCGCCCAGGGCATCGAGTTTGGTCGCCACCACGATCTTCGGTTTTGCCGCGACGGCTGGGCTATAGGCTTCCAACTCGTGCGTGACGGTTTGGTAATCCTTGAGCGGGTCGCTCGCCAAACCGGAAACGTCAACGAGGTGGAGCAGAATTCTTGTGCGCTCGACGTGGCGCAAAAAGCGGTCGCCTAGGCCTGCGCCAGTGTGCGCGCCTTCGATCAAACCTGGAATATCCGCGACGACCAGGGTTTTGTAATCGCCCAGGTCAACGACGCCCAAGTACGGTTCAAGCGTAGTGAAGGGATAATCGGCAATCTTTGGACGCGCCGCTGAGATGCGCGAAATCAATGTGGACTTGCCGGCGTTCGGCAATCCAACCAGGCCAACATCCGCGATCAGTTTCAATTCCAATTGCAGTTGGCGTTCCTGCCCTAGGCGGCCTTCCTGGTGATAGCGCGGCGCGCGATTGGTGGGTGTGGCGAATTGCGCGTTGCCGAGTCCGCCGCGTCCGCCCTTGGCAATCAACACGCGCTCACCCGCGTGGGTGAAATCGTGGATGAGTTCGCCCGTTTCGGCATTCATTATCAGCGTGCCGACCGGCACCTGCACCACGATGTCTTTGCCATCCTGGCCGTGGCGGTTGCTGCCTTCGCCGTGCCGCCCGCGATCCGCCTTGTGTTCAGGGTTGTAGCGAAAATGCAGTAACGTGTTGACGCCTTCCGAAGCCTCGAAATAGACCGAACCGCCACGTCCGCCGTCGCCGCCCGAAGGCCCGCCGTGCGGTACGAATTTCTCGCGGCGGAAAGCCGTTACGCCATTGCCGCCGTCGCCGCCTTTTACATAAATTTTCGCGCGGTCTATGAACATCGGTAGTCGGTAGTCGGTAGTCGGTAGCCGGATGAACTGACCGACCGCCAACTACTCTGCTGCTGGGTAGACGCTGATGAAGCGCCCTTTGCGCCCTTTGTCTTCGAACTTAACGATGCCGGTGACGCAAGCGTAAAGCGTATCGTCGCTGCCGACGCCGACGTTGGTGCCGGGTTTGAATTTGGTGCCGCGTTGGCGCACCAAGATCGAACCGCCCGAAACCAACTGGCCGCCGAAGCGTTTGACGCCGAGCCGCTGCGCGTTGGAATCGCGCCCGTTGCGCGAACTGCCTACACCTTTCTTATGTGCCATGACGAAAACTCCTGATGATTAAGCGATCGCGTCAATCTTGACGGAGGTATAACCCTGCCGATGACCTTTGATCTTTTTGTATTGTTTGCGGCGTTTGAACTTAAACACGATGATCTTTGGCCCGCGCCCATTTTTGACGACCGTGCCGGTGGCTTTCACGCCCTCAACAAGCGGCGCGCCGATTTGCACGCCCTCGTCATTGCCGGCGACAAGCACTTCAAATTCGACCGCATCGCCTTCGTTCTTATCGTCCAGTGACGGGATGCGGACAACGTCGCCGGGGCTGACCCGGAACTGTTTTCCGCCCGTGCGGATGATTGCGTATGCCATTGTGATGACCTCTTTGGAAATTTTCTTCAAATGCAAAGTCGCGCATTATAGTGACGGAACCGCAATAGCGCAACCGTCCGTTCAATTCGTGCGAAGGGCGTGGAAGCTTCATCGTTCGCGGGGTGCAGTTTTCAAAAGTCAGTCAATCGTGAATCCAGTGTACCTCCTGAATCCCACCAACGGCAGTTGGTGGATGGTTCAAGTCCGGCCTTCGGCGCATCAGCCACTGATCGCTTCAAGGCTCGCAGGCTTGCGCCGAAATTGCTGCGTATAGCTTGCGAATGAAGGTTGGACTTGAACCATCCACCAACTGCCGTTGGTGGGATTCAGGCACAGTAGCGCCCGCTGTAGTTTGGACTTGAACCATCCACCAATTGCCGTTGGTGGGATTGCGACCGGTTATTGTAAATTGCCCTCTCGTTCGCGCCGAATCCGCCGCTGAACCGCGCGCGTAAGAAAAAAAGTGCCGGGGCGGAATAATTGCCACCCCGCTTTGCAATACAGTGGGCAGGATGTGCGCACGGCAACCGCCCGTAACCGGTAGAGAGGCTAACAAGGCAGAGAGTTGAGTCTGGAGTTGAGTCTGAACGAGGGACAAAAACTGGCCGCCTTCGAGGGCGCGGCGTTGGTCTATGCCGACCAGCTTTTCCGCGTCGCGCTGCGTCTGTGCCGCGAGCAGGCCAAGGCCGAAGACCTGGTGCAGGAGGCTTATTTGCAAGCCTGGCGCTCGTTTCACCGCTTCGAGTTGGGCACGAATTTGCGAGCCTGGCTCTATAAAATCATGTTCAACGTCTATTACAGCGGTCAGCGCAAAGAGCGCTTGCGGCTGGCGCCGGTCGAAGAAACGATTGCCGAAACGATTGCTTATGATCCGCCGACCCCAACGCACTTGACCGATGAAGACGTGATTGCCGCGCTCGAACGCTTGCCGCGCGATTTTCAGGTGCCGCTGGTGCTGGCCGACATTGAAGAGTTGTCTTACCGCGAAGTCGCCGAGGCCATGGAAATCCCCATCGGCACCGTGATGTCGCGCTTGCATCGCGGGCGCAAGCTGTTGCGCGCTGAGTTGACGCAGTATGCGCATGCGGCGGGTTACAAACTGGCCGACGCGTGAGCCGTAGTTTTATGGATTGCCGAAATTTCAAAGATGTACTCGATTCTTACTTGAGCGGCGAACTGGCCGTTGAGACGAATCACGATTGCCTGCGCCATGCCGAACAATGCCCGCCCTGCCGCGCCGAGTTGAGCGCGCGCCGCCACTTGCGCCTGACGTTGCGCGCGGCCGTGACGCGCACCGGAATGAGCGACGAAGCGCAAGCACGTTTGCGCGAACGCCTGCGCGCCGCAGCCGCGCCGCTCGCGCAAGCCGCGCCAGTTCGTCCGCCGCGTGTTGTTCAACCGCGCGCTTGGTCAAGTGTCTGGCCGAATAATTGGCCCAGCATCAGGCTTGAATGGCTCGCCCCCAACTTTGCCATGCCAGCCCTGGTGACGGCTGTTTTTTTGCTCGCGCTGGGCGGGTTTGGGCTGTATGCCTACAAACACAGCGCGCAACAAACTGCCTTGCTCGCCCAATTGAGCGAGACTGTGATGGCCGAAGCGGCGGGCGATCATCAGACGTGCGCGCTGCCATTCGCCAATGCCCAAGCGGCTGCGACCACGCCCGCCTGGATGAAAGAGAAATATCCGGCCTATGCCGACTTGGCTGAAACGGCGGCGACGGGCGCGCAAGGCATGCAGTTGAAAGCGGTGCATGTTTGCGGATTCAAGGCGCGCAAGTTCGGCCACCTGATTTATACGCAAAACAGCAAGGTCATCTCGCTGCTGGTGACGCCGCGCGACGAGGCCTGTTTGCGCAACGGCAAAGTCCCCGCCGATGACGGCGTGACGGCCGGTTTGCAGCACGCCTTGAGTGCGGCTTATCAGGTCAACGCTTACCAGACGGCGAAATACGTCGTGCTGGTCGTGTCCGATCTTTCTGAACAAGAGAATGAACAATTGGCCTTGCGCCTCGCCGGGCCGGTCAGCGCGCATTTGCGCCAGATCGAAAAGTCGGTCGCGCAAGTACGGCAAGACGAGAGCAAAGATTTTTTGGCCGAGTTGCGGCAGCACGCGCGCGCCGGCAAACACAAATAAGCAGGCACGAATAAGCAAGCAGGAGTAGGAGGGAGTCGAATGATCGCCAACGCAGTAGCTTTAAGACGGATCGAAGAACCCTGGCGGCAACCGCACTGGCTGCCGCCCTTTCCCACGCTGGCCAATGTGCCGCGCGTCGAAAAGCCGTACTGGCGCGGGATGCCGGTTTACAAACTCGAAGACGCCGCGACGCACATTTACCTGGTGCTGAAAGGCCGCGTGAAGATTTTGCGCACCTCGCCGCAGGGCCAGCAAAAGATCACCTCGATGCGCTATCCCGGCGAAGTCTTTGGCGAACTGGCGCTGGCGGGCGCGACCGCCGAGACGCGACGCAGCGATGAGGCTGTCGCGCTCGACACCACGCGCGTGGCGCTCATCCGCGTCAGCGATTTCTGGCAGGCCATCAAACACGATCCGCCGGCAATGCAAAGCGCGTTTCAACACGTCGCCGCGCGCCTGGCCGAAGCGCAACGCCAGATCGAAGCGTTGGTGTTTGAAAACAATCACCGCCGCCTGGCGCAAGCCTTGTTGGAACTTTCAGACGCCGCGTTGCGCACAGGCGAATCCAGTATCCGGCTGACGCACGAGGAACTCGCCGAATTGATTGGCTCGACGCGCGAAGTCGTCACCGGGATGATGATCGAATTCCGCCAGCGCGGCCTGATTGATTACAAACGCGGGGACGTGCGCCCGAACGTGGCACGCCTGGAGCAGTTTCTCGCTGAAGAATATCTGGCAGAGTAGAGACTGGCTGAACGAAAAGGCATTCTCCATTCTCAACTTTTCATTCTCAACTCGCTCGCAGTGCACAGCTTGTTGGGAAAGACCTTCCTGCCAGGAGTTGAGAATGGAATGTTGAGCGTTGAGAATGCTCCGCCTAAATCAACGCACCCATCCTGCCGCGCTTTTTGCCGGTACACAGCCGCCGGACAGCCAGCTATAATCCCCGCGCTTTCTTTTCCAAAATACAATCTATGCAGACCAAACACTTTCACCTGATCGGCGTCTGCGGCACGGCGATGGGCTCGCTGGCCGGGATGCTCAAAGCACAAGGCCAGCGCGTGACCGGTTCCGACAAAGCCTTCTATCCGCCGATGGGCGATGAATTGAAACGGCTGGGCATCGAAACCTTTGATGGGTTTGCCGCTGAACACTTGCAACCCGCGCCGGATGTCGTCGTCGTCGGCAACGCCACGTCGCGCGGCAATGCCGAGATCGAATACGCGCTGAACGCCAAGTTGCGCTGCGCCTCCATGCCCGAAGTCATCCGCGAACAGTTCATTCGCGGCAAACATTCGACCGTCGTCGCGGGCACGCACGGCAAAACGACGACGACCTCGATCATGGCTTGGGTGTTGGAAACAGCGGGCCTCGCTCCTTCGTTTCTGATTGGCGGCGTGGCGGAAAATTTCGGCGCGAGTTTCAAGTGGTCGAATTCAGCGCATTTCGTGATCGAAGGCGACGAATACGACACAGCCTACTTCGACAAAGGCCCGAAGTTTCTGCACTACCTGCCGGAGTTGGTGATCCTGAATAACGTCGAATATGACCACGCCGACATTTACGCCGATCTCGAAGCGGTCAAAAAATCCTTTCGGCTGCTCATCAATTTGATCCCGTCAAACGGGCGTTTGATCGCGGGCTGGGATGCGCCGGTCGTGCGCGAATTGATCGAACACCCCGTCGCGCCGCAAGGCGTCTGGTGTCCGGTAGAGACCTTCGGGCTGGATGACGGTGCGCAATGGACGGCGCGCAACATCGAATACCGGCCCGACGAAACGCGCTTCACCGTGTTTTGCGCGGGCCGCGAATACGCCACCTTACGCACGCCGCTTGCGGGCGCATTCAACGTGCGCAACTGCCTGGGCGTGATCGCTGCGGCTGAAAGTTTAGGCGTTGAACGCGCCGCCGTAATTGACGCGCTCGCCACCTTCAAAAGCGTCAAGCGCCGCATGCAGATGCGCGGCACAGCGGGCGGCGTCACCGTGATTGACGATTTTGCGCACCATCCAACCGCCGTGCGCGAGACGCTGTTGGCGATTGCGCAAAAGTATCCGCAGCGCCGCCTGGTTGCTGTCTTTGAGCCGCGCACCTGGGCATCGCGCAAAAAGGTCTTTCAGGACGATTACGCGCGGGCCTTTGACCCGGCGGGTTACATCGTCATCGCGGCGCTCTTTGAAGCGCAACGCATCGAAGCCAGCGAGCAGATATCCATCGGCCAATTGGTTGATGGCTTGCGTGCACAAGGCAAGCCTGCCTACGCGCTTGACGGCGCGGACGCCATCGTCGCGCATCTGACGCCGCAACTGCGCGCGGGCGATGTGGTGGCGATTATGTCGAACGGCGGCTTTGGCGGCATTCATCAAAAGCTGCTGGACGCACTGCCCAGCAGCTAAACTTTAGGCCTACAAGTTACGGAGGACACCATGAAATTTATTTTGCAAGTGACTGTGTTAGCAATAACGTTGGCGTGGTTGCCGCTGTTTGTGTCGGGACAAACGCGACTCCTGCCTGGTAAACGGCTGGACAATCAACTGCTGATTGCCGGAGACACTGAGGCATCGGCCATTCAGCAGGACAAACCTTTCGTTGTCGAGTACTACTACAAAGCGCGCTGGGGCTTCGCCGACGAGTTCCTGCGGCTCTTCAAAAAGAATCACTTGCCCGTTTTGCAAAAACAGATCGAACAGGGCCGCATCGTCAGCGTCAAAGTCGAAAAGCCCCGCTACCACGCGACCGAAGACGGGCGCTGGGATTTTCGCGTGACGATCACCTTCAAGAGCGCAGCCATCGCCCTCGCGCCCTTTGATGAAGCAGCTCTGGCGCGCCAGCTTTATCCCGATCAAGAGACGTTCAAGAAAGAAGAGGCGCGGCGCTTTGAGATTTTGCTGGCGCATTGGGATGTGCCGGTGGTGATGGTAGATTGATAATGGAAAACAAGAAGAACGGGGTTTTGCTTTGAATAGTCAATTGCTTTGGCCTGACATCCAATCCACGCCTAGCTTGCTTGCTGAAAATGGGCGCAAGGCGCGCCAATCATCAGTTGTTCAGGAAGCTGCGTTGGCGCGGATTGAACGCCTGGATCAAGACTTATTCGCTCAGTTTCATGAGGAATTGCTGGTGGATACGGCGCTGACCCGGCAATTGGTGAGCTTTCAAGCGAATAAAAACAAGGCGTCCTATCGCTGGTACAAATTCAAGGAGGCGTTCTCGGCGCCGCTGATTGAATACCTGTTACATCGTTACGGCGTAACGCACGGCAGGCTACTTGATCCGTTTGCGGGCAGTGGGACGGCTTTGTTTGTGGCGCGTGACCAAGGGCTGGACGCCGACGGAATCGAGGTACTGGCCAGTAGCCAGGTGTTGATTGAAGCACGCTTGCAAGCTGAGCAGTTGTTGCCAATGGAGCTTGCCGCCCTGCGGCGTTGGGCGGAAGAATGTGTCTGGGAAAAGTGCGCCGAACGCACGCCGCTGTTGGAATTGCGCATTACCAAAGGGGCTTATTCGGCGGAGACGAAGGGCGAGATCGAAAAGTATCTGGCTGCGTTAGCAAAGGAAAGTAAGGCCGTCCAAGCGTTATTGCAGTTTGCCTTGCTCTGCGTGCTGGAGGCAGTGAGTTACACGCGCAAGGACGGTCAATACTTACGTTGGGATCATCGTTCAGGGCGAACGCAGGGAGCCAAGCTTTTTGACAAGGGCAAGATCAACGGGTTCAAGCAAGCTGTGAGTGCCAAGCTGCACGAAATTGTGGGCGATTTAGAAGGCCGCAATCACTCGACAGAGCTTTTTCAAACGCCCTCGTCACCTCAAGGTGCGGTGCGGCTGTTGGCTGGCTCTTGTCTTGAAAAGTTACCCGGATTGCCGGACGCCTTTTACGACGCCATTGTTACCTCACCACCTTATTGCAACCGCTACGATTACACGCGGACTTACGCGTTGGAATTGGCGTTGCTGGGCGTAGGCGAAAAGGAATTGGTCAACCTGCGGCAGCAAATGTTGAGTTGCACCGTGGAAAATCGCGCGAAAGATTTGTTGCAAATGAATCCCCGTTGGGCACAGGCGCTGGGCGCGGCTGACGAGCAAGTCTTGCTGCAAAGCATTCTTCAATACCTTGAAGACCAGAAAGAGTCAGGCGCGCTGAACAACAACGGCATTCCTCGAATGGTGCGTGGTTACTTTTATGAGATGGCATGTGTTATTGCCGAATGCGCGCGCGTGCTCAAAATCGGCGCGCCGTTGCTGATGGTCAACGACAATGTGCGTTATGCCGGCGCACGCGTTTCGGTTGATCTGGTCCTTTCAGCGTTGGCTGAACAGTTAGGCTTCGCGGTCGAAAACATTCTGGTGCTGCCGAATGGCAAGGGAAATAGCAGCCAGCAAATGGGCGCACATGGACGCGAAGTGTTGCGCAAGTGTGTTTACGTGTGGAGGAGGAAATAATGCCAGCGCGCCGTTCGCACTTACAGCATTTGAAGTCGCACACTGATCTGGTGACTTCATACGAAGCGACACGCGCAGGCTTCGTCGCCTTGGCGTTGGAGAAAAACCGCCGAGCTACACCTTTCATTGCTCAAGCCAGGGCGCTGAAATCCGCCGCCAGCCAGGTGAAAGCCCCAACTGCGTTGTTGGCAGTGACGGATATTCGTCCGGCTTTGCTGACCGCCGCAGGCTTATCCGACAAAGCATTGACGCACCTGCAAGAAGAGGACAAAACCCAAGCCCTTCTGGAACTCGTGCAGAATTTCCTGGTGCCGGCAGGCAGTGATTGGGTGGAAGAACTGGTTTACCGTTTCCTGCTCACGCGCGGCGATACATTGGGCGGTTCAATGCGCAACGTGGGCGGCGCACTGGCGCAACGCAAACTCACGCGCGCACTGATTTCCTCTTTGACGATAGCTGGGCGGGGCTATCAATGGCTTTCGTTAAACAGCAATGCCTGGGTTCCGATGTCAGCCGACGATGCGGACATTGAATTGCATCTGCGCGGACTAAGCTGGCGCAAAGGAAAACAGCCGCGCACGCTCATTTACAATCTGACCGTGCCGTCGGTGAAGAGCAACGTAGATTTGTGTTTGTTCGATTGCGAGCCGCAGTTGCTGGCGGATAAAACCTCTGCCAAAGTGTTCCATAACTCGCCGCGACTTTATGTGGCGTTGGGAGAATTGAAAGGCGGCATTGATCCCGCCGGCGCAGATGAACATTGGAAAACTGCGCGCACCGCGCTCAATCGCATTCAACACGCTTTTGAGAGAGATGGCCAACAGCCGCATACCTTTTTCATCGGTGCCGCGATAGAAAAGCGCATGGCCGAAGAAATCTGGCAACAACTACAGGCCGGTTCACTGGGGAATGCCGCCAATCTGACGAGTGAAGATCAGGTTGCCGCAGTGTCACGCTGGCTATGCAGTCTTTAGGGGCGCCTGCTTGCGGTAGCAATCACAAATGGTCAATGATCACGTTGGTCATCGCCGTGGTTTTCGCCGAACCGCCCAGATCTGGCGTCAGTGTGCGCCCCTGTTGCAACACAATCTTAACGGCCTTGCGGATGCGCTGGGCCGCCTCGCGTTCGCCCAGATGATCCAGCATCAGCGCGCCCGACAGAATCAGCGCCGTCGGGTTGACGACGTTCTTGCCCGCCAGGTCGGGCGCTGCGCCGTGGGCCGCCTCGAAGATGGCGCAGTGGTCGCCAAAACACGCGCCGGGGGCCAGGCCGAAGCTGCCCACCAAGCCCGCGCACAAATCCGAAAGGATGTCGCCGTATTGATTAGGCATCACCAGCACGTCCCACACGTCGGGCAAACAGGCCAACTGATAAGCGCACGAATCCACCATCGCATCGTCAAAACGCACGTCGTCGTATTCCTGCGCGACCGCGCGCGCCGTGCGCAGGAACAAGCCATCGGTCAATTGCAGCACGTTGGCTTTGTGAATCACGCTGACGTGTTTGCGGCCAGCCTTCCGCGCGTATTCAAACGCGAAGCGCACGGCGCGTTCCGAGGCCTTGCGCGTGGTGATCTTGATCGCGGTGGCGGCGTCTTCGCCAACTTGGTGTTCGTAGCCGCTGTAAATGTCTTCGGTCAATTCGCGGATGATGACGACGTCGAGCTTGGGTGTATGGGCGCGCACGCCCTCAAACGCGCGCACGGGCCGCACGTTGACATATGCGCCCAGTTCCAGCCGCAGCGCCGTGTTGGCGTTGGAATAAATGCGCTGTGAACCGTCGTCGTGTTCGATGACGACTTTGTGGCCCATCGGCACGATAACGAGCGGGCTTTTCAACACGACGCGGCTGGCGCGCAGCTTGTCCAGCGATTCGCGCGGCAAGGTCGCGCCATAGCGCGCATCGGCCAATTGCCCGACGGGTACGATGTCCCAGGCACACTTCACCCCCACCGCCTCGATCACGCGCATCGTTGCATCGCTGATCTCAGGGCCTACGCCGTCGCCGCGAATGACGGATATGTGGTGCATCTTTGGAAGGCTGAAGGATGAGGGATGAAGAAATCCCTTTTTCATCCTTCATCCTTCAGCCCTCATCCTTTCTTCTTGAGCGCCTGCGCAAGCGCCGCTTCCGCCAGCGGGGCCATGATCTTGTAGCCTTCCGCGTTCGGATGCAGGCCGTCGTTGGCGAGTTCGGCTTTGAGGAAGCCTTGCTCGTCCACCATTTTGCTGAAGTAGTCGAGATAGATGTGGCCGTGCTTGGCGCAATACTCTTTGAGCCAGGTGTTGAGTTGCAAAATCTTTTCGGGCGGACGGCCAGCGGTCTTTTTGCTCCGCTCGTTGTAATCGTGCACGGGCAGCACGGAAGAAAAAACGACGCGGATGCCGTTGGCCTTGGCGAGTTCGGCCAGCGAGGCGTAGTTGTCCTGGATCATCTCGACCGTCATCGGCCCGGTGTTGCCCGCGATGTCGTTGGTGCCCGCCAGAATGACGACGACTTTGGGCGCGTGCGCAATCACGTCGGGCCGCATGCGAATCAACATCTGCGGCGTCGTCTGGCCGCTGATGCCGCGATTGATATACGGCTTGCCGGGAAAGTATTCGTCCAGCTTCCAGCTATCGGTGATCGAATCGCCCATAAAAACGACGCGCTGTTCGCCTTTGGCGGGCGGTTGCACGCCGGCATTCTTGTCGCGATAGCGGCCCAGTTGCGGCCAATCCTGCATGCGTCTTTGCATCTGATCAATCCGACGTTGCAACGCTTCGGGCGAATCGGGCGTGGGCGTTGCTGCTGGCGGGGTGGTTGTTTGTTGCGCGAAGGCTGCGGCAGTGAACGACAGCAGCAGCGTGAAGAGCAGTAAGCAACGAGTGTTCATTCAGTCATCCTTTTGCGTGAAGTAGTGGAGAGAAGTCGAAAACGAATCAGCTAGCCGCCGCGCCCAGCCACACCGCCAACTCCTTGCCCGTCGCGCCTGCCGAAGCAAACGGCGTCAAACGCAACGTCACGCGTTCGCCCGCGCGATGCTGCCCGGTGTCGCGCGTCACGCTGCCTTCGGTTTCGTAAACCGGCAAGCCATCGGCATCGCGCAACCCAACATTGGTTTTCAGCTTTGGCGCGGCGCTGGTCAACGCGACAGCCCCAAACGGTTTGAGGTCGGGATTGTATTGCTCATCCAGTGCCAGCACCTGCGGCCCGCGCAGCACGGCGACACGTCCGCTCTGCGCGCCGCTGCCCATCGCCAGCCGCACCGGCAGCGCGAAATCGAGCACGAGCGTTTGCGTCTTGCTCCACGTTTGGCGCAGCAGCCAGTAATCGCCGGGCCGCGCCTTGATGCCGTTCAGTTGCGACCACGCGGGCACGCGCACGCGCAGCGCGAATTTCAACGGCTCCGGCACCGTGACGCTGATGACGACGCGGCCTTCGACGGGATAGTTCGTCTCTTGCCGGATCGTCACCGTTTTGCCGTCTTTCCATTTCAACGTGGCCGTGCTCGGCCCAAAGAAGTTGATGACGAAGCCGTCATCGGTCGTCTGATAGGCCAACGTAGGCAACAGCGCCCACGCACGCGGCCCGCTCGACGTGCAACAGTTCTGTTCGGTCTGGAAAGGCTTGCGCCCGTCGTGCGCGGTGAAATAGCACCAGGCCGCGCCGTCGGGCCGTTGCGCAGCGGCCAGATGGTTGTAAAAGGTCTTCTCCAATTCGTCGGCGTACTTGGCATTGCCCGTCAGCCGCAGCAGTTGCTGATTCAATTGAATCCACGTCACCGACACGCAGGTCTCGGCGACTTTGTCATTCACGCTCGAAAGGTATTGCCGCGCCTCCGTCCAATGCTCGGCGCTGCTGCCGCTGCCGCTGACGAGCAGTTGGTTGTTCGTGATGTCGAGCCAGGCGTTGAGCACCGGATTCAAATAACGCGCCTCACCCGTCGCGCGATACAACTCGCACAAGCCGACCAGACACGAGAGCATTTCGTATGCTTTGCCATCCGCCGTGCGATTGACCGGCACGTTGCCCGCGAGCTGGCTGGCGAGTTTCGGCCCATTCGCCGCTTCCCACTTGTCAACGATGAGCCGCGCGAAATCCAAAAAGCGTTGATCGCCGGTCGCGCGATACAAGAGCACGATTGGTTCGAGCACGCTGCCCGAAGCCATCCCCACGTGCGTGCTGCGTTCGTTGATGTCGAGTGGCGCACCCGCGCCGAAGTTGGCAAGCAGCAGATTGCCGATGCGCTTCGCGGCTTCGAGCGCCGCCGCATTGCCTGTGTATTGCGCGTAGGTCAGCAAGCCCAGCAAATCGTATTTGTGCACCCACACGTCCCATTTCTGTTCGCGCCCCAGCGACCAATGTTGATCGTCGGCATAGGTACCCAGGTAGCCATCCGCCTTTTGCGTCGCCAACAACGCGGCGACTACGCGATCCAGTTTCGCGCGTAAATCAGCATCGCCCGTGTAAACCCACGCCAGCGTCGCCGCGTGCAACCATTTGCCCGCGTGCTCGCCAATCCACGCTTGTTTGCCAGGGCGTTGCTGAAAGCCGTTGAGCAAATCGCTTTCGCTCTTGATCAACAAGCGGGCTTGCTCGTTCTTGCGGCAGCGTTCGCCGAGGAAGCCGCCCAGGCGGACGGCGCTGGGATAAACGAGCGCGAAACGATCCGCCACCTTGTCCATTGCGGGCGCTGACGCTTGTTGAAACGCCTTTGCCCAATCTGCATCGGTTGCCGCCACCGCAGCAGCCAATCCGCCCAACACTGCACGACGCGAAACCATTCTTGTTATCGTCTCCGCTGATTGAAATGTGATGAAGTAAAGCAACGGCAAGCGGTGCGGTAACGTGAGCGGTAGCGACTGGGTCGGTCTTCACCCTATGCGCAATTGGCCGGAATGCACCCGGTCGCTACCGCTCACGTTACTGCATCAATCGCCCGCCGCCACATAGCCCGCAAAATCAAAGCCCTTCTTATGCTCCTTGCACATCCGCTGCGCCGGCACCGCCTTGCCCGGATTGCACAAACCCGTCGGATTGAAAACCGACTTGACCGCCAGCATCGCATCCAGCGAAGCCTGATCGAAGATCATCGGCATATAACCGATCTTATCCATCCCCACGCCGTGTTCGCCGGTGATCGAACCGCCCGCGTCCACGCACAGTTTCATGATCTCCTTGCTGGCCGCGTGCACACGCGCGACTTCGTCGGCATCGCGCCCGTCGAAATTCAGGTTCGGATGCAGATTGCCGTCGCCCGCGTGGAAGACGGTCGAGAGGCGCAGCTTGTACTTCGCGCCGATGGCGTAGATGTCGGCCAGCACTTCGGGCAATTTGGTGCGCGGCACGACGGCGTCTTGCACGAACAAGTCAGGACTGACGCGGCCCAGCGCACCGAACGCGCCTTTGCGCCCGGCCCAGAGCTTCTTGCGTTCGGTTTCATCGCGCGCCTCGCGCACGTCACGCGCGCCCAATTCGCGGCAGATGTCGGCTGCGCGGCGCGCCTGTGTTTCCAGGCCTGCCTGCAAGCCATCGAGTTCAACAATCAAACACGCGGCGGCATCGCGCGGATAGCCGGCGGCGAAGACGGAATCTTCGACGACGTTGATGACGACCTTGTCAATCATCTCCAACGCGGCGGGCAGCAATCCGGCGGCGATGATCGCCGAGACGGCGCGGCTGGCGTCGTTGATGTCCAGGAAGTCGGCCAGCAGCGTAATCGTCATTTGCGGCGTGCGCGTCAGCCGCACGGTGACTTCAGTAGCGATGCCAAAGGTGCCCTCGCTGCCTACAAACGCGCCCAGCAAATCGTAGCCAATCGTCTCGGCCCCGCCGCCGCCCAGTTGCGCGACTTCGCCAGTGGGCAGCACTACGGTCAAGCCCAGTATGTGATTGGTCGTAGCGCCGTATTTCAAACAATGCGGCCCGCCCGCGTTTTCGGCCACGTTGCCGCCGATCGTGCAGGCGGCCTGGCTGGACGGATCCGGTGCGTAGTGCAGGCCGAACGGTGTGACGGCGCGCGTGAGCGACGTGTTCACCACGCCGGGTTCCACCACCGCCAGCTGGTTCACCGTGTCCACCGAGATGATGCGGCGCAAGCGATGGAGTCCGAGGATCGCGATACCTTCGGCGAGCGCGCCGCCCGAGAGTCCGGTGCCCGCGCCGCGCGGCACGAAGGGCACGCCGTCCTTGGCCAGCTCGCGCACCACCGCAATCACTTCATCGCGCGAACCCGGAAACACCGCGAGGTTCGGATTCTTCTGGTAGCCCGGCAGCGCGTCCGACCCGTACACCAGCAGTTCACTGGGACGTTCCAGCACTCGGCGCGGGCCGACAATGGCTCGGAGGCGATCGGCGAGGGGGAGCACTTCCTATATAGTAGCAGACCCTGCCACGCCGGAACCCAACAGCGTCACGACGATCGACGGACCTTGAGCGCCTGCCATGCGAAAGCGCCGCCCAGCAACACGTGCATGGCCAGCGCTCCCATCCCTGCCATCGGAATCAGGTCTTGGACAATGGCGCGAAGGACAATTGCAAATGAGACAACCTGCACGACGAAGTTGCCGTAGAGCACGGCCCACAGCGCAGAACGATCGGTGACGTCGCGCGCCAGCCAGTTGATAAATCCGAGCCCAATCAGGATCGCGCCCTGCGCTTGGGCGATCGTCGCCGTCTTCTCGTCGACGATGATCCCCATCGGCGCCTCGAACGCCTTCGCGTTGAAGATCAACAGAACGCCGATGACCCAGGCGGGAATCGCCGAGATTGAGAGCAACAGTCTGGCGGTGCCATTTACGAACAGTTCGCCCGTCGGTGCAGAATCGAAGCGTCGTGGCTCGGCGCCCTCGAGAATTTCCTTCAGCTGCACTCTGGCG
>JAYUCP010000028.1:0-6524 GCA_043740245.1 Acidobacteriota bacterium | reverse complement strand
TGGTTTCACTGCGTTCCACCACCGGCTAATGTCCGCTGTGCCTCCGGCACAAAGAACGTGTCAAGTCCAAGATCGACTTTCTTACTGCGTAACATCAGTTGGATAATTTCAGAGAACTCAAACTTCAGCTTGAATCGAAACCAAGCTCAAGCCGTTTGACCGGCTTTTGCTTCCGCCGGCAATTTGTTGTCGCGCACCGATTGCCAGACCACACGCGATTCGCCGCGCATGTATTTGATGAACGCGCGGACAATCGCCGCATTCGCCAGCACGAAATAGTAGGGCAGCGCGAACGAGCCCAGCTTCAAGCCCAGCTTGTCGCCGAGCCAGCCGAGCGCGGCCAGCAGGTAACAAGCCGCCTGGGCAAAGAAGGTGACGCTATAAAACAAGTGCTCGTGAATCAGCAGCGCGTTCGCCAGCAACGCCAGCAGCAAGAAGGCCGGCACCAGATAGCGCATGATTTTGTGCGAGATCATTTGGAAGGCGTACAGCCCGTGTTTTTGCAGGCTCAGCACTTCGCTGTAACGCTGCAAGGCGCTGAACGTTTGCTGGATCACGCGCACGCGCATGCGAAATTCGTCTTTGCCCTTTTTATTCGTGTCTTCCGACGAGATTGCTTCCGGCTCGTAAATCGTGCGCAAGCCTTGCAGGCGAATCTCGGTGGCGATGACGAAATCGTCAATCATGTCGTTGGCGAGCTTTTGATGGCAGCTACGGCGCACGGCATACAAACAGCCGCTGACGCCGATCAACGAGCACACCGCGCTCTCGCATTGTTTGAGCAGCTTCTCGTAACCCCAATACGACTTGCAGCCATCGCCCACGACGGTGGCCGTGCGGTCTTCATAGATCAACTGCCCGGCGACGCAACCGACGGTGGGGTCGGCGAAGGGGCGCACGATCTTGCGCACCACATCGGGGCGATACATCGTCGTGGCGTCCGAGAAGAGCAGGATTTCGCCGTTGGTAATTTTGACCGCTGAATTCTGGGCGATGGTTTTGCCGAAATGCTGTTCCTGGCGATACAGCTTCACGCCGCGCGCGGCATAGCTTTTGACGATTTCGTCGGTGCGATCGGACGAGCAATCTGACGCGACCACGATCTCGAACTTCTCTTTCGGATAATCCAGCGCGAGCGCGTTTTCGAGTTTGGCCGCGATGTCGGCCTCTTCGTTGTGCGCGGCGATGACCATCGAAATGCGCGGGAAAATGTTGACGCGTTTGACCGGCAGGGCATAGACGCGGCTCAAGACAAACATCAATACCGGATAACCGATGTAGGTATAGAGAAGCAACGCCAAGGCGCCGAAGAAAATAATTTGCGCAAGCAATACGAACATCATGTGCGAACTCCTGCTGCCTAGCCGTTCGTGGACGGGGGTGGCAACTGTCTTTGGGTAGCCGGAGCCGGGTTTTGAGACGCAGTGTCAGGCAGAGCGAGTGGGGCAGAATCGGTTGCGATTCGCGCTGCTTGTCTTTCGGTCTCGCGTTTTTCGACTTCCTGAAAAACGTGTCCGGGGTAACGGGTTTTCCAGAAGGTGCCTTTGTCTTCATCGCCGACGTGGAAAGCGGCGAGATGCGCGGGCGCGCTCACTTGCTCTCGAATCGTCTGTTCCCGCTGATAAATGCGCCGCAAAGCTATGGCGTAAGCAAGCGGGAAATAAGCGAACCACTGATACTGAATCGAAGCGAAAAAGCTGTTGGCGTAATAGGCGACCAGGGTCGCCTGTAAGCCGACGCTCAAAACATAATTTTCAAAATCGCGCCGGTCGAGCGCGCTGACCGTTTCTGACTCGATCTTCCAAAGCGCTTTCAGCGGATTGAAGAGCAGCAGCAGATAGGCCAACAGCCCTAAGGTGCCCAATTCCGCCGCGATCTCCAGGTACGAGTTATGTGCGCGCCGCTCCTTGATCGAAATGATGTGGAAGGTGCCCAGCCCGATGCCGGTGAGCGGATGCCGCGCAAACGTCACCACGCCACGTTTCAAAATGTCGCGCCGTTCCTGTGCTGAACCGGTCGAATCGGAATCCGGTTTAACAATCGTCCACAACCGTTCGCCGAGTCCGCCCGGCAAACTTAGAAAGAGCGTCCCGCCCAGCATCAACGCGGCGACATAGGGAATCGCTTTGTGGCGTTTGCGGAACTTCCACAGCATCACGCCGATAATCGCCAGCAACGAGAGAAAG
The DNA here is from genome assembly GCA_043740245.1 of Acidobacteriota bacterium. Classification (GTDB taxonomy): domain Bacteria; phylum Acidobacteriota; class Blastocatellia; order RBC074; family RBC074; genus JACPYM01. Next base: position 4,338 of record JAYUCP010000028.1, on the reverse strand, counting down.
CCGCCGCGCGAAAACGTAATCAGCGTCGCCAGCGCAAAAGCGAAGACGCAGATGCCATAAAGAATTCTGACCGGCCCACGGCTGATCACCAGCAACACGACCGCCAATGGCATCAGTATGCAGAAGGTCGTCGCCAGATCGTTCGGGTTGCTGAACATGCCGCCGACCGTGCCTTCGATGCGGTTCGAGAGTTGCGAAACCTCGCCCGCTTTGAATTTGAGAATCGAATCAATCGCGATCCACAAGCCAGTCAGCACCGTCACGCGCATCATCCAGTAAATGCGTTGGCGCGAATCGAGCGTGCCGATCAGCAAGGCGAAGATCAGCACGACTTTCAAATACAGGTCGTTGATCTCTTTCCACGTGTCAGCCGGCTCAATCGAGATCGGATAGAACAGCAGCCCCAGCCCCAAAATGGCGAACGCCATCTTCAGTTCGGTTTCCCAGAGAAAGAGCTTTTCACCGCCCAACAGCCGCGACGCGAAATAAATCAGCGGCGCGGTGGTCGCAAAGAGTTTGGCGAACTGGATCGGATAGGCTTCAAAGAACGTGGGGAACAATTCCTGCGGGCGCAAGTAAAGGGCCAGCGTGAAGAGCCAGACGAAAATAAACGCCAGCAGATAGCTGCCTTGTTTAATCTCAAAACGCAGCAGCTTTTCACGCAACAGCGAACCGGCAAAATCGGCTTCGTTCGCGCGCCAAGTCAGTCCGCTCGGTGGTGGCGTATCACGAAAGAGCGCTGCCGATTTTTTCGGTTTGAAGAAAGCTCCAGTCATTGTTCTTTAACCAGCCCTTGCCACCTACGCTGCCGCCGGCCAGCCTAAGCGCGCCCGCACACCGTCGAACTTACGTAACAAACCGCGCAACCATACTTTCTCTTTGTCCGACACCGCGCCGGCCGCGAACGCCAACGGCAGATACGCCAATCCGAACACCAGGCTGCCTGCCATAAAGATTGCCAGGGGATGCCAGCCGCCGGGCAGCAACGGTTTTGCGATTTGCGTCAGCAAGGCCGCCAGCAGCGCCGCCGCCGCGATCCGCAAAAGCGGCCACGCATAATGCCAATCGTGCCGCGTCATCCCGATGCGTCGCGCCAAACGCCGCGTCGTCAGCGTCACATCCAGGCCGCGTGCGAGCACGACCGCAAGCATGACGCCTGCCAGTCCGGCGTAGCGCACACCCGCGTAAAGCAGCGCCGCCGTCACCGGCATCAGGCACAGATAAAGTTTCACCCGGTAAAACTTCAGGTCTTCAAACGCGCGCATCACCGCGCCGGTCAGATTCATCAGCAGCAAGGTGTTCAACAGCGCAATCGCAAAGATCGGCGTCGCCGCCGCGAGCTTGGTGGTGTACAGCCCGACGATCAATTCGTGCCGCATCACAAACATCAAAGCGCAGGCCGGCATAAAACAAAACGCCAGCGTGCGAATCGCGCCCAGCCAGGTTTCGGCGATGCGCCGGTATTCGCCCAAGCTTTCAAGCCGCGCGACTTCGGGGATCATGATCGTGTCGGTCGCATCCAGCAGCACCAGCAGCAGCGGCAATTGAAAACAGCCCGTCGAATAAACCGCATAGGCCGCCGCGTCGAAATAGTGCATCACGAAATAATTGTGCAGGTCGTACTGCCAACTGAACGCGAACGCGCCGATGCCGAAGGGCAGGGCATTGGCCAGTTGCGCGCGAAACAGCACGCCATCCAACGGCCACCAAAAACGCCCCAGCCGCCGGTACAAATAAACAAAGAACACCAGGCAATGCACCAGCCCGAACAGCAGCGCCGCCGTGACCATCGTGCGAATATCGCCTTGCCAGACGGCAGCCGAAACCAGCAGCACCGTTTTGGCCAATTGCAGCAGCACCGTCAGCACCGAAGCGCGCCGCACATCGTTGTCGGCGATCATCACGCTCTCAAAGGCCGAAGCGATCAGCCAGAACATAATCGCCAAGCCCAGCAGCGGCACGACCGGCACCAGCCCGCCGCCCTTGAACGCCTGTGTGACCCAGGCCGGGTGCAGTGCGAACCAGAGCGCCACCGCCGCACCCAGCAGCGCGTAAAACAGCACGGCATTCATGGCCACCTGCGCTTTCTTGTCGGGGTAGCGCGGGATGAAGGAGTAAATGCCCCCGCTGACTTGCAAGCCCAGCAGCCCCAGCGCCGTTTGCAAAATTTGAAACGCTTGTTTGTAAAGACCGAATTCCGCCGTGTTCAGCTTGCGCACCAGAATGAACGGCAGCAGAAACGAAAGCACCAGCGAGACCAAGCGGGCCGCCGAAAGCCAGAGCGTGCGTTGCGCAAAACTGGTGCTGTTACCCGCTTGTCCGACACCTTGGTTGGCGCGCTGTTCGGCCAACTGTCCTGAAAGCTGCTCAGACAGCGGGTCGGCGTCCAGGAGCTTGTTTTCAACGGCTAATGCCTGCTCGGTAATTTGACTCATAGCTGGCTCATAGCTGGCGCATAGCTGGCTGCTACACTTGCCGGACTTGGTGCGTCAATTCTTTGGAAACCGCCGCCAACGCGGGGGCCGGCAGCACTGGGGCCGCCGCTGCGATATCCGCGCCCGCCAGGCTCCGCCGCCATTGCTCAAATCCGCTGGTGCTCTGGACGAAGTGCGCCAGGTCGGGTTGCGGGCAAATCCGGCGCAACGCCAACAGCGGCGTATGCGCGGTGTTCATGCCCGGCTGGTTGGTGACGGCGCAACGATACCCGGCCAGCGCCGTGTAGCGTTGCACGCGCGCATCATTGCGGCCATTGGGATAACAGAACAGCGGGACCTGCCGCCCCAGCATTTCTTCGAGCCGCGTTTTGGAGGCGGTCAATTCATTTTGCAGCGCCTCATCATCGGTGACGTTCGGCAGAATCGGGTGCGTGACGGTGTGCGAGCCGATCTCGATCCCCTCGGCATCCATTTCGCGCACCTGCGCCCAACTGAGCGGGCCGAACTCGTGCGGCGGCAAGGGCGGCACCAGCACGTCCAAGGTGGCGGCGATGCGTTTGACGGTATCTTCTTTTTGGTCGTTGGGGAGTGATTTCAAGATCGAATTGATCCGATCAGCCGCCAGCAACCGCGAGAGGTTGTCAGTGAGCGCGAAGCGTTGGGTGCGGCCTTTCAAAACCGCGACGACTTCGCTGGCGGGCGTGCGCGCGGTCAGAAAGCGCAGCTTGTCAGTCCAGAGCCAGGTTTTGCGGTCAATGAAATTGGTCGCCACATAGAGCGTCGCCGGCACGCGGTGTTTCAGCAGCAGCGGAAACGCCGTCTCATAAAAATCGCGGTACCCATCATCAATCGTGATGGCTGCCGTAGCGGGCGGCAGGGTGCGGCCCGTGGCCAGGCAATCGGCGATGTCCGACAGCGGCAAGATGCGGTAATGCTGGGTCAGATATTCCAGATGCTCGGCAAAGGCTTGCGCCGAGGTTTTGTACGGCTCCTCGTGTGCGCTGAATCGGTGGTAGGTCAGAATCAGCACTTTGGCCCGGTTCGCCAGCCGAAACGGAGCGAACGCGCCAGTGACCCGCATCAAATTGAGCACGGTTTGTTTCAGCATATTTTCTTCACATCCCAACGCACGAAAAGTTGAAGGGGGGCCCAGCGCTCAACAGCTACAATTCAGCAGAAGAAGCGCAGCGGGCCCCCTTTAACAGTGGCTTGGCGTGGTCAACATTACGTTGGGTTGACGCCGGGTGAAGCCTTTATTTATGCCGCAAAGCTCAGTTCGCGCTGATCGCGCCGGTGTTACTTTGCGCCAGTTCTTTGCCGTAGGCTTGCAAGACCAACTCATGCAAATCGGGGCGGTCAATCAATGCCAAAATCTTTTGCGGTGGCACCGAAAGGCCGACCGAGAGGCGCAAGACGCTCTCCAGGCTCAAATTGGTAATCACGGAGTTTTGAATCTTTGACAGCAAGCCCTGATCGAAACGGTACAAGCGGCAAAATTCCGACTGCCGCACGCCCATCTCAGCCAGCCGCTCGCGCACGAGCACGGCCAGGGGCGTTAGTTCGTTGGTTTTTCTCGGCGGCACGCGCCAAGGGGTACTATTGGCCGCCGCCGCCATGCCTTGCGAAGCCACCGGAGGTAGCGGGCGGAACCCCGTGGGCGCGACGGTCGTGACGCCGTTTGGATTTATTGCTGGCGTAATTGTTTGATGAGCGTTCTGTTCTTCCCTGACACCTTCCCATGCACCTCGCTCACTCATCCCTGGATTCAGGAGGAGTTCGGAGTTTTTCATTGTTACTTAGCCTCTGTGGATTTTTGTCTGTCTAGGTTTACGCACAAGTTGTCTGTGTCTTAGGCAGCCAGCACCGCTGCTGGCCGGTTTCAGTTAAACGGGTAGTTGTTATT
>JAYUCP010000027.1:0-16375 GCA_043740245.1 Acidobacteriota bacterium | reverse complement strand
AAAGACCGAGTTCGCGCGGTCGCCGCAACCGATCACGCCGAGGTTGACGCGGTCATTCGCGCCACGCACACGCATGGCGCTCAACGCCGTGCCCGCGCTGGCGGCGAGCGTGGTTTTGGTAAAAGCTCTTCTGCTCAATTGATTCATTGCTCGATTTCCTTGGGAAAAAAGTTTGTAGGTTGCGCACTGCAAACGCGCGCAGCATTTCGTTTGTCTGGAATACACCTAGACGCCCGTCTGCGCTGTCGAGTTACTCAAAAACCGCCGCGGCAATAGCGCAGCCCGGTGTGTGCGGAACTCGACCAAAGGGTAATGATAAAAATGTAGGTCTGCGATTTTGCAGCCGCGTAGCGGCGACCTGAGTTTAGCCCGGCGTTTCAACGCCGGGAAGCGCGGCACGAATACCCTCCGTCGCGTAGCGACGGTTGAACTGGAAGCGATTGCCCGACAGATTTCAAGCGTCGCTAAGCGACGCCGCAATTGCGCCGTTTTGCTACCGTGGTTTGAAAACCACGGCTAAATTCAACTGTCGCTATGCGACAAAAACAAACAAACCTTACATTTTTATCCCCACCGGCAAAAGAAATGGGCCGGGCGGCTGCTTAGCCAACGCCCGGCCCGTTTACCATATTGGCGCGCAGAACCTAACCCACCAGCACGCGCGGCCCGTCGAATTTCGTCAACGAGAAGCCGTCGAATTTTTCGTTGTAACAGCCTTTGAAATCCTGCAACACGCCGATGGCCACGGCCTCGCCCAGTTTGAGCGATTCGGTTGCATCCGAACGCCAGTGCACGCCCGCGATGTTGCGGCCGATGGCGACGTTCGAGGCCAGCTTGTTCAATTCGTTGCCGACGGTCAGCGACGCCGTGCCGTTGTAGGGTTGCAACGTCAAACCGTCCGCCGACGCCGCGACCGGATTGGGCAGCACATACGATTCGTCAAACCAGGCTTTCAGAATCGTCACGCACGCGCCCGCCACCGTGGCGTGGCCCGCGCCGTAGGCCGGATGCGTCGGACAGCCTTCGGGGAAGGCCATCGGCAACAGCGAGGTACCGTATTTGCGATTGACTTCGGTCAACGCGGACGAGTTGAGAATCTCGGCGTGAATCGGATAGACCGCCGCGCGCGTCACGTGGTTGTGAATGCGCCCGGCAAACTCTTCGGGCCGCAGCCGGCGGTGCACATACCATTTCTGGAACCAGACGGCCTTGAGCGCGCGCGTCGCCACTTCGCTCACCAGCGCGGCAATGTGCGGCGGACCGAAGGTGCCGAAGCCGACCTGCGTGCGCGCTTTGTCGTAAGGGTTGTTTTTGTCGAAGGGCGCGCCCATTCCCAGCAGGATCAGCATCGCGTTGAAGTAGGCTTGAAACAGCACGTCGATGTGCACCCATTCGCTCAGGTCGCGTCCGTTGCGGATGTAGCGCGGCGTCGGGTCTTTGGGATAGCTGAAAACGCCGTTGCCGTTTTGCGCGCTGAGCCAGGCGCTGTACGTGGTCAGATAATCCACGCCCGCATTGACCGTGCGCATGCGGCGGCTGATGGTTTCAGCGCCGAAGGGCGCATCCAGCCACATAAATTGCGAGATATACGGGCCCACCAAATCGCCCGGCGTCACACCGCGAAACAGCGTGCCCGTCGTCACGCGTCCTTGCATCGCCGTGGTGCGCTCCGGTACGCGCCCAACGTTTTGCTCGGGCGCGAGTGTGCGTTGCGGATCGGTTTCAGGTTCGCCCTCCGCCGTCAAGCGTGCCGCGTCTGCCTCTGCGGCGGCGCCAAAGCTGCTGCCACGCGTGGGCAAGGCGCGCGCCGAAAGCCGTGGCCCGCGAAAATCGCTGAAGCGGTTCAGATCGGTCACCGCCGCCGCCGCCACTGCGTTCGTGTCGTAATCCAGAAAGTTCACATCGCGCAACAACGCCATCCAATAATTTTCGGCCATCTCGCCGGCCTCTTCGGCGCTGCTGAAGACCGGCGCGGGCGGTTGTGCCAAATGCATCGGGTCGGGCCCTTCCATATCCAGGCCGAGTCCGCCTTGCGGATTGGTCAGCTTGACCGTGCCGCCCAGCGTGATGCGCTCATAATCATCGGGATTGGCCGTCTTCAGCGCATTGAGCAAAGAGTTGTAGGCCTGCACATCAACCTCGCCCAGATTATTGTGCGGCAACGCCTTGGTAAAATTGGCAATGCGCAACGCGTAACGGTCTTCGTCACCGTTGTTGAGGGGTTCGGGCAAGGGCAGGAATTTCTGCAAGGTAGCCGCCTGCACGCGTTGGTCATAAGCCTTCACGGCGCGCGCGGCCCCGGTCACACCGCCGAAATCCGCCGCCGCGTTCAACCCGCGCGTGACACTCGACTCTTGCGCCAACACCGGCACGCCCGCGCCTGCCGCCAAGGCCGCGGCCGTCAAGCCGCCCGCCTCACGCAAAAATTCGCGGCGGCTGCGAGTGAGCATCTCACGCACTTGGTTTTCATAATGGTTCTGCTTGCTTCGTTTCATTTGAAGGTAACCTCCTAAACAGAATGACAATCAACAAAGACGTCCTGACCGGACGTAGCTTCTAGGCGGATCAGCAAAGCGCAGGTCATTCGCCAATCAACAGCGGCGGGCACACAGGCAGGGCAATGCAGCGTTCAGTGTTGGCGGTTGTTTATGCGAGGAAGGCGCATCAAAGCCTTAACAACACCCTTCCTCTTTTCAGTCGAACGCGCGCAATTCTGTAAGTGAGTTTATGGAATGTCAACTTGGCGGCCCTGTGAATGCGCGGGCTACGAGCAGCGGCAATATACATCACTTAAAACAACGCATCCAACGCATCCGTCACCGACCGCACACCGATGATTTCGATGCGGTCGTCCGGTTCCAGCCCGCTCAGATTATTCTTCGGCATCACCACGCGTTTGAAACCCATGCGCACGGCTTCGCGCAAACGCAACTGCGCGTGGCTGGTTGCGCGCACTTCGCCGGCCAGGCCGAGTTCGCCAAACACAATCGTGTGCTCATCCAGCGGGATGTTGCGGAAGCTGGAAACCACCGCCGCCACGATGCCCAAATCCACCGCCGGTTCATCCAACGCGATGCCGCCGACCAGGTTGACGAAGATGTCATCGCCGCTCAATTGCATGCCCACGCGCTTTTCGAGCATTGCGACCAGCAACGCCACGCGGTTCAACTCCACGCCCTGCGTCGTGCGGCGGCCCGTGCCGAATTTGGAGGAAGCGACCAGCGCCTGAATCTCGACCAACATGGGCCGCGTGCCTTCCATTGCCGCGATCACCGCCGAACCCGAAGCGCCAATCGGGCGCTCGCTCAAAAACATTTCGGAAGGATTGGGCACGCCGATCAAGCCCTTGCCCGTCATCTCGAAAATGCCCAACTCATTCGCCGCGCCGAAGCGGTTCTTGGCCGCGCGCAAAATGCGATGGTTGTGATGGCGCTCGCCCTCGAAATACAACACCGTATCCACAATGTGTTCGAGCGCCTTCGGCCCGGCCAGCGTCCCCTCTTTGGTCACGTGGCCGATCAGGAAGACGGGCACGGTCAGATTCTTTGCCACCAGCAGCAACTGCCCCGCAACCTCGCGCACCTGCGAGACCGAACCGGGCGCGCTTTCGAGCTTTGAGGAATAGACGGTCTGGACGGAATCAATGATGATCGCCTGTGGCTGCAAGCGTTCGAGTTCGTCAAAGATGCGGTCGAGCGAAGTTTCGGCCAGCAGGAACAGATTCTCAGGGTGGATGCCCAGCCGCTCGCCGCGCAGCTTGATCTGGCGCTCGCTCTCTTCGCCCGACACGTAAAGCACGCTGCCATACATCCCGCTGAGCTTGTCGGCCACCTGACTCAATAATGTAGATTTCCCGATCCCTGGTTCGCCGCCAATCAACACCAGCGAACCCGGCACAATGCCGCCGCCCAGCACGCGGTCGAATTCATCAATGCCGGTGACCTCGCGCGCCTCGTCCTGCGCGGGGATGGCGTTGAAGGCGACGGGCTTGCTCTGGCGCAATTTCAAGCCGCCGCGCGTGGCGGCCGCGCCGGGCTTGGGTGTTTCGCGCTCGCGTTCTTCGACAAACGAATTCCACGAATTGCAATCCGGGCACTTGCCCAGCCACTTGGCCGATTGATAGCCGCAGGTCTGACACGCATAGACTGTTTTGGGAGCTTTGGTTGCCATAATGCCGGGCATTGTAACACCGGGGAAAGCAGTGGGAAGTCCGGGCCGGTGCTAAAGCGCCACTCCTTGTTCGTCATTGCTGCGGCTTGCGCAGGAAAAACAGCAAATCGGTCGCGGGCGGCGTGATGCCCAATTGCCGGATCATCCCGACGACTTGGCCGCGATGCAACGTGGCGTGATTGACGACGTGTTGCATCTGTTGTCCCAGCGGCAAACTGTGCGCGCTACCGTCAATGCGTTTGAAGGCGAGTTCGCGCGGCAAAGCGTCGTCGGTCAAGCCAGCCAAATAGGCTTGGCGTTCTGCCGCAACCTGCTGCCATTGCGCGCGCAAGCTGGCGACTTCCGCGCACTGTGCCGCCGTCCAACGCGCCCAGGCCTCCGCGCCCGTGTGCGAACGGCCCTGCCAGCGTTCCAGCCAAACCCATTCGGCCCCGGCCATGTGCAAGAGCGTGCCCAGAATCGAGCCGTGGCTGATCTGGCGATCTTGCGTGAGTTGTTCTTCCGTCAGCTTTTCGGCTGCGTCGAGCGCGAGGGCGTTGGCCCATTCGGTGTAAGCGAAAAGATGTTGAATGTCGTTGAGGGTCATGTGTTGTTCTCCATTTGTTACTTCAGTCGTGTTGCCAGTTCAGCAAAGTCGTCTGGGTCAAAATAGCCGGGCTGGTATTCGCGTTCGAGCGCTTCAATCAGCTTTTCCTCAAAATCTGTTTTCTGCAGGTTCCGAAAAGCCTGCTCCCGCCGCAGCCATTGAAAGAGTCTTCGCAGCATTTTTTTGCCCTTGAGGTCAAGCAGATATTTCCCGGAGGTAAGAAAATCCTGCTGTTGGAGCGGCGCGAGTTGCTGTTCGTAGAGTTTTTCAATCTCAAGTTGGGCGAGTACAGGTAACACAGCCAAGTCTGAGCCGCTGCGCTGCAACCGTGCGCATTCCTGCTGTAAATGTGCCAACCAAGCCTGCCGCGATGACAGTGCATTGCCCGTGCCGGATAAATTCAGTTTCAACGGGTTGAGTGACTTCTCCAGGTGTTTATAGGTCAGCCACCCAGCATGATTTTCCAACATTGGCGCAGCCAGTGAGTGCAGTAGCTTTTCTGTCTCAGCTTGAGTTTGCGGCAATACTTTGGCCGAGGATTGGTTCGCCTGACCGAGCAAATCGAAAGCGGCAGTGACGACGCCAGGGGTCAGCAGATAATTTTCAATTTCGTGCCGCTGCCAAATAAAGCTGGTGCTATCGGCATGCCAACTATCAACGGCGACTTGGCGTGATCGGTAGTCACGGTCTTCTATCTTGAAAACGCGATCGTGCGGGAACCGCTGTTTGAAATAAGCCGCTACTGCGCCCAACCCGTTGGCGCCGCCGGCCGGATAAATCTGCACTGCCAGTCCGAGTTTTTGAGCGATAATTTTATCGAGGACTTTGACATCGCTCGGCCCTTCGCAAATCAAATAGCTTTGTGGCATTGCCGCGCGCCTCCCGGTGTTGCTTAATCCCCAAGCAGGTTGCCCAAATCAAACACTGCCTCCGGCGACATGACTTCGCGTAGATAAGGTGAATGGGTAGTCGCAATAAGCTGATTATTACTACCGATCTTGGGCAACAGGTGCAGCAGTTTGCGCTGCCAAATCGGATGCTGATGCAATTCCAGTTCATCAACCAAGACCACTGATTGATGAATGTGCTCGGCGACCATGCGAATCAGAAAGAGGAGCAGCATCTCTTCACCGCTACTCAACTCTTCGTAAAAGTATTCGTTAAAGCCATCCGTAAAGCGTAAGTCCAGTTCGCCCAAATCATCGCGCATCGCGCCCAACAGCTTATGCGGCGCGCAAAGCTGGTCATAACGTTCTTTGATCAACTTGAATTGATCTGTCTGCGCTTCGCCTGCCGCCGGAAATTTGGATTGCACGGCCAGCGCCAACAGGATTTCACGCGGGTCGGAGGTACGGCGACTACGATGCTCTGCTTCACCGCCGCCGTAGCCGCTACCGTCGCTATAGCCGCTGCCACTGCCACTACCGCCACCGAAGCCGCTACCGTCGCCGTAGCCACTGCTGTCACCGTTGATGATGTTCCAAATGTCGCGCGGGATCGTCCGCCCCAAGCCGGTTCGTTGCTGGTCGAAAGTGAAAACGCCACCGACCCGCTGGAACCAGTTCCAATCAAGCAACCGCGTGGATAGAAGGCGCGCGACCTTGACGCGGCTCTTAAAAAGCGTCCAGGCACTCTCCGGCTCGTAAAAGGTGAATCCAAGTTTCGAGCGGTGGTTAGGGTCAGGATAAACCCAAGTCACTTTCACTTCCCGAGCCTTGGGAATGATCTTCCCGCCCTCTTGCGCTAATTTAAAGATTTCGCGCGTCGCCTCAATTTCAGCGGGGGCAAAGCGTACCCAACAAGTCACGCGGGTCTCCAACTCGCCACGCCGCACGATGCGCGGAGTGATTTGAAAGTCCGGGCGCGCATACGAAAGCTCGGTGCCCAATCCGAGACACACGGCCAGCGCGTCCAGAATAGTGGTTTTGCCGCTGGTGTTGGGGCCTGCAATGATCGAAGCCTCCCGGACTTCGTCGAGTGAATTGGTGAAGTCCAAATCCAGCTTCTCGATTTTGCGAAAATTTCTGATCTCCGCGCGTGCGATCTTCATACTTTCTCCTTGTCATTCCGCCAAAAACTTCTTCGTCTCAATCAAAAACAAACCCAACTGATCGTGATGCACCCAATGCCCGGCGTTTGCCACTTTGATCAGCCGGTGATTTTGGATGACGTTCGCGCGCCCGTCCGTGCTCGGATCGGCGGCCCAGCTTTCCATGCCCCAGAACAGCAGCACCGGGCAGGTGATCTGGCTGAAGATTTGGCGCGCGTCTTCGATGTTCGTGCCGTAAGGCGGAAAGCCGCGCGCGAAGTTGTCGAACTTCCAGACCAGCGAGCCATCCGAATTCCAGTTCGTGCCGTGCAGCGTCAGGTGCTGGGCGACTTCGTCAGACAGATGCGGGTTGGCTTCTTTCATGCGCGCGACGGCGGCTTGCAGGTCTGGGTAAGAATGCGGCTCGCGCGTTTCGGTCTTGCGCACGCCTGCGATCCATTCGCGGTAGCGTTCGGGCGCGGGTTTGTGGATGCGATGATTCGGCGGCGGGCCGAGCCCTTCGATGACGACGGCTTTTTTGACGCGTTCGGGGAAAATGCCCGCGTAATGCAAGGTGATGATGCCGCCCAGCGAATGGCCGATAATGTAGAGCGGAAAATCGTCAATGATGTCGGCCAGCGCCGACAGGTCGAGCACGTGTTCGGCGATGCTGTAAAGCGCGCCGGGCGCCTGGGCGCTGTTGCCGTGGCCGCGCAGATCGAGCGCGTAAACGTGAAAGTCAGCGCGCAAGGCCCGCGCGACCCAATCCCAATTGCGCGCGTGATCCAGGCCGCCGTGCACCAGCAACATTGTCGGCTTGCCCGCTGTGCCCCAGTCCCAAAATTGCAGCTTCAGACGATGCGAATAGAAATAATGCGAGATCGGCTCCAAGTCGGTCACTCCTTCTCTGTGGGTTCTTGAGCGCGTATGCTAGCGCGGCACTTTCGTTTCAGCAAAGCGGGAAAGACTATTTATGCGTCCATTCATTCTGATCACACTCTGCGCGCTGGCCGCGTTTGCCCAGCAAGCGCAAAACCCTTCGCCGATGGTCGAACACGCGCGCGCCCACACACGCTTGCCGCAGGAAACGCCTGCCGGGCGGCGCGAAACGCTCGAACTCGGCACATTGTTTTTGCCGCAGCAGTTGCGGCTGAAAGCTACGACACCGCTCTTCATACACTTTCACGGCGGCGCGTGGCTGCCCGAAGTTGCTGCAACAAAGGTTGGCAAGACGGCGGTGCTTTCAATCCAAATCGGCGCGGGTTCGAGCGCTTATGCCAAGCCGTTCAGCGATCCGCAATTGCTGACGCGTTTGCTGAACGAGGCCGAAAGCAAGACGGGCGTGAAGTTCGCGCCGCTGACCTTGACGGCGTGGAGCGCGGGTTACGGCGCGGTGCGCGAAATTCTGAAAACGCCGGAGCATTACGCGCGCGTTGAGCGCGTGTTGCTGATTGACGGGCTTCATTCGGGCTACCTTGAAGACAAGCCCGGCCCGCAAGAGTCAAAACTGGAAAGCGCCGGGTTGGAAATCTTTCTGCAATTCGCGCGCGACGCCGTGGCGGGCCGCAAACAGATGATTATCACGCATTCCGAAATCTTCCCCGGCACTTATGCCAGCACGACCGAGACGGCGGATTGGCTGCTCGCGCAACTCGGGCTGAAACGCCAAGCGGTCTTGAAATGGGGGCCGCTGGGCACGCAACAGTTGAGCGAAGCGCGCGCCGGGCAATTCCGCGTGCTCGGCTTCGCGGGCAATGCCGCGCCCGATCACGTAGATCAATTGCACTCGCTGCCGGATTATTTGCGCTGGTTCAAGTGAGTTTCGCACAAGACACAGGAGTCTGCTATCCTCGCGGCGCTTCGAAGCAAACCAAGCCGGGTAGATTTGCAATGGACGCTTGCTAAATCTACCCGGTCGTTACCGCTCCTGGTTTTGCACCAGCTATCAAACCCTGAAGACGCACTGATCCTATGAGCACCAATCCATCTCCGTACACGCAGAAACCGTGGTTGAAGCATTATGATTATTGGGTTCCCGCCGAACTGAGTTACCCGCGCCAGTCCATCTTTACCGTGCTGAACATCGCCGCCAGCCATTATGGCGAACGTCCGGCGACGGCGTTTCTGGGCGCGCAACTGACCTACAACGATATTAAAGCGCAGGCCGAAAAGCTGGCGACGGCGCTGGCGCGGCTGGGCATTCAGAAAGGCGACCGCGTGGGCGTGATGTTGCCGAATTGCCCGCAATACGTCATCAGCTTTTTCGCCATTGTGCGGCTGGGCGCAATTGTGGCGAACGTCAATCCGATCTATACGCCGCGCGAGGTCGAGGTCGTCGCCAAAGATTCGGGCATGCGCATGATCATCACGCTCGACGTGTTGTCGCACATCAGCCTGGGCATTAAGGCAAACACCAGCATCGAACAAATCATCACGACCAGTGTGCAAGCCTACGGTCAAGATCAGCGCCACGCGCCCGCCGCGCCGGAAGGCACGCTCTCGTTTTCGGCTCTGCTCGCAGGCGTCGAAAAACCCGAACTGCCCAGCGTCGAGATCAACGCCGAAGAGGACGTGGCCGCGCTGGTTTATACCGGCGGCACGACCGGCACGCCCAAAGGCGCGATGCTGACGCATTACAACCTGTTCGCGCCCGCCGTGCAGTGCCACGTTTGGAGCCAGGAATATACAACGCGCGGGCACGAGAAGTTTTTGCTGGTGATTCCCTACTTCCACGTGTATGGCCTGGTCGTCGGCTTGGTCTACGGCACGTTTGCCGGGGCCTTGCAAATTCTGATTCCGAAATACGACGTGAACATGCTGCTCGCGGCGATCAACACCTACGAACCCAGTTTCTTTCCGGGCGTGCCAACGCTGTTCATCTCGCTGCTCAATCACCCCGAAGCGGCCCACAGCAAGCTGGGCGCGATTCGCCGGTTGAACAGCGGCTCGGCGCCCTGCCCGGTCGAAGTGATCGAACGCATTGAAGCAATAAGCAGCGCGGCGTTGTTTGAGGGCTGGGGCATGACCGAAACATCGGCGCTGGGGACTTCGACGGCGATGTTCGCCAAACGCAAGCCGGGCAGCATCGGCTTGCCCGTGCCCAACACCGAACTGAAGATCGTGGATTTCGAGACGGGCACGACCGAAGTTCCCCTGGGCGAAACCGGCGAGCTTTGCATTCGCGGGCCGCAGATCATGAAAGGTTATTGGAACAAGCCCGCAGAGACGGCTGACGTCTTGCGCGACGGCTGGCTTTACACCGGCGATGTCGCGCGCATGGATGAGGACGGCTATTTTTATATCGTCCAACGCAAGAAAGACATGATCCTGGTCAGCGGCTACAACGTGTACCCCAACGAGATCGAAGACGTTTTGTTCATGCACGCCGCCGTCAAGGAATGCGCCGTCATCGGCGTCCCCGACCAATATCGCGGCGAAGCGGTCAAAGCCTTCATCGTGCTGAAAGACGGCACGCCCGTCACAGTCGAAGAGATTCAAGACTTCTGCCGCGAACGACTGGCCAAATACAAACTACCCACGCACATTGAATTCATGGAGGCGCTGCCGAAAAGCGCCGTCGGCAAGGTGTTGCGGCGCGAATTGCGCGAGCAGGAAGAAAAGGGGCAGCGCAAAAACTGAATCAGTCTTTAGGGCAACGGAGTGGCGCGTCCCTTGCGGGCGTCCCGGCGGCGCAAGGATTCGCTTTCATAAACCCAGGCCACCTGGCCGGGTGGCGTATCGGCGAGCCGAGCCAGAATTTCCGGCACCAGCGGCAGGCAGTGCGCCAGTTTGAATTGAACAGCCCGCACAACGATCACTGCGATGTTGTGCTGCACGACCTGCTGCTGATGGGGAAGATTGGCGTCCCCGGTGATGAGCGCCTCGAATTCGGCGGCGGCACGGCGCAACAATTCGCCGTTCTTGTAAGCCGCCCAGCCTTTTTCTTTGGCGAGTGTCACGCGATGAGGCGTCAAGTGCGGGCGCAATTGGCGGGGCACGTTATTGTCAAACAGGATTTCCATTAATCATCAATCCGTTCGCCGATTCCGAGTTGTTCGACAGCCTCGCGCAAATAGAGCAAGGCCGCCTGGCAATCGCCGACCGTAGCCCCGCCATATTCTGCGACAAACTCAGGCAGACTCGGGCTGTCGAGCAAAAAGTCGAGCAGGGTGGCGACCGGCAACCGGTAACCGGCAATCGTCGGCGTGCCGCCCATTCGTTCGGGATTGATGGTAACCGGCGGCAACTGTGGCTGGCTGCGTGGTTCGCAACCACTTAGCAGCCCTTCCCACAGTTCGACTTTTGGCGGCAGGGGCGGGCGCGGTGCGACAGTGAGTGCGGCAACTTGCGCTGATTTGCTGGGCATAGGTCTCAACTCCTTTGGCCGTGCCTTTTGACATTCGATTTACGGCTGGCAACGGCACCCGCATCTTAGCACGGCGCGACAGTTGCAGTCTTTCAGCCGTTTACGTACCATCGGGCACGCTCCTGACCCGATTCCCCTGCTGGAAGAAAATGGCTGTCTCACCACGCGAAACCAATCGAATGATCGCTGTCCCCACGGAATTGGTGCAGCCGCGCGCGCGTTGGCGGCTGTTGCCGTTGACCGATCACAGCATCAACCTGATCACCGTTGGCGTAGTGCTTTTCGATGCGCTGCTGGCCGGTGTGCTGTTCATCGCCGCGTTCTGGTTGCGGCATCCGGGCAAGCCGGTCTTGCTCGAAGCCAAAGACCCGCTGCTCACTTGGCTGCCCTATCAATTTCATTTTGAATTCCTGCCTTATGTGAGCGTGTTGTATTTCGTGCCGCTCATTCAGATCGCCTGTTTTTGGTATCGCGGCTTGTACCGTGTGCGGGGCGAGTTTTCCTACAGCGACGATTTCATCAACATCTTCAAGGGCAATTCCATCGGCGCGCTGCTGGTGACGGTGGCGGCGTTCTTTTATCGCGGCGGCTTTACCTACGCCGACTATTCCTATTCGCGCTCGGTCTTCGTGCTGTATTACGGGTTGAGCCTGGTGGCGTTTGTCGGGTACCGCACAGGCTTGCGCCTGTTGCAAACGTTTTACCGCCGCCGCCATCGCAACGTGATTCCGATCCTGATTTTGGGCTCGAATGGCGTGGCCGAGATGTGCGTGAACGAGATCGCGCACGACCCGCGCGTGGGACGGCGCGTAGTGGGACTGGTGACGCTGGATGGCAAACCGCCCGAAAGCGCGGCGTTGCGCCAGTGGCCGACGTTGGGCCGCTATGACGAGATGCACCGCCTGATTCGCGGCTATCAGATTCAGGAAGTCCTGATCACCGACCCGGCGGTGCGGCCCGAGTTGCTGTTTGAAACGATGGTCAAATGCGGACGCGGCACGCGCATCAATTTCCGCATCGTGCCGAACCTGCTCAACTGCATCCCGCGCAAGACCTACGTCGAACAATTGGGCAACGTGCCGATGGTGCGGCTGTTCGAGGAACCGCTGTCAGGGCCGGCGCGCTTTTTGAAACGCGCGGTAGACGTGGTGGTCAGTGCGCTGGTGCTGTTGCTGACCGCGCCGTTGTGGCTGCTGATTATGCTGGCGATCAAGCTCGATTCGCACGGGTCGTTGCTATACCGGCAAGAGCGCGTGGGGATGGATGGGCACGTCTTTTTACTTTATAAGTTTCGTTCGATGAGAGAGGACGCCCAGCCTGACGAAGCTCACCGCGAATACATGGCCCGGCTGATCAAAAAGCAGGGTGAGTCCAATTTAGGCACGGGCGAACAGCCGCACTACAAATTCATCAATGAAGACCGGCTGACGCGCGTCGGGCGCTGGTTGCGCTGGGCGAGCCTGGACGAATTGCCGCAATTCCTCAACGTCTTCAGGGGCGAAATGTCGCTGGTCGGGCCGCGCCCGCCGATTCAATACGAGGTCGAATGTTACGAGCCCTGGCATCGCAAACGGCTCGATGTGAAGCCAGGCTTGACCGGCCTCTGGCAAGTCAGCGGGCGGTATCAACTATCGTTTGAACAGATGGTGCAGCTCGATATTTTCTACATCGAAAACTGGTCGCCCTGGCTCGACCTCAAAATCATTTTGAAGACGCTGCCCGCCATGTGGATGCGCGAACGAGTTTGAAGATAGCGAAGCCCGTAAACCGTAAGCAGCGATTGGAGCACATTCCTTGGCGATAACATTGGCGAAACCAAAAGAAGTGGAAATCCTCAGCGGCAATACTGGCGGAGGCGCGAGCGACATGCCGCGTTTCGGCGGCGATGGCAACAACGGCAAGCCAGAGCGCGAACGCCAGCCGCCGCCCGAAGGCTATCGCATCGCCATGTGGTTGACGCTGACCTGGGTAACGATGCTCTTTGTCACGCTCGTCGTGGTTTACCTCTGGCTCGAGGCGCAACATTCGCCGCTGATGACGCCGCGCTTGTTTTGGGTCAGCACGGGCGTTGTGCTTAGTTGCAGCGCCACGCTAGAAATGGCGCGGCGCGCCTTGCGCCAGCGGCGCGAAACGATTTTCAATCGCTGGCTCTGGCTGACGATGGCGCTGGGCTTGCTCTTTTTGGGCACGCAATATCTGGCCTTGCGCCAACTGGCGAGCGCGGGCTTTTTTGCCACAGTCAACAAACGCGCCTGGCTGGCGTTTCTGATCACGGGCGCGCACGGCGCGCATTTGTTCGGCGGGTTGCTGGCGCTGGTTTATCTGGTCGTCAAAAACAGCTTCGGCGATTGGACGGTGCTGCGGCGGCGCGCGACGATGGATACGACGACCGTTTACTGGCATTTCATTGACGTGCTCTGGCTGTTCTTATTCAGCATGCTGTTTCTCTGGAATTGAATGATGACGCTTGCCGACCTACCGGCGCTCAATGCCTGTTTGAATGCAACGAGCGCGACCTTATTGGTGCTGGGTTACTGGCAAATTCGCCATAAAAACCGGGCCGCGCATCGCGTGTGTATGAGCGCGGCTTTTCTGACCTCGACGCTGTTTCTGATCTCCTACCTCTTTTACCACTACCGGCACGGCTCGACGCCCTTTCAAGGCCAGGGGCCGATTCGCTTTGTTTACTTTGCCATCCTGTTGACGCACACGGTGCTGGCGGCGGTGATTGTGCCGCTGATTTTGCTGACGCTGGCGCGCGCGTTGAAAGGCGATTTCGCGCGGCATAAACCACTGGCCCGCTGGACGCTGCCGTTGTGGTTGTATGTGTCGGTGACCGGCGTGGTGGTTTACTTGATGCTTTACCAACTGTATTAATCGCTGCTTGTTGCTTTAGGGGCAATGGCGCAACGAAACTATAAACAGGCCGCGCCGCTGGCGCTAAAACCGTTGACATCGCCGTACACTGCCGACAAGCTAACCGCCCTATGAAAAGAGCGAATCAGAAGCCGGACACGCACCTGGCAACACTCACCCACGAATTGCACGCGCTGGCCGAACAGCTTCAACAAGGCGGCGGCGCGGACAAAATCCAGAAACAGCACCAGCAAGGCAAGCTCACCGCCCGCGAACGCATCGCCGCGTTGCTCGATCCTCAAACGCACTTTCAAGAGATCGGCCTGCTCATCGCCTACGATCAATACAACGGCCAAGCGCCGGCAGCGGGCGTGGTGACGGGCTTCGGCACGGTTGCGGGGCGCGAGGCTGTGATCGTGGCGAACGACGCCACCGTCAAAGCGGGCGCGTGGTGGCCCGAAACCATCAAGAAGATTTTGCGCGCGCAGGAAATCGCCATGCGTTGCCGCGTGCCGATCATTTATCTGGTGGATTCGGCGGGTGTGAATCTGCCGTATCAGGATGGCGTCTTTCCCGGCCAATACGGTGCCGCGCGGATTTTCTACTACAACTCGATCATGCGCCGCTATCTCAAGGTGCCGCAGATCGCCGCCGTGATGGGCCAATGCGTGGCGGGCGGCGCGTATCTGCCCGCGCTGTCGGACGTGATCCTGATGGTCGAGGGCACTTCGTTTATGGGCCTGGGCGGGCCGAATCTGGTCAAGGGCGCGACGGGACAGAAGGTGGACAGCGAGACGCTGGGCGGCGCGCGCATGCACAACGCCGTGTCGGGTGTGGCGCATTACCGCGCGAAGAATGACGAAGAATGTTTGCAACAGATTCGCAAGCTGGTTGCTGAACTGCCCGCCAAAGCGGTTACGCGCGTGAACATTGCCGAAGCACGCGACGCTGCACGTTCCGCCGATGCGCTTTACGACTTGCTGCCCGCCGATCATCGCGCGCCGTATGACGCGCGGGCGGTGTTGGATTGCATTCTGGATGAGGGCAGCTTCGATGAATTTCAGGCCGACTTCGCCAAGGAGATGATCTGCGGCCACGCGCGTCTGGGCGGCATCAGTGTCGGCGTGATCGCCAACAGTCGCGGCCTGATTTCCGATGGGCCAGGCAAGCCGCCCAAATTTGGCGGCATCATTTACACCGAGAGCGCCGAGAAGACCGCGTATTTCATCGAGACCTGCAACCGGCACGGTACGCCGTTGCTGTTCATTCAGGACGTGTCGGGCTTTATGGTCGGTGTCGAAGCCGAAAGCTCTGGCATCATTCGCGCGGGCGCGCGCTTTGTCGAAGCGATGGCCACGGCCGTCGTGCCCAAGATTGTGCTGACAATCAATCATGCGTCGGGCGCGGGCTATTATGCGATGGCCGGCCAGGGCTTCGATCCGGACTTCATCTTCACCTTGCCAAACGGGCGGATGGGCGTGATGGAAGGCGAATCGGCGGTGATGGCTTTGTTCGCCGCACAGCTTGAAAAAATAAAGGCTGCGGGGAAAGAGCCAGACGAAAAATTGCGCGCGGAGATGGATCGCGTCCGCGCCGAATATGAACGCCAACTGGATGCGAAGTTCGCCGCCGCGCGCGGCTTTGTAGATGCCGTAATCGCGCCGGAAGAAATCCGCCCGACGCTGAAACTGGCCCTGCAAACGGCGCTCAATAATCCAGGTTCACATTTGGGATTTGGAATTTAGAGAGAAGCGTTACACTTCAATCAAAAAAGCATTACGAAAACGCAGAAAACAAACAACTCGAAAAGGGGAAACAGAATGATCACACTGAACGACGCACGCCGGATCATTGCCGCGGCAGAGGCCAAAGCGGCTGAAATCGGACAGCCGATGAATATTGCAGTGGCTGACGGCGGCGGCAATTTAATCGCACACGTCCGCATGGATAAAGCCTGGATCGGCAGCATAGATATTTCCATCAAGAAAGCCTATACATCGCGCGCCTTCGATATCGCCACCAAAGATTTAGCCGAACATAGCCAATCAGGAGGACAGTTTTTTGGAATTCATGCCTCCAACGACGGGCGAATCATGATCTTTGCGGGAGGCATCCCTCTTAAACAAAATGGCGTGGTGGTCGGGGCCATTGGCGTCAGCGGCGGGTCAGGTGAGCAAGACCACGCTGTCGCGGAAGCTGGGGCATCGGCGTTCTAATGAAAGACTTTGGAATGTGGAGCGATTCGTGAAATCGCTCCACACATATTTGAGGAGAAATCGTCTTGATTGAACTTTATTTGATGCGACACGGCATCGCCGCCGACCTGGGAGAAGGTGGCATCATCAATGATGCTGATCGCCCGCTTACG